>DATKMD010000016.1:0-15655 GCA_035542075.1 Thermoanaerobaculaceae bacterium
TTGACGGTTGGCGTGACCCGGGGCTGCAAGGGCCTTGGCAGTCGAGCTCTGCGCAAGGAAGGCGCACGCGGCGATTGCCAGCACGGCGATCAGCAGCCAGGGGTCCAAGCGTCTCATCGGCGGGTCGGCGGGGCCTGCGACGTGGTTGCGGCGTGCACCGGTGGGCGACCCTCCGCGCGGTTTGCGGGGTGGGCAGGTTCCAGCGCTGCAGTCGGAGGCACGGTCTCTCCCGCCACGCCGGTCTCGCTCCCGGGCGACGGGGGCGGCGGCAGGGAGGTGTTCTGCCAGATGGGAGGCACCGTTGCGGTGACGTCTCCCTCCCCGGCGTTTGGCCCGAAGGCGCGCTGAATGATGCGCGCCGCGATGGGAGCGGCCACGGAGGCGGCGTCACCACCGTGCTCGACGACGACGCACACGAGAAGGTGGGGCTCATCGACCGGCGCAAAGCCGACAAACAACGCGTGGTGGCGTTGTTCCCACGGCAACTCGTACCACTTGACGCCTTCCTTCTTGCGCATTACCTGAGAGGTGCCGGTCTTGCCGGCAAACCGAACCGGGAGGTTGCCCAGGCGGCGTGCCGTGCCTCTCTCGCCGTTCACCACCCTCTCCATGCCACTCCGAACGTGCGCCAGGGCCTCGAGCGGCAGACCGATTGGCTGGGGTGCGCCTCCCTTGCCCGGCACGAGGTGGGGATGCACGAGGTTGCCGCCGTTGACCAACGCCGCATAGGCGACCGCGAGCTGGAGCGGGGTGACCAGGATGGGACCCTGGCCGATCCCGACCGAGATCGTCTCACCCCCGTACCACGGTTGGCCGCGCGCCCGGCGGCTCCACGAATCATCGGGGACGAGGCCGGGGTTCTCTCCGCCCAGCTCGATCCTGGTTGGGCTCCCGAGACCGAACATGCGCGCCCAGGACGCCAGCCGGTCGATGCCGGCGTCTCGGGCCACGTAGTAGAAGTAGGTGTCGCACGACTGCTCGATCGCCTGCTCGATCGCCATCCGCCCGTGCCCACCGGCTTGCCAGCACCGGTAGGGGTGTCCATAGATGCTCACCGCCCCCGTGCAGTAGACGGTGTCGAACGGGGTCCGGATCCCGTCCTTCAGCGCCCCGGTGGCGAACAGCGGTTTGATCGTCGAACCTGGCGGATAGAGAGCCTGCAGGGCGCGATCGTGCAGGGGGTTGAGCGGATCGCTGATCAGCTCGTGCCAGCGAGCCGGCTCGAGATGTCCGGCGAACAGCTCCGGGTCGAACGCCGGTTGCGAGAGAAGGACGCGCACGGCGCCATCGCGGGGGTCAAGCGCCACCACCGCGCCGACCTGGCCGGACATTGCCGCAACCGCCTCCCGTTGCAGGGCAAGGTCGATGGTCACCTCGAGCGGGCGCCCCGCGACCGGGGGCTCCTCGGACAGCGCCGAGACCTGCTTTCCAAGCGCATCCACCACGACGACGAGATTTCCCGGCGTACCTCCGAGGACGTCCTGATAGGCACGCTCGAGCCCGGAGCGGCCCACGAGTTGCCCCGGGCGAAGATCGGGCCTCTCCACCAGCTGTTCCGGCGAGACCTCGCCGAGCTGCCCGACGACGTGTGCAACGGTTGCGCCGGGTGGCAGCGAACGGCGGGTGGCCGGGTGGATCTCGAGTTCGTGGTACTCGGCAGCGTGGGCTGCGATCGCCGCGACCTGGGGCCACGTGAGGTTGTCGGCGATCACGGAGGGCAGGTGCGAGGTGCGGCGTGCTTTTTCGAGGCGGGCTCTTACTTCGTCTGCCGGGGCGATCTCGAGGTGAGTCAGGAAGGCAGCGGTGCGCGTGGGATCGCTCATCTCCTCGGGGAACAGGAGGAGCTGGTAGGCGGGACGGTTGTCGAGGATGACCTCACCGCGCACGTCCTTGACCATTCCCCGCGGCGCTTCCAGGGGAAGGCGACGCAGGCGGTTGTTCTCGGCGGCTTCCCGCCACCGTTGCCCCTGAACGACCTGTAGTACCCAGAGGCGCACCATGAAGGTGGCCAGGGCCACCACGGTCACGGCGAGCATGGCGGCGGCCCTGCGTTGCACCGGGCGGAGGTCATCGCGGACGAAGGTCATAGCCTGCGCAGGACGCGCCTCCGGCGGCGGGCCGGGGACTGCCAAGCGCGGAGCGCCCTTTCTGCTGCTGCGACCGCCAGGCCGGCTGCCCCGGTCATCGCGACGGTCGCGAGCACGCCCGAGAGCCCGTGATCCGGCTGCACCCCGAGGGTCGCCGCCACCAGCATCCAGGTCAGATCACTGCAGGCTGAGGCCAGCAGGGACCCGACGATCCAGTACAGTGGGCCCTCCATTTCGAACCGACGCACGACAGAGGCCACGACGAACCCGGCCACCGCGCCGCCGATGCCCCCGGGCCCGATGATACGCTGGCTGAGTACGTCCGACACCAGGCCCGCTGCGAGGCCGTACCAGGCCACGCCCACGGGGTCGAGGCGCCGGGCCGCGGCCACCACGACGAGCAGGAGGGGCTGGCAGGCCGGGAGGACCCACCACAGGTGGCTTGCCGTGAGCCCGAGTTGGAGGAGAAGCGCGACGACGAAGGCAACCGCGAGCTTCACGGCGCGCCTCGCACGGTAGGCGCCAGCACCAGGACCACGGTCACCTCGGCGGCGTTTGCGGCGAGCCGAACCGGCACAACCGTGAAGAGACCGTCGTTGCGTGCTTCCAGCGTCGTGCCGAAGACGAGGCCCGGCGGGTAGATTCCCTCGGATCCGGTTGAGAGGATGGGGGAGTCGAGTGGTACCTGGGTGTAAGGGGACAGGCCGGTGAGACGCGGCTGATCGCCCCCTACCAGCAGGGCCTCCTGCTGCACCCCGGCGACTGCGGCTGCCGCTGCAGCCGCCGGGTGGCTGAGGAGCTGAACACGGCACGAGTGTTCCAGCACCTGGTCGACCCTGCCCACCAGGCCACCCTCGCCCAGAACCGGCCCGTCGACGTGGATCCCGTCACGCGAGCCTCGATCGAGCCGCAGAGTGTGAGTGCGGGGCAGATCGCGGGCGATTACGCGGGCAAGCACGGACCGCTCCGCGAGCGAAGGGTATGCCGCGAGCAGGCGCGAACCCTGCCGCAGCGCGGTCACCTCCGCGCTGAGGAGCTGGTTGTTGCGCCGCAACTCGGCGCTCTCGAGCCGCAACTTGCGTAGCTCCGCCAGCGTGCTACGGAGGTCCCTCTGGCCGGTCCAGAAGAGTTGCCAGGCCGCACCCACAGCGTTGCCGACCGCCACGGCCGGTGCGGCGATCGTCGCGACCGCCACCGAAAGCGCCGTGCCGCCGAGAGGGGATCGCGCCTGGGCCGCCGAGCCTATGTAGAGCCCGATGCACACGACAACAATGGCGAGGTCAGGGCGGAGCCTTAGCTGGACCACGTCAATCGATGGCGATCTTCTTGAGGAGCGCCATGTCGGTGAGCATCTTTCCAGTGCCGCGGACCACCGCCGAGACCGGGTCGTCGCAGTGGGCAACCGGAATGCCCGTCTCCTCGCGGAGGCGCTGGTCGAGGTTGTGCAACAACGAGCCGCCTCCGGCCAGCACGATGCCCTTGTCGATGATGTCTGCGGAAAGCTCAGGCGGAGTGCGCTCGAGCGCGGTCCGCACGGCGTCGACAATGGTGTTGACGGTCTCGGCCAGTGCCTCGCGAATCTCCTCGTCGTTGATCATGAGAGTCTTCGGGATTCCCTCGACGAGGTCTCTGCCTTTGACCTCTACGGTGCGGGAATCGGTGCCCGGCCATGCGTTGCCGAGCTCGATCTTTATCGCTTCGGCGGTACGTTCCCCGATCAGCAGGTTGTACTTGCGCTTGATGTACGAAATGATCGCCTCGTCCATCTCGTTGCCCGCCACGCGCACGGACCGCGAGTACACGATCCCGGCGAGGGATATGACGGCCACATCCGTGGTCCCCCCGCCGATGTCCACAATCATGTTTCCGGTCGGCTCGGTGATCGGAAGCTCGGCGCCGATCGCCGCCGCCATCGACTGCTCGATGAGATAGACCTCACTTGCGCCCGCCCGCAGCGCGGAGTCCTTCACCGCGCGCTTCTCGACGGGCGTGATCTCCGAGGGGACCGAGATCACGATGCGGGGGCGCACGAACAGGTTTCGCCCGTGCGCCTTTCGGATGAAGTACTCCAGCATCTTCTCGGTGACCTCGAAGTCGGCAATCACGCCGTCCTTCATCGGCCGAATGGCAGTGATGTTTCCGGGGGTCTTCCCAAGCATGTCCTTGGCGGCCTGGCCGACGGCCTCCACCCGGTTCGTGACGCGGTTGACCGCGACGATGGAGGGTTCGAAGACAACGATCCCTCGGTTGCGGGTGTAGACCAGGGTCGTCGCGGTTCCGAGGTCGATGGCAAGGTCAGAGGAGAAAATCGATAGAAGCGACGCAAAGCCCATATTTTCTACTCACCCTCCACGCGCACCGTCTTGCGATCCTCGGTTGTGTTTCCCGCCGGGTCGGTGGCGCGGATCACTATCGTGTTCCACCCCTCGCGGGTGAGCGCGACCGTCTTCTTGAACGTCCCGTCGCCGGCAACGTCGACAGGCTCGCCGTTCACCGTCACCGTGGCGCCGGGCTCGGTGACCCCCTGCACCAGGAAGAAATTGCCCATCTGCGTCGGTCTCTCGACCTCGAGCTTCGGGGGCGTCGTGTCGGTGAGGGCCTCGACCCGGGGTCCGGCGTACGCCTTGAAGGCGCGCGGCGGGCTCCACTCGGAGCGCAGGCGCTCGGTACCGAGAGCGGCGACGTGCCAGTAGTAGGTGCCGGGTTTGAGGACCTTCACGATGGCCTGGTTCACGTTTCGGCGGCTGGTGAACTCGATGTTCGACGTCGTGAAGACCCTGGAACGACTCAGCTGCAGCTCATAACCTGTGATACCGGCCACCGGGCGCCAGCTGAGTTCGACGCGGTCCGAGGTGTCGAGGTTGACGAGAGCGTTGGCCGCAGGTTTCTCAGCGACCGGGGGATCGGGCACCGCGCGCTGTTCTCCGAGGGTGCCACTTGGCGCGGCGTTCACCGCCTGTCGCGTGCCGAGGTCAATGCTCTGCCCCCCCGAACCGGTCACGCGTGCCTTGCCGGCGTAAGCGGCGACGAGCGTGGCGCTATCCTCGGCCACCTCGACCCCGACGCGGCTATCACGCTCGACATCGGCCCGAACGACGTCCGTCACCACGGAGGAAGGGTTGCTGGCGGTGTAGACGTTGACCTGCCCGACCTTGACCTTCACCTCGCCGGCGGAGGGTTCGCGACCGGTGCGCGCCTCGCGGTGGACCTCGAGGAGCGAATCGGGTCCCACCCGGTAGACGGTGCTGTCGGAGAAGATCACCTCAGCCGTGGAGTCCGGCCCGGTCTTGATGAAGTCACCGTTGTAGAGGGGCTGCTTCTCGCGAGCCTTCTCCCACTTCGTCTGGTTGGCGCGCTGAACCTCGACCTTTCCGTGCAGGCCGATGACCTGACCGCTCCCCACGAAGTCCCGGTTGGCGAGGCCACCGAGCAGGTCAAACCGCTGTTGCGCGTCCTCGGCACGCGCCTCGCATGCGGGGTAATCCTTGCGATCGAAGTCGGAACGGGCCTCCGTGAGGAGCCGGGAGGCCTGCTCGAACTCGCCGGCAAGGTTCTCCGAAAAACCCGCCCGGCGAACCTCCTCCTGCGCGGCTGTGGCTCGGCGCAGCGCTCGCTGAGCCCTCTTTTCCGGTGGCTCGTGCATGAAGTAGAGGACGCTTGCCAGGACGCCGCCTGCCAGGACCAGGAAGAACACCAGCAGGCCCCAACGCTTGAAGCCGGCGACTGAGACGACCACCCAGTCGAGTTCGAAGCGTCGGGAGGGTTGGCGGGGCGGCGTCGGTCGCATTATCGGGCCCGATCAACCTTAGCATTCCCCCTGTTGGGAACGCAACCAGCGGGCGCCGTGCAACTTGCTCATGGGCAGGCCGTGGGCTAGAATCCTCTGCCTTTGGGGCGACGGAGGCCTCGGAATGCTCAAGACCCTGCGTGACCAGTTCAAGCACCTCAAGTGGATCCTGTGGTTCGTCGTTTTCCTGTTCGTCTTCTTCATCTTCGTTGATTGGGGCACGGGCCGGGCCAGCCGGCGCGGTCTGGCAGGCCTTGCCGCGCGGGTGGGCGGCGTCAGCATTTCGGAGGCGCAGTTCCTCAAGGAGATGCGCAACACCGAGCAGCGCTACCGCTCGATGTACGGCGAGCAGTACGACAAGATCCGCGACCAGCTCGACCTGGCGTCCATGACGATCCAGAACATGGTGGACCGGTACCTGTTGCTCGACGAGGCCCGCAAGATGGGGCTCGGGGTCACCGACCAGGAGCTCCTCGACAAGATTATGTCCTTCCCTGCGTTCAAGCGCAGCGACGGGAGCTTCGTGGGCGAGGACCTCTACGGGCGCATCCTGCGTGCCAACCAGACCAGCCCGGAGGAGTTCGAGGATGGGTTGCGTCAGGAGATCATCCTGGACAAGGTCCAGGAGGCGCTGGCTGCAGGCATCATGATCCCTGACGCCGACGTCGAGCAGGAGTACCGCCGCCGCAACGAAAGCGCTTCGTTCGAGCTGCTCTTCGTCCCGGCGACTCGGGAGCCGGCTGGCCTGTCGGCCACGGACGCCGAGGTCAAGGCGTTCTACGATGGCCATCAGACCCGCTTCTCGCATCCGGCGCAGTGGCAGTTGCGCTACCTGCTGGTCGACGACGCCAAGCTGAAGCGCACGCTCACCGTGACGGACGCGCAGATCGCCGAGTACTACGCGAGCCACCAGAAGGAGTTCGAGCAGCCGGAAGAGGTGAACGCACGTCACATCCTGATTCGCCCCAAAACCCAGGACGATGCGGGCTGGAAGGATGCGCTGAAACGCGCACAGGACGTGTACGCAAAGGTGACCGCACGCGGCGCAGATTTCGCGGCTCTCGCCAAGCAGTACTCCGAGGACCCGGGGAGCAAGGATTCCGGCGGCGAGTTGGGCTGGTTTGCGCGCGGCCGAATGGTCAAGGAGTTCGAGGACGCGGCGTTCAAACTCGCCCCGGGGGCGGTGTCCGAGCCGGTCAAGAGCGAATTCGGGTATCACATCCTCAAGGCGGAGGGGCGCAGGCCGGGCGGCTTGCGGTCGCTCGCGGAGGTGCGCGAGACGATCAAGGAGAAGCTGCTTGAGGGCCTGGCCGATGCGGAGGGGAACCGCCGCGCGACCGCGCTGCGCGAGAAGATCGACGCCGCCAAGCTCACCACCGATGCACAGTGGCACGCGCTTGCCGATGACGTCGTGACTTCGAACGTGACCCCATTCTTCTCCCAGGAAGGCGAGATCCCTGGCATCGGCCGTGATCCCGAGCTGCTGACCGAGATCGCGGGCGCCAAGGAGGGGTTCGTGGGCGGACCGCGCCGCAGCACGCGGGGGTGGATCGTGTACCGGGTTGCAAAGGCTCGGGCCGCCGGAGTCACGCCGTTCGAGGAGGCCAAGGACGAGGCGCGCGAGGCGGTCAAGCGCGAGAAGGGGCTCGAGGCTCTCCGGAAGGATCTCGAGGCGAAGCGCTCGGTCCTCGCCGCGGGCCCACTCGGTCCTCAGGCGGCGGGCCTGGGAGGCACGGTCCAGACGGTGGCTGACCACCGCAGGGGCGCCTCGATCCCGGTCGTTGGGGTCTCCCGCGCCGTGGACGACGCGGTGTTCGCGACCTCCGCCAACACGCTCACGCCGGTCGTGACTGTGGGGGAGCGCGGTGTTGCCGTTGCGCGCATCACCTCGACGAAGCCGTTTGACCCGCAGGCCTACGCGAAGGAGAAAGCCGCGCTGCGCGACAGCATGGCCAAGGAGGAATTGAACCGCGTGATCGCCGCGCTGCTCGCGGAAGCCAGGCGGAGCAACCCCGTGGTCGTCAACCCCGAGGTCGTGGACCGCTTCAAGCCGAAACGCGGATGATCGGTCACCTGGAGGGGCGGATCCTCGACCTGCAGCCGGGCCTGGTGGTGCTGGAGGCCGGCGGCGTGGGGTACGAGATTCACCTGCCGGTGTCCGCTCACCCGCTTCTCGTGGGGCGTGAGCGGGCGACGCTGCACGTGCACACCCACGTTCGCGAGGACCAGTTCTCCCTCTACGGGTTTCCGTCGCGTCGCGAGCGCGATGTGTTTCGCCTACTCCTGGGAGTTTCGGGAGTCGGACCACGGACGGCGCTGGCGCTGCTCTCCGGTCTGACGCCCGACGACCTGGGCGCGGCGGTGGAGGCGGAGCAGTGGCGGCGCCTCGCGGCGGTGCCCGGCATCGGGAGGCGCACCGCCGAACGGCTGATCGTCGAACTGAAGGGCAAACTCGCGTCCGCGACGCGACCCACCGGCGCAACACCGCGGGAGGACGCAGTGTCAGCCCTGGTCAACCTCGGGTACCCGGTCCGGGCGGCCGACGAGGCCGTGGGCGATCTGCTGCGAGCGGAACCTGGGATGGAACTGTCCGAGCTCCTCCGCCGAGCGCTGCAGGCCCTCGTCCGCTAGGGTCGCCGCCCACACCACCGCACGGCTCGAGGCTTGGGGCTTGAGTAGAAACTGAGCCTTGCGCTTGGCCCTTCTTGACTCTCCTCAAGTCTCAGGCCACAAGCCCGGGTGGCAGATCGGAAGCGTAAGATAGACGCGTGAAAGAGCATGTCCTGACCCCGACCCGCGATCCGGCCGAGGCCCGCTTCGAGGAGAGCCTGCGCCCGCGGTCCCTCGCCGAGTACATCGGGCAGGAGAAGGTCACCGCCAACCTCGGCGTGTTCATCACCGCAGCGCGCTCGCGTTCTGAATCCCTCGACCACGTCCTCCTGTTCGGGCCGCCCGGCCTCGGCAAGACCACGCTCGCCCACATCATCGCGGCGGAGATGGGAGTGAGCCTGCAGGTCACCTCCGGCCCGGTGCTGGAGCGGGCGGGCGACCTCGCCGCGATCCTGACCAATCTGGAGCCGCACGGCGTGCTCTTCGTGGACGAGATCCATCGTCTCGCCCCGACCGTGGCGGAGATCCTCTACCCGGCGATGGAGGAGTTCACCCTCGACCTGGTGGTCGGGCAGGGGCCGGCCGCGCGCACCATGCGCCTGCCGCTGCCGCCGTTCACGCTGGTGGGCGCAACCACGCGCGCCGGGTTGCTGGCTCCGCCGCTGCGGGACCGATTCGGTATCGTGCACCGGCTGGATTTCTACGGTGCCGACGCGCTCACCGCGATCGTGCGGCGCTCCGCTGGCTTGCTCGAGATCCCGGTCGAGGACGGGGCCGCATCGGAGATCGCCCGGCGCGCAAGGGGAACGCCGCGCGTGGCGAACCGGCTGCTCAGGCGCGTGCGCGACTTCGCCCACGCCCGTAAAGAGGTCGCCATCTCGGTGGACACCGCGCGCTACGGTCTGGAGAGGCTCGAGGTGGACAGCTTCGGGTTGGACGAGCTCGACCGCCGGCTGCTGGTGACGGCGATCGAGCACTACCGGGGCGGGCCCGTGGGATTGAAGGCGCTCGCCGCGACCCTGGGCGAGGACGAGGGCACCCTCGAGGACATCTACGAGCCCTACCTGCTCCAGCTCGGGTTCCTGCAGCGCACGCCGCGGGGTCGGGTGGTGACGGCCCGGGCGCGTCGCCACCTGGGCTATCCGGCGATCAGCGCCGACCAGAAGGAGCTCTTCCCTCCGGAGGGCGCGTGACCACCCTTCCGGTGATCGTGAACCCGGTGGCACGGGGCGGGCGCACCCGGTTGCCGCGCGAGCGGCTGGAGCGTCTGGCCGCCGAGCGCGGCATGCGGTTGGAGTGGTGGGCGACTCGGGAGCCCGGCCACGCGAGCGAGCTGGCGGCACGCGCGGCGCGAGAGCGCTTTCCGGTGCTCGGCGTGTGGGGGGGCGACGGGACGTACAACGAGGCCGCACGCGGCCTGGTGGGCACCGAGACGGCTCTGCTGGCGCTGCCCGGGGGCACGACCTCGGTGCTGGCCTACGAGCTCGGGATCCCGCGCGACCCCGAGCGGGCCCTTATCCAACAGCTCGAGGGGGAGCGCCGTTCGATGGCGGTCGGGCGCACCGACGCCGGACAGCTGTTCCTCCTGATGGTTTCGGCCGGGCCGGACGCGCTCATCCTCACCAACCTGCCACCGTTCCTCAAGCTGCGAGGTGGGAAGGTGGGGATCACGGCACAGGCGGTCCTCGAGTTCCTGCGGGGCAACCTGCCCCAGTTCACGGTGACCATCGACGGCGAGAGGTTCGAGGCCTCGTGGTGCATCGCGGGCAACGCCCGCTCCTACGCCGGCCCCTTTGCCGCAACGCCGGGTGCTGATCCGTTCGCGCCGGGTCTCGAGGTGGTGACCCTGACGAGGCACGGCCGGACGGCGGTAGTTCCGTTCTTCTTCTCCATCCCCTCGGGGCGCCACCTCCGCATGAAGGGCGTGAAGCGGTGCGCGGCGCGGCAGGTTCGCTTCGAGGGCGGAGACGGTATCCCCTATCAGCTGGACGGCGATTCCGCCGGGTTCCTGCCGGTGACGATCCGGGCCTCCGACGAGCGTGTCTGGGTCCTGCTTCCTCGCGATACGAAGGGTCCAGCGTTCCCCAGGACGCCCTCCAAGGTCTGAGGTTTGCGCTGCCTCCGCCTGATGTCTGTCTGACAGCGTGCTACGATCCTGCGGCAGCGGAGGTGCCCGTGCCGGGTTCGCTGGAAGCCATCCTGAGGCCGCGGTCCCTCGCGGTGGTGGGGGCCTCCTCCCGCGCCGAGTCGCTCTCCGGAAGGTTGCTGGGCAATCTCGTTGCCGCCGGTTTCACCGGCGCGGTTTACCCGATCAACCCACGTGCGGAGACGACGGGCCCATTCAAGTGCTATCCGAGCCTTCGGGCGGTCCCCGAAGCCCTCGACCTCGCGGTGGTGATGGTGCCGAAGGCCGCAGTGCTGGGGACGATTGACGAGTGCCTCGAGGTCGGCGTCAAGGGCGTGGTGGTGATCACCGCCGGTTTCCGGGAGGCCGGGAAAGAGGGCGCGGAGGCCGAGCGACGCGTTCTCGAGCGCGTGCGCGGCGCGGGGATTCGGATGATCGGCCCCAACTGCATGGGTCTGATCAACACCGACCCCGACGTACGCATGGATGCCTCGTTCACGCCGGCGCCGGCGCTGCCGGGCAACGTGGCCTTCGCCTCCCACTCGGGCGCTTTGGGCGTCGCGGTGCTGGAAGCCGCGCGCGAGGTCGGCCTCGGGTTCTCGCAGTTCGTGTCGCTCGGCAACAGCGCGGACGTGGACGTCACCGAATTGCTCGAGGTTTGGGAGCACCACGACGGGACGCGAGCCATCATGCTGTACCTGGAGGCGCTCCCCAGTCCGCAGCGCTTCCTCGAACTCGCCTCCCGGATCGTGCGCTCGAAGCCGATCGTGGTGTTTAAGGGCGGGCGGACGGCCGCGGGTCAGCGTGCGGCCTCATCTCACACGGGTGCACTCGCGGCCGGGGACACCGCCGTTGACGCTCTGCTCGCCCAGACGGGAGTCACCCACGCCCGGACGCTGGAGGAGATGTTCAACCTCGCGCTCGCGTTCTCCTCGGCGCCGCCGCCCCGGGGACGGCGGGTCGCCGTCGTCACCAACGCCGGAGGGCCGGCGATCGCCGCCACCGACGCCCTCGCCGACCACGGGCTGACCCTGGCCACCTTCTCGAAGGCAACCGAGGACGCGTTGCGCGGCTTTCTTCCGCCGGAGGCGGCGGTGGGCAACCCGGTGGACATGCTGCCATCGGCGACCCCGGACAACTTCCGCCAGGCGATCGAGCTTGCCCTCGCCGATCCCGGGGTGGATGCCGCGCTCACGATCACGGTCACACCGATCATGGTCACGCCCCTCCAGATCGCCGGCGGCATCGCGGCCGCAAGGCCCCCTGCGGACAAGCCGGTTCTCTCGGTGTTCATGACCGCTTCTCGTTTCTTCCCCGAGGCGCACGGCATCGGGGGGCTTCCCCCGCTCTTCCGCTACCCCGAAGCCGCCGTCGAGGCGCTCGCGGGGCTGGCCGCTCACGGTGAACGGATGACACGGTCAGTCGCCGAACCCGCGCCGGTGATGAAGCGCAGCGCGGCGATCGAGCGCGCCCGCGGCGGCTACCTGTCGCCGCAAGATGCCTTCGCTCTGGTCGAGGAGGCCGGGATCCCGGTCGCGCCCTGGCGAGCGATCGCCACGCGTGCCGAGCTTGCCAGGGCCGGCCGAGCGCTCGGCTACCCTCTCGTGCTCAAGGCGTTCGGGGACAAGCTCGTTCACAAGAGCGAGGCGGGTGCGGTCGCGGTCGGCCTGGCCGATGAGACAGCGGCGGCTGCAGCGTTCGAGGCGATGGTCGGGCGCCTCGCGGAGAGTGACATCGAAGCCGATGGGTTCCTCGTGCAGAGGCACGTCTGCGGCGGCCGCGAAGCGATCATCGGGATCACCCGAGACCCCGCCGTAGGCCCGCTCGTGATGGTTGGGATGGGCGGAGTGGCGGTGGAGGTGTGGCGGGACGCCAGCTTCCGGGTCGCCCCGATCACCGCTCGCGACGCGGACGAGATGCTGGGTGAGCTCAAAGGCGTCCGCCTCCTGGGCCCGTTCCGCGGCCAGCCGGCGGGCGACCGCGCGGCCCTGAAGCAGGCACTGCTCCGGCTCGCGGCCCTGGCGGCAGCCCATCCCGAGATCGTCGAGTGTGACATCAACCCACTGCTGGTGATGGACGAGGGCAACGGCTGCGTGGCGGTGGACGTGAGGATCCGAGTCGGGGGATGAGGGAGGTCCCACGCCTCGCCTGGCGCCACCTGTCGTCGCGCCCGCGCCAGAGCGCCCTCACCATCGCGGGCGTCGCCGTGGGCGTGGCGGTCTTCATCTTCACCGTGTCGATGATGGACGGTCTGGTGGTGTTCTTCACCCAGCGTCTCATCCGGGTCTCGCCGCTGCTCACCGTGCTCCCCGAACGCCTCGACGTCAACCTTGCACGTGAGCAGCTCCGGCGGGAACACGCCGGAGAGATCGTGCAGCTGACGCGGCCTCCAGTCCCGGACGATCGGCCCACGGTGCGAGGGGCACCGGCCCTCGCCCAGCGGATACGCGCGGTCGAGGGCGTGGAGGGCGCTTCGGTGGCGGGAGGCGCGCCAGCCGTGCTCTCGTTCGGGACGATCGCCGAGCCGGCGACGCTGGTCGGCCTTGACCCGCACGCGGAGGGCACGGTCACCGAGCTGCCGCGGTGCGTCGTGGCGGGACGATGGGACGGGCTGGAGAGGCGGCGCGACGGCGCGGTGGTGGGTGTCCAGCTGGCCGACAGGCTGGGGGTGCAGGTCGGCGACCGCATGGTGGCGGTTGGCGACACCGGCGTCGGACGCGAGTTGGATGTCGTCGCAATCATCGCCACCGGTCTGGGCGCCACCGACGAGGGGACCGCCTTCGTCAACCTGTCGGTGGCTCAGGGCCTGGCCGGGTGGGGTCCGGACGAGGGGACCGAGATCCGGGTGCGCACGGCCGCCCTCACCAACCTGGGCGCGATCCGCCGCCGGCTGCAGGCCGTCACGGGACACCGCGTGGAGACCTGGGAAGAGGCGAGCGAGGCGTCGCTCAAGCTCTTCCGCATGATCGGCATGACGACCTACCTGCTCACCGGGTTCGTGCTGGTCGTAGCCGGGCTCGGCATCGCCAACAAGCTCACCACGATCATCCTCGACAAGGAGCGCGACATCGCGATCCTGCGGTCGTTCGGGTTTTCTCGCTCTGCGCTGCGGGGCGTGTTCCTGCTGGAGGGCGTGTTGCTGGGCGGTGCGGGGGCGGCTGTGGGGTGCGGGGTCGCGGCCAGCGTGATCGCCTACTTCACCGCCTTTCCGATCCGCTTCGCCCCGCGCGAAGGCGCGGTCCTGGCGTACACCGAGCTGTTCCTCGCCAAGGACCCGCGTTACTACGTCATCATCAGCGCGGCGGCCCTCGTCATCTCGGCGCTCGCTGCGCTGGTCGCGGTCCGGCGCGCCGTGCGCGTGGTCCCGGTGGAGGTCCTCCGTGGAAGTGCGTGAACGGCCTGCGGTGCTGGTGGCGCGCGGACTGGTGCGCCGGCTAGGGCAGGGCGCAGCGGCGAGGGAGGTCCTGCGCGGGATCGACCTGGAGATCGGCGAGAGCGAGTTCGCCGCGCTCGTGGGACCGTCCGGCTCGGGGAAATCCACCCTGCTCTACCTGCTCGGGGGGCTCGACCACCCCGACGCGGGAAGCGTTGAGATCGTCGGCGAGGACCTGGCGCGGGTGAACGACGACGCTCTTGCGAGGCTGCGCAACCGGTTGATCGGTTTCGTCTACCAGTTTCACTTCCTGCTCCCGGAGTTTTCGGCGCTCGAAAATGTTCTGATGCCGTTGTGGGCGCGCGGAGGCGGCCGCTCGCGCTCGGACCGTGCCTGGGGCGCTGAGTTGCTCGGTCGTGTGGGTCTTGCGGACCACACGGCAAAGCTCCCGAACGAGCTCTCCGGCGGTGAGCAGCAGCGGGTGGCGGTGGCACGGGCGCTGGTGAACCACCCGCGCCTCCTGCTGGCGGACGAGCCAACCGGCAACCTCGACAGTGCCAACGCCCGCGCGGTATACGGTCTCTTCCGCGAGCTGAACCGCGGCCTGGGCCAGACGATCCTGGTCGTGACCCACGATCCCGAATGGGCGGCGCGCAGCGACCGCGTGCTCCGCCTGCTCGACGGGCTCCTGGTCGGTGACGAGAGGAGAAAGGAAAGCGCATGAGACGTTGGCTGGTGCTGGTGGCCCTGGTGCTGATCATGGGCGGCGTGCTCGGGAGGGTGCTCTGGAAATCGTGGAGGGGCCGGGAGGTCACGCTGGCCAGGGTCGGGTCGGGCCGGGTCGTCACCGCGGTGTACGCGACCGGCAGGGTGGACTCGGACCAGCGCGCGACCCTGCGTGCCCGCATCGCGGCGCCGCTGGCAGCGCTGTTCGTCGGAGCCGGTCAGCAGGTGAGAGAGGGCGAGATCCTCGCCCGGCAGGACGATGCGGCGCTGCGCCTTGCGACCGAGCGGGCCGTCGGCGAGCTGGAGGCGGCGCGCGCGAGCTTCACCCAGGCTCAGGACGAAGCGGCTCGCAGCGAGAAGCTGGTGAGGGACGGGTTGCTCGCCGAGGACGCGTGGGTGCGCGCGCGGGAGAAAGCCAGGGAGCTGGCGGCGCAAATGGCGGCAATGGAGTCCGCCGTGAAGATCGCTCGTGAGCAGCAGAGCTGGACCGAGCTGCGGTCACCGCTTTCGGGAACCGTGACCGCGCTGCTGCACCGCGCGGGCGACCCGCTCCGCGAGGGCGACGAGGTCGTCACGATCGTTGACCTCTCTCGCGCCTACGTCCGGGTGGCCGTTGACGAGCGTGACGCGGGACGGGTCAGGGTCGGGGAGGAGGTCCGGATGGTCTTTGACGCG
This sequence comes from Thermoanaerobaculaceae bacterium, assembly GCA_035542075.1. GTDB lineage: Bacteria > Acidobacteriota > Thermoanaerobaculia > Thermoanaerobaculales > Thermoanaerobaculaceae > RBG-13-68-16. The sequence continues at coordinate 15,384 of DATKMD010000016.1, forward strand.
TACCCCGGACAGCTGCTCCGCGGCGAGGTGTGGCGCCTGGTTCCGGCGGTGGACCGCCTTACCAAGTCGACCGATGTGCTCGTCTCGCTTCCGCCGGACCGGCCTCCGCTCCAGCTTGACCTCACCGTGACCGTGAACATCGTCACCGGTGTGGTGGACGAGGCCCTCGTCGTGCCGCGTGACGCCCTGGAAGGCACCGGCACCGAGCGTGCGGTCTTCCTCGCGGGCGACGCCGGGCGAGCTGTGCGCCGGGACGTGAAGATCGGCGCGTG
>DATKMD010000017.1:0-16104 GCA_035542075.1 Thermoanaerobaculaceae bacterium
CGAGTGCGTGAAGACGTGGAAGATCCCCGCCCCGAACGCCCCCGCGCCCGCCGCCAGAAACATGTACCCCAACTGGCTGACCGTCGAGTACGCCAGCACCTTCTTGATGTCGTTCTGCGCCAGCCCGATCGTCGCCGCGAACACGGCCGTCATCCCGCCCACGATCGCCACGGTCAGCAGCGCAGTCGGCGAGAGCGCGAAGATGAAGTTGCTGCGTGCCACCATGTACACGCCCGCCGTGACCATGGTCGCCGCGTGGATCAGCGCCGAGACCGGCGTCGGACCCGCCATCGCATCGGGCAACCAGACGTACAGCGGCAGCTGCGCCGATTTGCCCACCGCACCCACGAACAACAGGAGCGCAATCGGGGTCACCGCCGCGGCGTACTTCGCGGGATCCGCCGCCAGCGCCGCCTGCATCGCGGCGAAGTCCACCGTCCCGAACACCTTGAACGCCCAGAAGATCGCCAACAGGAACCCGAAATCCCCAATCCGGTTGACGACGAAGGCTTTCAGGCCGGCCGCAGCGCAGTATTCCTTCTCGAAGTAGAACCCGATCAGGAGGTAACTGCACAGCCCTACGCCCTCCCACCCGATGAACAGAACCGCCAGGTTCGCCCCCAGCACCAGCACCAGCATGGCGAACATGAAGAGGTTCAGGTACGCGAAGTAGCGCGCGTACGAGCGCGCGCTCTCCGAGTGCATGTACCCCACCGAGTAGACGTGAATCACGAAACCCACAAACGTCACGAAGAACAACATCACCGCGGACAACGCATCCAGACGCAGCGTGAAGTCAACCGAGAGGTTGGCCAGCGACCCGTCCGTGGTCAGCCCCGACCCGAGCGGGATCCACGTGAACAAGCGGACGGCATGCACGGCGCTCGTGCCGAGCGCCGCCGCCCAGTCGATGATCGCGGCAAACGCCGCTACCATCGCGAGACCCGAGCCGATGAGGGCAACGGCCGAAGTTGTCCTGTGCCCCCAGCCGCGCCGGTTGCCGATCAACCCGTTGACGACCGCGCCCAGGAGGGGGAAGAGGGGGATCAGCCAGAGCAGGTCTCTCATGCGCTCACCCCTTCATCACGTTGACCTGGTCAAGGGCCACTGTCTGCTTGAGACGCACCAGCGCGATGATGATGCCAAGCCCGATGGCTGCCTCCGCAGCGGCGATCGTGATCACGAACACCGCAAACACCTGACCGGTGAGCTGGCCGAGTTGGCGGGAGAACGCGATGAAGTTGATGTTCGCCGCATTCAGGATCAGTTCCACGCACATGAGGACCGTGATGAAGTTGCGGCGCACCACCATGCCGACAACGCCGAGCGTGAAAAGGACCAGCGAAAGCATCAGGTAGTGCGTGGTGGTGATCACGCGCCTCCCTCCTTTCCCGCCTCCCGGCGACCCATGACGATGGCCCCGATCATCGCGACCAGGAGGACGATCGACACAACCTCGAACGGCAGGAGGTAGTCGCGGTAGAGGTCCCAGCCCACCGCCTCGGTGTTGCCGAGTGGCAGACCCTGCACCTGGTGCAGCGCCGCCGGACTCGCAACCGGGGCCCGGGCGGCTACCCAAAGCCCCACGCCCACCAGCACTGCCAGCAGCCCACCCACGCCCACTGCGGCCGGTGCCAGGCTGCGGAGGTACTGTGGCTCCTCCGGGATGGCGCGAACCCGCACCAGCATGATCACGAAGAGGAACAGCACCATGATGCCGCCCGCGTACACGAAGATCTGCACGGCAGCCAGGAACTCGGCGTGCATGAGGACGAAGAGGCCAGCCACCGAGAGGAACGTCCCGAGCAGCGAGAGCGCCGCGTTGATCGGGTTTCTGAAGCCGATCACCCCGATCGCGCCGGCGACCGCGCAAGCTGCCAGGAAGTAGAAGACGATCTGCGCGAATTGGACGATGAACCAGTTCATTGCTTCTGCTCCTCGGGTTTCGCCGACGCCGTGCCGGTCGGGTCGTTCGGCATCTGCCCTCGGTCGGGGGGCACGACCCCGGGGTACGGCTTCACCCCGTCCCAGCTCTGCAGCCGTTCCTTGTCGAAATAGAGCTGCTCGTTGCGCTCGTACGCGGCCGTCTCGTAAGTCTTGGTCGTGAGCCAGATCGCCACCGGTTCCGTGGGGCACGCCTCCTCGCAGAGCCCGCAGAACATGCAGCGCTTCACGTCGATGTCGTAGCGGTCGAGCACCTTCTTCTTCTTTTTCTTGCCCTCGATCTCGACCTCTTCGAAGTGGTCGGTGATGTGGATGATGTCGATCGGGCACGCCTTTGCGCAGTTGTGGCAGACGATGCAGCGCTCCTCGGAGAACCCGAACATCCCCCGGAAGCGGTCCTTGGGGACGGGCCTCACCTCCGGGTACTGAATGGTGGCCTTGCGGTGGAAGAGGAACTTCCCCGTCACCGAGAGACCCTGCACCAGATCAACCTGAAACACCGAGGTGAGAAAGCCCCAGAGGCTCATCGCGCGCCTCCCGTGAGGAGCACGCCCAGCCCCACCACCAGGAGGTTTGCGAGGCTGACCGGCAGGAGGACCTTCCAGCCCAGAGCCATCAGCTGGTCGAAGCGGTATCGGGGGAAGGTGCCCCGGAACCAGATGTAGCAGAACAGGAAGACTCCGACCTTGGCGCCAAACCAGATGAACGGGGGGACGACGTCGAGGAAGGTGAGTGCGGCCACGTTGGGGAATGGCCGCAGCCAGCCGCCGAAGAAGAGCACGGTGGCGACCGAGGAGATCACCACCATGTTGGCGTACTCGGCCAGGAAGTAGAACGCCCACTTCATCCCCGAGTACTCGGTGTGGAAGCCCGCGACGAGCTCGGACTCAGCCTCGGGCAGGTCGAACGGGTTGCGGTTCGTCTCCGCGATCCCGCATACGAAGTAGACGAAGAACGCCACGATTCCGGGGACGACGAACCAGATGCCTGCCTGCTTCTGCGCCTCGACGATCTTGACCATCGAGAGGCTCCCGGCCATCAGCAGCACGGCGACGACCGAAAAGCCCATCGGCACCTCGTACGACACCAGCTGCGCCGCCGAACGCAGTCCCCCCATCAGCGAGAACTTGTTGTTGGACGCCCACCCGCCCAGGATCACCCCGTACACGCCGACCGACGACACCCCGAGGATGAAGAGGATTCCGACGTTGATGTCGGTGAGGTATGGCGGCATCGGCTGCTTGAGCAGGCCGAAGAACGTCGTGTCGGCCCCGAAGGGGATCACCGAGAACACCACCAGTGCGGGGACCGTGATCAGAGCGGGCGCGATGATGTAGACGAACTTCTCCGCCCGAGAGGGGATGATGTCTTCCTTCACGAAGAGCTTGAGCGCGTCGGCGATGGGCTGCAGCCATCCGCGGGGGCCGACCCGGTTGGGCCCGATCCGGATCTGCATGTAGGCCAGGATCTTCCTCTCGAAGTAGCTGAGGTAGGCCGCGAGCAGGATGACCACCAGCAGGATCACCACGATCTTCACCAGCGGCACCACCAGGAAGGCAATCCACGGGTTCGCCATCACGCCTCCCTACCTGTCGATCTCGCCGAGCACGATGTCGAGGGTGCCGATCACCGCGATCATGTCCGCCACCAGGTGGCCGCGGACCAGCTCCGGCAGCGCCTGCAGGTTGATGAAGCAGGCGGGCCGCACGTGCAGCCGGTACGGGTTGGTGCTCCCGTCGGAGACCGCGTAGAAACCGAGCTCACCCTTGGGACCCTCGACCGAGAAGTAGATCTCGCCCTTGGGAGGCTTGATCACCTTGGGGACCTTCGCCATCACAGGTCCGTCCGGCAGCTTCGCAAGGCACTGCTGGACGATGCGCACCGACTGCCGCATCTCCTCCATGCGCACGAGGTACCGGTCGTAGGTGTCGCCGTTGGCGCCGATCGGGATCTCGAAATCCATCTCGTCGTAGTGGTCGTAAGGAAAGACCTTGCGGATGTCCCACTTCAGGCCGGAGCCCCGCAGCGGCGGTCCCGTCAGCCCCCACTCGACGGCGTTCGCCGCGGAGATCACGCCCACCCCGATGGTGCGCAGCTTCCAGATCCGGTTGTTGGTGAGCAGGCGCTCCCACTCCGCGATACGGGCCGGCAGTTGGTCCACGAACGCACGGCAGCGCTCGGTCCAACCTTCGGGCAGGTCGAAGGGCTGCCCGCCCACCCGCATGCAGTTGAGCGTGAGGCGGGCGCCGCAGTACTCCTCGTACAGGTCGAGGATGATCTCCCGCTCCTGGAAGGTGTAGAAGAACGGCGTCTGCGCTCCGATGTCGAGCGCGTGGGTGCCCAGCCAGATGATGTGCGAGGCGATCCGCTGCAGCTCGGCCAGCATCATGCGGATGTAGGCGGCGCGCGGCGGAACCGTGACCCCCATCATCTTCTCCACCGCACCGACGAGCGCCTGGTTGTTGGTGGCGGCCGCCGTGTAGTCCATGCGGTCGGTGTGCGGAATCGTTCCGTTGTAGGTCTCGCGCTCGAAGATCTTCTCGGTGCCGCGGTGCAGGTAACCGATGATGGGCTTGGCGTCGATGATCCTCTCGCCGTCCAGCTTCACCATCACGCGCAGCACCCCGTGGGTGGCGGGGTGCTGGGGACCGAAGGAGATCTCCATCTCCTCGCTGTCGGGGACGAGTCGTGTGACCTCGAGGTTGCTCATGACTCCCCCTCCCCGCCGGCCACCGGGCCGCCCCCGGGGGGGTACACGTCCGGGTAGATCGCGGCCCCGGTGTCCTTCCCCTCGATTGGGAAGTCCTTGCGAAGGGGGTGACCGTTGAACCCCTCCCACGTAAGGATGCGCTCCAGGTTCGGGTGGTCGGCGAAGTAGATGCCGAACATGTCGAACGCCTCGCGCTCCATCCAGTTGGCGACCTTCCAGACGCCGGTGACGGAATGAACCTCGACGCCGTCGGCGACGCGGACCTTGAGTCGGAGGCGCCTGGAATCCGTGAAGCGGTGCATCCAGTAGACCACGTCGAAGCGCCCTTCCGGGCGCTCCTTCCAGTCGACGGCCGTGAGGTCCACCAGGAACTTGTAGTCGAGCTTCTCCTTGCAGGCGCGGCAGACGTCAACGATCCGCTCGGCCGGCACCGTCACCGTGACCTGGCCCGCGAATTCCACCGCCTCTATGACCGCGTCGAGGAGGATCGCGGCGATCTCCCGGACCTGCGGGTGCTCGCGGGCGTCCCTCGGCTCCGGCGGAACCGGCTTTTCCTCCCACGGTGGCTTGGGCGCGGCCTGTTCCTGCGGCGCCACGTTGTCCTGCTCCGCCATCGAGACCTCCTACCCTGCCTTGCGCGCGATGGTCATGCGGTCGATCTTGCGCTGCAGTTGCATGAGCCCGTAGATCAACGCCTCCGGCCTTGGCGGGCACCCCGGCACGTAGACGTCCACGGGCACGATGCGGTCGACACCCTGCGTGACCGCGTAGGTTCTGTAAGGTCCGCCGCACGTCGCGCACGACCCCATTGCCAGCACCCACTTGGGCTCCGGCATCTGGTCGTAGAGCCGCTTCACGATCGGCGCCATCTTCTCGGTCACCGTGCCCGCCACCAGCAGGAGATCCGCCTGCCGCGGCGAGCCGCGGAAGACCTCCATCCCGAAGCGCGACAGGTCGAACCGGGGGTCCATCGCCGCCATCATCTCGATCGCGCAGCAGGCCAGGCCGAACTGCAGCGGCCACACGGAGGAGCGGCGCGCCCAGTTGATGACCGTGTCGTAGGTGGTGATCAGGATGTTGGGCTCGAAGCGATTCTCGATCAGACCCATTGCAGCGCCCCCCGACGCCAGGCGTAGACGTAACCCACCAACAGGATCGCGAGGAACACCACCATTTCGATGAAACCGAACAAGGCGAGCTTGCGCAGCATCACCGCCCACGGGAAGAGGAATACCGTCTCCACGTCGAACACCACGAACAGGACAGCGATCAGGTAGTAACGGACCGAGAACCTGTGGTCGTGGGCCTCGCTCGTGATCGGGTTGCCGCACTCGTACGGCTCCACCTTGACGGGGTCGTACCGTCCCGCCCTCAGGAGCCAGGCAATTGCGAGCGTGACGAATGGAAAAGCGATGGCAACGGCGATGAACAGCAGGACGGGTATGTACTCTGTCACTCACCCTCCTCGCATCCGCGTCACTATAACGACAGCTTTCACAAAGTCAACCAACTAACTGACTGGATTCTGCGTTCGGGTCTCGAAAAAGACAGCCCTGAGACAGAGCTCCGCTACCCTCGAAACAAAGACCCGTTGTCAGGCTTGAGGCGAGCTACGTCTTCCGCCCGCCCACCGTGGGCAGCAACCGGTTCAGCGAGCCGGAGCGCAGGCCTTCGAGATCGAGCGAGACGAACGTGAAGCCGGCCGCGCGCACCCGCCAAACGATCTCGTCGGCGAGGCCGTTTGCGAGCACGCGGGCCATCTCGGCCCTGGGCAGCTCGATGCGGGCCGTGCTCCCGTGGTGGCGGACCCGCAGCTCGCGAAAGCCGAGCTCCCGGAGCGCGGCCTCGGCACGGCCGATCTGTTCCAGCTTCTCGCGGGTGATGGGCTCGCCGTACGGGACCCGCGATGAGAGACAGGGGCTCGAGGGCTTGTCCCAGACCGGCAGGTCGAGCTCCCGCAGCGCTTCGCGGATGGCCGCCTTGTCCCAGTTCAGCTCCGCCAGCGGCGAGCGCACCGCGAGCTCCTCGGCGGCACGCCGGCCGGGTCGGAAGTCGCCGAGATCGTCCGCGTTTGTCCCGTCGAGCACCGTCGCGAATCCCCGCGCCGCGGCCACGCCAGCCAGCCGCCGGAACAACTCCCCCTTGCACACGTAGCAGCGGTCCGCGGTGTTGTCGGCGTAGCCGGGGATCGCCAGCTCGGAGTAGCTGATCTCCTCGTGTCCGATCCCGATCCGGTCCGCGAGCAGCCGTGCGGCTTCCGCCTCACCCCCAGACAGGCTCTCCGATCGAGCGGTGACCGCGAGCGCCCGGTCCTCGAGGGCGCCGTGCGCGGCCCACGCGACCAGCGTCGAGTCGGCCCCCCCCGAGAACGCCACGAGCGCGCTCTCCAACGGCCTCAGGTGGGCAACCAGGAGCTCAAGCTTCTCCATCGCCACAGAGTGTAACCCCACCTCGTGGGGCGCCTCATCCCGCGACGAGGTGCAGGAGACGCTCGAGCAGGTAGCCCGCCAGGCCCTTCCGGGTGACAGCCTCGGCGGCAAGCGCCTCGCGGGTCGCCAGCTCCTGCAGGCGCGATGCCATCCGGTTGGCGAGCTCCTCGGCGAGTCCGCGCCGCTCGGCGAGCAGCACCGTCAGCGCGCGGCTGTCCACCTCGACGACTGCGAGGGCAGCGCCGGCCCGCACCGTGGCCGCGCGCGGCGCCCCCGAGAGGAATGCCATCTCCCCGAACACCTCACCCTCGCCGACCCTCGCGACCTCCTGGCCGCCGTGCGCCACGACCGCCTCTCCACGCGCCACGACGTAGAGCGCGATCGAGGCCTCACCCTCACGGACCACCGCCTCGCCGGGCGCGAACACCTGCCAGCGGGCGGTCGTCGCAAGCTCCGTGATCGCATCCTCAGGCAGACCGCTGAAGAGCGTGCAGCGTGCAAGGGCGCTCCGGCTCATCTGCACCGGATCCTCGCTGGGCCGCGCCTGAACGAGGTGCACGCTGCGCTGCGGGAACGGGATCTCCATGCCCGCGCGGGCGAGCGCGGCATGGGCGCGGGTCAGGAACGCGTCGGTCAGGTCCGCCGCGCGCCACGGCTCGTGAGTCCACAGCCAGACCTCGTACGAGACGGCGCTCTCCGCAAACTCCCTCGCCAGCACCTGGGGGGCGGGTGTGGCCAGGACGAGTGGGACGTCGGCGGCCACCCGCTCCAACACCTCCCTGACCGCATGGGGCGGCGCACCGTAGCTCACGCCCAGCCGCACCGTTACCGCGACCGCCTCCTTGCCCTCGCCATAGAGCCGGGCCCGGGCCCGGGCGACCTGCGAGTTCGGGATCAGGACTTCCTCCCCCAGGCGGGTACGGAGCACCAGCGAGCGCCAGCCGAGCTCCTCGACCTCGCCGACGACGCCGTCCACCTCCACCCAGCTGCCCGCCTCGAACCGCTGCTCCCACGCCAGGGCGAGGCCCGCCAGAAGCGCACCGAGGGTCTCCTGCAGGGCAAAGCCCAGGACCACGGTGATCACCGCGGTCCCAGCGAGCAGCCCGCCGACGTTCATGTTGAGGCCGTAACGCAGCACCGTGGCCGCCACCAGCACGTAGAGCAGCAACGCCATGACGTCACGGGCCAGGCGCGGCACCACCACGTGCATGCGCTGCGCCAGCAGCCACTCGAAGACCACCAGCAGCGCCAGGCGCGTCAGGAGGTAGCCGAGGGCCAGCAGAAGCGCGACGTCCGCCCAGAGCTCCCAGCGCCCACCGACGTGGAGCGTCAGGACCAGCCACCGTGCGAGCGCAGCCAGGCCCAGGAACGCCACCGCGCCGGCGAGATGCCGCAGCACCTGCGAGCGAACGAGGCGGCCGAAACCGAGGAGGGCGAACGCCCCCCCGCCAACCAGAAGCATGAACGTTGCGCTCATCTCGACTGCGATTGTACGGTGGCGCCGCTGTAGCCGCCAAGGAGGCGCCTACGCCCCCGGGGGCCACAACGCCGCCGATCCGTGCCTTGCCACGCCCGCTGCCCATGCGGGAATCATTCCGGGGCGAACGGATTTACCATACGGGCATGAGCGACGACCCCAAGGGCTCGGAATCGTTCGGCCCGAATGTCTGGCTGATCGACGAGATGTTCCGGGAGTTCAAGGAGCACCCCGAGTCGGTCAGCCAGAGTTGGCGCGAGTTCTTCTCCGATTACCGCCCGGCCGCCGGGCGGATCGCTCCGCCACCCCCTCTCGCCGAAGCCGCGCCCGCCGAGAAGGCTCCCCCGGTTCCCGAGGTTGCGCCCAGCGCTGTCCCGTTGATCGGCCCCGCCAGACGCCTGGTGGAGAACATGCAGGCCAGCCTCACGGTTCCCACCGCGACCTCGGTACGCACGATCCCGGTGCGCCTGCTCGAGGAGAACCGCGCGCTCATGAACCAGCACCTGGCCGAGTTGACGGGCGGCAAGGTGAGCTTCACCCACATGCTGGCGTGGGCGATCGTGCAGGCGCTCCAGGCGATCCCGGCGATGCGCTCGCTCTATGTCGAGATCGACGGCGCGCCCCACAGGCAGATCGCCGAGCACGTCAACTTCGGGCTGGCGGTGGACGTGCAGCGGCGGGATGGCTCCCGCGGCCTGGTCGTGCCCAGCATCAAGCACGCCGAGACGCTCGAGTTCGCGACGTTCTTCGCCGCCTACAACGAGCTGATCCGCAAGGCGCAGGCCGGCCAGTTGGCCCCCGAAGACTTCGCGGAGACCACCGTCAGCCTCACCAACCCGGGCATGCTCGGCACAACTCAGTCGGTGCCGCGCCTGATGGTCGGGCAGAGCCTCATCATCGCGGCGGGGAGCATCGGCTTCCCGGCCGAGTACCAGTTTGCCGACCCTGCGGCGCTCGCCCACCTCGGCGTGAGCAAGGTGCTGACGTTGACATGCACCTACGACCACCGTGTGATTCAGGGTGCCGAGAGCGCGCAGTTCCTGGCCCACGTCGCCGCGCTGCTTGGCGGCGAGCACGGGTTCTACGAGCAGGTCTTCACGTCCCTGGCGGTGCCCCACGAGCCGGTGCGTCTGGCGCGCGACGTCAACCCGTACTTCTCGGAGCGCGGCGTCGACGCGCTGGTCCGCAAGCAGGCCGGCGTGCTCGCCCTCATCAACATGTACCGCGTGCGCGGCCACCTCGTCGCGCACACGAACCCGCTCTCGACGGACATCCCAACTCATCCCGAGTTGGAGCTTGACCACCACGGCCTCACGATCTGGGACCTTGACCGGGAGTTCTACACGGCCGGTGTCGGCGGCCGCGACCACGCGTCGCTGCGGGAGATCGAGCGCACGCTCCGCGAGGCGTACTGCGGCACGCTCGGTGTGGAGTACATGTTCATCCAGGAGCCCGACCAGAAGGCGTGGATTCAGAAACGCGTCGAAGGCACCGACCCGGCCGGGTGGCTCGACGGCCCCGCCAAGCGTCGCACTCTGGCGATGCTCAACGCCGCCGAGGCGTTCGAGCGCTTCCTCCACACCAAGTACATCGGCCACAAGCGCTTCTCCCTCGAGGGCCTGGAGTCGTTGCTCCCGATGCTCGACCGCCTGCTCAACGATGCAACCGAGGTCGGCGTCGCCGAGGTCGTCCTCGGCATGGCCCACCGCGGCCGCCTCAACGTCCTCGCCAACATCCTCGGAAAGAGCTACGAGAAGATCTTCCGCGAGTTCGAGGGGAACCTCGATCCGCTCTCCCGCGAGGGAACGGGCGACGTCAAGTACCACCTCGGCGCCACCGGCATCTACACGAGCCCCGCTGGGACCCAGCTGCACGTCACGATGGCCTCCAATCCGAGCCACCTTGAGGCGGTGGATCCCGTCGTCGAGGGCATGGCGCGCGCGATGCAGGACATCCGAGGCGACGCTGGCCGTGATCAGGTGCTGCCGATCCTGATCCACGGCGACGCGGCGTTCGCCGGGCAGGGCGTGGTGGCCGAGACGCTCAACATGAGCGCGCTCTCCGGCTACCGCACCGGCGGCACCGTCCACATCGTCGTCAACAACGGGATCGGCTTCACAACGTCACCGGCCGACGCCCGCTCCTCGGTGTACGCCACCGACGTCGCCAAGATGGTCCAGGCGCCGGTCTTCCACGTGAACGGCGAGGACCCCGAGGCGTGCGTGCACGTGATGGACCTTGCCCTCGCGTTCAGGCGAGAGTTCAAGAAGGATGTCGTGGTGGACGTCGTGGGCTACCGCAGGTGGGGTCACAACGAGGCGGACGAGCCCGCGTTCACCCAGCCCATCATGTACGCGAAGATCCACGACCGGCGCTCGGTGCGCAAGCTGTACACCGAGCGTCTCGTCAACCACGGCGACATGTCGCTGGAGGAAGCCGAGGCCGCCCTCAAGGACTTCCAGGACAGGCTCGAAGCCGCGTTCGCCGCCACCCACGAGAGCGCCCCACCTGTCGCAGTGCCGCCCACACCCCCTGCGGACGTCGCCGAGGCCCCGGTGCCACCCGTTCCTCTGGAACAACTCGAGCAGATCTTGCGGCGCGCAACCGCGGTCCAGGAGGGTTTCCACGTCCACCCCAAGCTCGCACGGCAGCTGGCCCAGCGTCAGCAGATGCTGGCCCAGGACATCGTTGACTGGGGTACCGCCGAGCTGCTCGCGTTCGGCTCGCTGCTCCTCGAGGGCATCCCCGTGCGCCTCTCCGGGCAGGACTCACGGCGCGGCACGTTCTCCCAGCGACATGCGGTTCTGGTGGACCAGGACAGCGGCGCCGAGTACACGCCGCTGCAGCATCTCGCACCCGACCAGGCTCCCTTCCTCCTGTACGACAGCCTGCTCTCGGAGTTCGCCGTGCTCGGCTTCGAGTACGGCTACTCCGTTGCCCGCCCCGACGCGCTTGTCCTCTGGGAGGCGCAGTTCGGTGACTTCTCAAACGGCGCTCAAGTCGTGATCGACCAATTCATCGCCGCCGCCGAGGAGAAGTGGAACCAGAAGAGCACGCTCGTACTGCTGCTGCCACACGGCTCCGAGGGCCAGGGCCCCGAGCACTCCAGCGCCCGCCTGGAGCGCTTCCTCCAGCTCGCGGCAGGGAGAAACCTGCGCGTGGCGGTGCCCACCACCGCCGCCCAGTACTACCACCTGCTGCGGACGCAGGCCCACGCTCCCCGCTCGGTGCCGCTGATCGCGATGACTCCCAAGAGCCTGCTGCGGGCAGAGGCAGCCAAGAGCCGCGCCGTGGATTTTGGCGGCGGCTTCCGGCCCGTCCTCCCGGACCCCACGCCGCCGGAGCGCGCTTCGCGCCTGTTGCTGTGCACCGGCAAGGTCGCCTACGACCTCCTGGATCACCGCCGCAAGCAGGCCGACTCGAGGATCGCCATCGTCCGGATCGAGCGCCTCTATCCGTTCCCTAACCACGAGTTGGGCGCGCTTCTGCGCAGCATGCCCGACCTCGAGGAGCTGCGCTGGGTTCAGGAGGAGCCGGCCAACATGGGGGCCTGGAGTTTCGTCGCGCCCCGCCTGCGCGAGCTGGTGCCGGACCCGCCGCTCGGCTACGTCGGCCGCCCCGAGAACCCGAGCCCGGCAACCGGCTCCGCGCGCATCTTCCAGGTCGAGCAGGAACGCCTGGTCACGGAGGCACTCGCCGGCGCGCCCGAAGCCCGGCCGGCCCGGGCGCGCGGCTGAGTCTCCCCGGTTGGATCTGGCCTATTGCTTGGGCGTAGGCTTGGGCTCGTACTTGAACTTCTGCCCGCCGACCGAGGCGTCGGCCATCAGGCCGCCTTTCGCCTTCACGAATACTGCGACGCCTTCGTTGTACGAGGTTTTGGCTCCAGCGCCCTCCTTGCCCCCGACTGCCGAAGCCTGCGCGGAGAGCTTGACGTCCCCGTTCTTGAAGTTCTCGAACGTCGCCTTGTCTTTGAAGAAGATCAGCTCGCTGAAGGACTCGCCCCCTGCCTGCAGGCCGACGCTCAACGACGTCAACTTCGCCGCGCCGACGACCTCGCTGCCCTCGAAGACCGTCCCGGTTCCGTAGCTGCCGCCGAAGATGAGCCCGCCCTTCCCGATGGTCGGGAACACCACGTACGCGTAGGCCTCCTTGAAGTACACCTCGAGCCCGGGCTCCGTGGCCTTGAAGCTCTTGATCGTCTCCTCCGCCGCCGCGACGTTCTTCTGCTCCTCCTGCGGATCCCAGCCCGCCGCCGCCACGCCGGCGGCCAGTGCCGCCGCCAGGGCCAACAGCATCATCACGCCCGATGTCTTCCTCATGGTGCTCTCCCCTTTCATGCCGTGAAAGGATGGTACCCGCGATCGCACCCGAAATCCATTGGACCAAAGGCCAATGGTGACTGGCAGCTACGATTCCCGTTCCCCTGAGCGCCTCGAAGCTAGAATTCTGGCTGGCGCCAAAGGCAGCCGAGCGGTGCACGGTTTCGGCTGCTCAGTCTGGAGGGAGCAGAGGGGGATCGCGTGAGCAACGAGCCAAAGAACAGGGGTGGCTTCCTTGGGGGAGCGTTCGAGTCGTTCGTGCACTCGGAGGTGACCGGAAGCCTCATCCTGCTCGCGTCTACCGTCGTGGCGCTCGCCTGGGCCAACTCGCCGTGGGCTGCGGACTACTTCCGGGTTGTGCACACGAAGATCGGCGTCTCCTGGGGCGGCGCCACGTTCGCCCTGACACTTCAGCATTGGATCAACGACCTCCTAATGGCGATCTTCTTCTTCGTCGTCGGGCTCGAGATCAAGCGCGAGTTCCTCGTCGGTGAACTCTCCTCGGTCCGGAAGGCCGCCCTGCCCATCGCCGCGGCAGCGGGCGGGATGATCGCGCCGGCGGCGCTCTACCTCCTCCTCAACCGCGGCGGCGAGGGCGCGAGTGGCTGGGGCGTCCCGGTGGCCACGGACATCGCCTTTGCCCTCGGGATCCTCGCAATCTTCGGCAAGCGCGTCCCCATCGGGCTGAAGGTGTTCCTCACGGCCCTCGCCATTGCCGATGACCTGGGTGCGGTGGCGGTGATCGCGCTCTTCTACAGCGAGCGGATCCGCTGGGGCGCGCTCCTCCTGGCGGCTCTGGGGCTCGGGCTCCTCGTCCTGGCTGGGAAGGCGCGGATCCGCCGGCCCGGCATCTACCTCCTCCTTGCGGCCGGTGTGTGGCTCGCCGTCCTGGCCTCCGGGGTTCACGCCACCATTGCGGGGATCCTGGTGGCTCTGCTCGTGCCGGTGAGAGCTCCGAGCGAGCCGCAGGCCGCCCTCAGGGTCGCGATGGCCAGGCTGGCCGAACTGGAACGGCTCCCGCTTTCCCGCGAGAGCATGATCACCGAGCGAACCCAGCTCGAGACGATCGAGGGGCTGCACCGGGCGACGGGAGAGCTGCGGCCGCCGGGCCTCACCCTCGAGGAGCGCCTGCACCCGGTTGTCGTGTTCCTCATCCTTCCGCTGTTCGCGCTCTTCAACGCGGGAGTGTCCCTGGGCGAGGGCTTCGCCCGCCATCTGACCAGCCCGGTGGCGCTCGGCATCGTCCTGGGTCTCGTGCTCGGCAAGCAGATCGGAGTGATCGGAGCGAGCTGGCTCTCGATCCGCCTCGGCCGGGCCACCATGCCGGAGGGGGTGTCCTGGCGGCAGCTCTACGGCGTCGCCTGCCTCGCCGGCATCGGATTCACGATGTCGCTCTTCATCACCGACCTTGCCTTCGCCGACGAAAACATCGTCGCCAGCGCCAAGGTCGGGATCCTCCTGGCCTCGATCCTCGCAGGGGTCCTGGGCTTGCTCGTCCTTCACCGCTCGCTGGCGCCCGGGGCGGTCACGCGCGACGGGGACTCAAGCTCGGCCGACGCCTGACGACCTCGACCCTCGGTATTGGGCCAAAGGCCAATAGACAGGAAAGAAATAACCTGCACACTGGCTCCGTGAGTCTCCGGCGTGTCGAGAGAGAACGAGTCCGCCCCCGGCCGGGCGCCGCAAACGGCATTTCCGTGGCGCGGGTCCGGTTCGAACAGGTCTTCCCTTGACGCACTGCGGTACACTCGCGCACGACACAAGACGCACGACCAGATGCAGAGGGGGTTCACCAGCGGAACACACATGAGGGCGAGACGGAATCGCCGGCACATGGTCGGGAACGCGGGCACCGACAGCGGTGGGCCGCGGAAACGGAGCGAGAGATGAAGAGGACGGTTCTGGTACTGGTGGCGATTGCGATGCTGGCCGCGATGCCAGCGCTGGCACAGTCGGTGGTGAGCGCCGCGGATCGCGAGGCGATGCGCGGGTTCCCGGACAAGTGGGGGTTCAGCCTGGGGGCCTTCTTGCCGACCTTCGAAACCAAGGTCCGCCTCAACGGGGAGACCTCGACCGGCACCGACATCGATTTCGAGAAAGACCTCGGCCTGAACAAGAACCTCAGTGCCTTCCAGTTCACCGCTTTCTACCGCTTCGGCGACCACGCCCGAATCGACCTGAACTACGTTCCGTGGAACCGCGAGCACACGCGGACGATCGACAGGGAGATCCAGTGGGGTGATGTGACCTACGACGCCGGTGCGCAGCTCAAGAGCACGGCGAAGGTGCAGTTGCTCAACATCATCTACAGGTACTCCTTCATCAACAACGGGAAGGTGACCTTCGGCGTCAACGGCGGCGTCAGCTCGATCTCGAGCAAATTCGAGCTCACCGGCGAGGGCACGATCTCCGGAGGGGGAAGCGCTTCCGGGACGATCGCCAAGAAGAGCGACCTGATCGTCCCGATCCCGGTGATCGGCGTGCACTTCGACATGTTGCTGACCAAGAAGCTGCTGTGGCGGGCGGAAGGTAACTACTTCGCCGCCAACGTGTCGGGCTACAACGGCCACATCAGTGTGCTCGGCACCTCGATCGAATACTTCCTCACGAGGAACGTCGGGTTGGGCGCCGGTTTCGCCTCCGACATGTACAACGTCAGGAAGAGCGGCGACAACGGTGGGGACCTGCGCGTCAGATACGGTTTCAGCGGCGTGACCGCGTACGCGCGACTCCAGTTCTGACGGCGCCGCCCAGCCAAAGGCGTCGGGGCCAGCCATGCAAGTGGCTGGCCCTTTCCCTGTCTTGGCGCGCCCCTTGCGGCCCGTGCCTTCTTCCACTGCCCGGGTCTCACATCAGCCACTGGGGGTCACCTCCTCCTCGACGACATGCGTTACACTTTCGGCGGATCAACCGTTGGGGGCTGAGCTGAATCAGGCCGCGCAAACCAAGCGCGCCGAGCACAATGCTGGGTACGCGGCGCCTCCCCGGGTGTTCGATCGCCAGCGACGAGCGGCAGCAAGAAAGGACTGGCGTGAGATGAAGAGGACGTCTTCTGTGCTCGTGGCCCTGGCGATGCTGGCCACGACGTCGGTGCTGGCGCAATCCGTCGTGAGCGACGCGGAGCGAGGGGCGATGCGCGGCGTGCCCGACACGTGGGGCTTCAGCCTCGGGACGTTCGCCCAGGCGTTCGACTCCCGCATCCGCCTCGACGGAAAGAACGGGGAG
>DATKMD010000018.1:0-24405 GCA_035542075.1 Thermoanaerobaculaceae bacterium
CGGATGCCCCTCAGCTCTCGCCATTCAAGGTGGAGTACGAGCGGGTCATGCCGTACAAGTGGACGCTGCTCCAACGTGCCTTCCAGCGCCTTTCTACGAAACCTCCGGCGAAGCTCGAGAGAGCTCTTGGCGCCTTCAGGGGGGAAAACGCAGGGTGGCTCGCCGATTTCGCGGCGTTCGCGGCCCTCAAGCGTGCCCACCGTGGGGCACCGTGGCACGAGTGGCCCGAAGACCTGGCCCTCAGGCGCCCCGCGCCTCTGGCCGCGTGGCTTGCCCGCCACGAGCGCGAGGTGGCCTTCGAGGAGTTCTGCCAGTTCCTGTTCTTCTCGCAGTGGCGCGCGTTGCGGGAGCACGCGCGGGCGCTCGGTATCGGGATCCTCGGGGACGTGCCGATCTATGTCGCAGGGGACAGCGCCGAGGTATGGGCCAACAGAGAGCTGTTCCAGCTGGATCCCCGCGGCCTGCCCGTGGTCGTGGCGGGTGTCCCCCCGGACTACTTCTCCGAGACGGGCCAGCTGTGGGGCAACCCGCTCTACGACTGGGAGGTCCTCGAGAGGACCGGGTACGCGTGGTGGATCGCTCGGCTCCGGGCGACTCTGGGGCTGGTGGACGTGGTTCGACTCGACCACTTCAGGGGTTTCGCAGGCTACTGGGAGGTGCCCGCGGGGCAGAAGACGGCCGTCAAGGGGCGCTGGGTGCCAGGGCCCGGCCGCAAGCTCTTCGACGCGGCCCGCGCGGCCCTCGGCGAGCTGCCGCTGGTCGCCGAGGACCTCGGAGTGATCACGGACGACGTGGTCGAGCTGCGGGACGGGCTGGGTCTGCCCGGGATGGCGGTGCTGCAGTTCGCCTTCTCGCCGAAGCCCCGAAGCGATTTCGTGCCGTACCTGCTCCGACCCAACACCGTCGTCTATACGGGGACGCACGACAACAACACCACGCTGGGCTGGTACATGGGCGATGCGAGCGAGGAGGAAAAGGACTACATGCGGAGGTACATCGGCAGCGACGGTCACGAGATTCACTGGGATATGATCCGGCTCGCGTTGTCCTCGGTCGCCGACCTGGCGATCGTGCCGCACCAGGACATCGCGGGTCTGGGCGGCGACTGCCGAATGAACACGCCGGCCACGGCGAAGGGCAACTGGCAGTTCCGCCTCACCGAGTGGATGCTCTCGGATGCCTTGCGCGACCGCTTCGCGGAGATGGCCTGGCTTTACGGACGCTCCGAGCCCCACCGACCGGCGGAGCTCACTGGGCGGCGCGCGAGCGGGCCCGCTGGCGGAGCGCCTCGATCACGCCCGGCATGATCGAGATCACAACGATCGCCAGGATCACCAGCGAGAAGTTGCGGCGCACGATGCCGATGTTCCCGAAGTAATAGCCCCCGAGAACGAGCAGCAGCACCCAGAGCAGGCCGCCGAACACGTTGTAGGAGAGGAAGCGCCCGTAGGTCATCTTGCCGATGCCGGCGACGAACGGCGCGAAGGTTCTGATGATCGGGACGAAGCGGGCGATCACGATGGTCTTGCCACCGTAACGCTCGTAGAACTCGTGCGTGCGGTCGAGATGCTTCCGGTTGAGGAACCTGACGTTTTCTTTGTGGAAGACCTTCGGCCCAACGACCGCCCCGATCCAGTAGTTGGCGGTGTCTCCGAGGATCGCCGCTGCAGCCAGGACGAGGAGCGCGACGCTGAGATCCAGTGACCCGCGGGCCGCGAAAGCGCCGACCGCGAAGAGCAGGGAGTCGCCCGGGAGGAATGGCGTCACGACCAGGCCGGTCTCGCAGAACACGACAACGAAGAGCAGGAGGTACGTCACCAAGCCGTACCTCTGGATGATCAGGTCCAGGTACTTGTCGATGTGGAGGAGGATGTCGATCACCTGGGGGACGAGGTCCATGCTCACTCCCTTGCGCCCCGGATCGCCTCCGGGTGCCCGCGTGCCGCGAACGGAGTCGCAAAGGTAAGCCGACCGACCCGGGAAAGCAACACGATGGCCATTCCTGCGACGCCCGCGACCTCACTTACCGCCGACGAGCGAAGTGAGTCGGTGGAGCGCGGCCTCCCGATCGGCAAGCGAGGCGACCTTGCCCTGGAAGGTGCGGCCGGAGCCACCGCCGCGCCCGCCCATGATCCCCGCGAGCTCGCGGCCGGCCGCCTGGACGTCGAGGTTGACGGTCTCCCCGGCGACCAGCACGAAGAACCCTCCCTCGGTGCCGCTTGCCGTGAGCAACGCTGCCTTCTCGGTTACGGTGAGCCGCTTCGCGATCCGCTGCAAGAAAGCGGTGTCCTTCCCCTCAAGGTGTACGGAGACGACACGATCCGGACGCGTCGCCAGCGCCTCGGCGACCGCCGCGGCGAGCTCCTCCTCCAGCGCACGGATCCGTTTTTCAGTCGCGCGGCCCGCCTCCAGCCTGGCCTCGACTGCTGCCACGATCTCGGCGTCGGGCGTTCCCAGCAGCGACCGCAAGCGCGCGCTGCGCGCCTCGTGCGATGCCAGTCGGTGACGCACCCTTCCGCCGGCAATGTAGAAGAGCCTTGTGCCGCCGCGCAGAAACTCGGTGCCGAGCAGCTTGACCGCCTCGATCTCCGCGGTCGAGCGGACATGGGTCCCACCGCACGTGTTCAGGTCGATGCCGGCGATCTCGACCAGACGCACGTCGCCGTGATGACCGGCGGGCAGCCCGCGGGTTCGCACACCGAGGCGCTCGAGGTCGTCCGGGCGGGCGTGACGGGAAGTCACCGGGCGCGCGGCCCGAATCTCCTCCGCAGCCGACTCCTCGAGCATCTCGATCTGGATCGGCGCGAGCGCCGGAACGTCCAGCTCGATGTCGCACACCTGCTCGCCCAGATGAAAGGCGGTGGTGGGCCAACCGAAGCGGTCGTGCGCCAGCGCGGTCAGCAGGTGCTGGCCGGTGTGTTGCTGCATGTGATCGAAGCGCCGCCGCCAGTCGAGGCGGACTGTCACGGGGCCCGGTTGTGCTGGCCTCTCGAGGTAGTGCCTGATCCCGCCCTCGCGCCGCTGCACGTCGAGGATTGCGATCTCGCCGAGCGAGCCCCGGTCGGCAGGCTGACCGCCGCCCTCGGGGTAGAGAATCGTGTCGGTCAGGACCGCGAACGGCCGGCCGTCCTCGACTCCGGTCTCGGCGACCTCGGTTTCCAGCTCCTGCAGATAGACATCGCGCTCGTACGCAGGCACCGTGTGCATCAACCAATGGTACGCGATGCCGCGCCCTGCCGGCTCCTCGCCGTTGTGTTTCCTGTCCCCTGACCCCTGTCCCCTGATCCCAGTCCCCTGACCCCTTTCCCCTGACCCCAGTCCTCTCACATCTCTTGCGGTACAGGGATCCCGAGCAGCTCCTCCAGGATCGCGGTGATGGTCGCGGCAAACACGCGGAACACGGCTCGCCGCAGAGCGCGCGATGCCTCATCCTCGGCGTGCAGCACGGGGTGCTCGTGGTAGAGCTTGTGGAACGACTGCGCGAGCTCGCGAGCGTGCCCGGCCAGCAGGGAGAACTCGAGGGAGGCCACGGCCTTTTCGACCATCTCGGGCGTGCGGGCGCAGGCCAGCGCCAACTCCCAGAGGTCGTCGGGGATTGAGGCTTCCGCCGCCGCGCTCGCGTCCGCCTCGGTTGAGCCGGCGAGCCCCTGCGCGGCCAGCTTCTCGAAGATCTTGTTGGCGCGCACGGCCGAGTACTGAAGGTAGGGACCGGTGTCGCCCTCGAACGCGAGTGCCTCGTCGAAATCGAAGGCGAGGACCCGGTTCCGTCCCTGGCGCGCCATCTGGTAACGCAGCGCCCCGACCGCGATCGCGCGGGCGCGCGCGGCGAGCTGCTCGTGCCCCGGAACAGCGCCGTCACCCTGGCGCTCGGCGATCGCCTTCTCCGCTTCCCGGATCAGGGTGACGAGCAGCGCGTCCGCCTTGACGCCGATCCCTCGCCGTCCGGACATCTCGATGAATGGTTTTCCCATGTCCTCGGAGCTGAGCTGGAAATCGAGGCCCTGGGATTCCTCGAGCCGGCGCACGGCGGCCGGCGTGAGCGCCACCATCTCGTAGGCGAAGTGCACGGAGTTCTCGGCAGCCTCGGGGTGGCCCAGGACCCGGATTGCCTCCTTGACCACCTTCTGCGGGTAGGACTGGCGTACGTCGATGACGTTGTAGATGGCGGAGCCGGAGCCAAACGCAACGTTCGCCGGGCGCTCGCGGGGATCGGAGGTCGTCCGGAACAGGCGCTTCTCACCCTCGCCGTAGCGCAGAGGGGAGGCCGGACCCGCCTGCTCGAACCGGTCGAACTGCCGGTAGCCGAAGTCGTGGAGCGTCCCGTCCGGATCCCGCAAGAGGCCGAGCTTCCAGAGCTGGTACGCGATGTCCTTGCCCGTGTAGGTCACCGTCCCGTTCGAGCGCACCAGGATCTTGTCGGCGTCGGCCATGCCGGCGAACTCGGCCGACTCCGCCAGCGACATCACCCAGCACCCGGCGTTCTTGCCCTCCTCCTCCAGCCGGATCGCGCCTGCCGCCTGCAACAGCTCGAGGGCGCGCCGCCAGAACCCGCGGTGGAGGATGTCGGACTCGTGTGGGAGCACATCGTAGGCAACGCCGAGCCTCCCCATGGTGGCCAGGTGGCAGCGAACGTTTCCCTCCGCCACCTCGGCTGCGAGACATGCGACGGCGGCGGGTTCCGGGGTCGCGCGCTCGGCGGTCGCCGAGATCAGGAGCTCGATGGCCCTCGAGAGGGTCATGTCGTCCGGGAAGCCACCCTCGATGGCGTGCAGGACCTCCGCACGGCGCCCCGCGAACTCGGGGTCACCCTCGTAACGCCGAGTGACCTGAGGGTAGAGCTCCCAGCACAGGTCGTCGAAGTCGGCGGCATCCAGCTCCAGTGAGGCGAGCGTCCCGTCCCCGGCGCGGGCACCGAGCGTGCTCAGGATGCGCGCGCGGGCGCCTGAAACGGGACCGGCCGCGGGCCAGACGGGGGAAGCTGCGGCCAGCAAGACCTCCTCCGGGAGATAGAGGAGGCCAACCACCACGTCCGCGACCTGCACGCCGGTGTCGTCGATGTAGTTCTGCACCTCGACGTCGTGGCCCAGGAAGCGGAGGCAGCGCACCAGGGTGTCGCCGAGCACCGAGTTGCGCAGGTGCCCGATGTGGGCGGCCTTGTTGGGGTTGATGTTCGTGTGCTCCACAATTACTTTCTCGGGCTTGAGGCTGGGGGCTTGAGGCTTGGGGCGCGCTGGCGTGGTCTCCGAGAAGCCTTCGGTCAGCAGGGCTGAAAGGGCGGGGCCGCGGCGAATGTGGAAGTTGAGAAATCCGGCGCCCTCCACGCTGCAGCGGGGTTCCAGGAGGGCGAGCGGGTGGCCGTCCGGGAGAGCGGCGAGGGTGGCCTCGAGTCGACGTGCGACGTCCTCAGCGATCGCCCGGGGCGCCCGCCGGAGGCTCCTGGCCAGGGGGAGGGAACCGGCCCACGCCAGGTCTCCGAGTTGCCGACGCGGCGGCACCTCCAGTGCTGGCGAGGGGTTTTCGGCCCCCATCTCCTGGAGGGCCGTCGCGATGGCGGCGGCAAGCTCCTCGCGGACCCGCTCCAGCATCTCAAATCCTCCGTGGGCTGGGATTGTACCGCGCCCACTCTGGGGGCACGGGGCCCGCCGGGGCCCGCCGCGACCCCCGGAAACGTGTGACCCAGGTCACCCGGAGGCCGGTCATTTCAAGGCCAAACTGTGATTGTGAGAGTGTCGCGTGGTCACTGAGCCCCTGGAAGCCGGGCGGAAGCTTCTCATGGTGGGGTTCGGCCGGGCTGTGAGGGGCCGAATGGACGAGAGCCTCGTGCCGCTCGGGCACCGCCTGACCACTGCCGGGGACGGGCCGAAGGGGCTGCGGCTCGCCTCCCGCCGGCGTTTCGACGCCCTTCTCGTTTCCCATCCGGTCGCGGGCTCGCCCACCTCGCGCTTCCTGCGCGCGGTCCGCGGGCCGGAGTCGGCCTGCCGGACCTCCCCCCTCGTGCTGGTGACTCCCGAGAGGTCCCGGCGCGACGCCGAGATCTACCTGGGCCGCGGTGCCACGCGGGTGGTCGCCCTCGAGGAGGTGCCGCATGGTCTCCCCGGGGTGCTCCAGCCGCTGTTCCTCATCGCACCGCGAACGAGCCTGCACGTGCCGACCCGCATCGAGGTCGTCGGGCAGCCGTTCCCGAGGCGCGTGTTCTGCGAAACGGTGAACCTCTCCTCCACAGGCATGTTGCTGCGCACGCCGCACTCTCTCCCGCGCGCGACCGAGCTTCGCTTCGAGCTGTTCCTGCCGGGGCTCGCGAGGCCCCTTCGGGGCGTGGGGAGGGTCGTGCGGCTGACGCTTCAGGGCCGGGAGCCGTTTCCAGGGATCGCGGTGAAGTTCAGCGGTCTCTCGGAGTTCGACGAGGAAGCTCTCACGGCGCAACTCCGTCCGGATCGCCCCTGAGGCACCACTTCACGCCCCAAAGTAGGAACGATCTCACTCCTTCCTCGCGTCCCGCTTCTCCGTCAGTTGCTTCTGCAGGAGTGCCTCAAGCGGCGGGCGGCGTCGACTGTAGGCCGTCGCACTCTTGGGGCAAGCACCCGCTCGAAGACCGCGGACGCCACCCCCACCGCCGACGCCCGCCGAACGACCTGCCCCCTGGTCCAAGCACCGGAGCCGGCGTGGTCTCCAGCCTGGTCCGGAGTCCTCGATCTCTCGGATCCGCGAGGTGCCATGTCCGCCCCCTCTTCCAGGAGACGTTCGACGCAGCTGGTCGTGATTCTCTCCTGGCCCAGGGCGAGCCGAACGCAAGCGGGTAGGGAATACTGGCGCGGCGGTGGCTCTTGCCTCGCGTGTGGCTTCCGTGTCCAATGGCAACCGCAACAGGATGTGTGGCGTATAACCCACGCCATGGAGAGAATCACGTGATGAGATCCTTGAACACCAGGCTTTCAGCCGTTGCGTTGGCGCTCGGCACACTGTGGTCTGCGGTCCTGCTGTCCCAAACATCGGCTGGAGGCGACGCCGCCGAGCGTCGGATCGCCCTCGAGAAGCTGTCGGTCGTAGGCAGCGCACTCTACGTTGCCGCGCACCCGGACGACGAGAACACCGCGGTTCTCGCGTGGCTCGCCAAGGGGCGGAAGGTGCGGACCGGCTACCTCGCCCTCACCAGGGGCGATGGCGGTCAGAACCTGATCGGGACGGAGCAGGGGGACACGCTCGGTGTGATCCGAACCGAGGAGCTGCTCGCCGCCCGCCGGATCGACGGGGCAGAGCAGTTCTTCACCCGTGCGGTGGATTTCGGTTACTCGAAGACTCCGGAGGAGACGCTGCGCATCTGGGGTCACGAAGCCGTGCTGTCGGACGTCGTGTGGGTGATCCGTTCCTTCCGGCCGGACGTCATCATCACCCGCTTCCCCGCTAACGGTGACGGAGGCCATGGCCACCACACCGCCTCGGCGATCCTGGCCGCGGAAGCGTTCTCCGCCGCTGCGGATCCGAAGCGCTTCCCCGAGCAGCTCGCCTACGTGAAGCCGTGGCAGGCTAGGCGCCTGCTGTGGAACGCCTGGCGTCGCCCCGGCGAGGAGCGGCCGCCCGGGGCGCCGCCGCAGCTCACGGTGGACCTGGGGGCGTGGGACTCGCTGCTGGGAGAGTCGTACGCTGAGCTCGCGGCCGCGAGTCGCAGCATGCACAAGAGTCAGGGGTTCGGGTCTTCTCCGCGGCGTGGCAGCGTCCCGAACGACTTCGAGCTCGTCGCGGGAGAGCCAGCTTCGCAGGACATCTTCGATGGAATCGACCTGAGCTGGAAGCGCGTACCCGGGGGCGGGCCCGTGGCTGGCCTGCTTGCGAGAGCTGCGGCGGCTTACTCGGACGAGGACCCCGCCGCGTGCGTGCCGGCGCTTCTCGAGGCGCTCGCCGCGATCGACCGGCTCGCCCCCGACCCGTGGGTTGCGGCGAAGCGTCATGAGGTGCTCGAGGTCATCGCGGCGTGCACCGGGCTGTGGATGGAGGCCGTCGCGCCTGAGGCGACGGCCGCTCCGGGCGGCTCGGTCGTGATCACGGCATCCGCCGTCAACCGCTCGGCGGCGAAGCTGTCGCTTGCCCGGATCGACACCTCGTTTGGATCAGGCGTTCAAGTGGACGCGTCGCTCCCGTACAACCAGGTCGTGAGCAAGAGCGTGACGGTCTCTCTCCCTCCGGAGGCTCCGCTCAGCCAGCCGTACTGGCTCGCAAAGAGCCATGGCAATGGGCTGTACACCGTTGCGGATCAGAGGCTCATCGGACAGGCAACGGATCCCCCAGCCGTGGCGGTCACCTTCACGGTGCGGGACGGCGAACAGGAGCTCGCCTACACGGTGCCGGTCGTGCATCGCTGGACCGACCCGGTGATGGGGGAGCGCACGCGCGAACTGGAGGTCGTGCCGGGAGTGACCGTCAACCTCGGGGCCCCGCTGCTCATCTTCCCCGACCGGAACGGCAAGGTTGTGCGCGCGCTGGTGCAGGGGCATGAGTCCAAGGTCTCCGCCGGCGTGCGACTCGTTGGGCCCCCCGGGTGGCGGGTGGAGCCCGGCGAGGTCCCGGTGGCGTTTGAGAAGGCCGGCGAGGAACGGACGGTGCGCTTCACCGTGACACCGCCGGACGCGCCCGGGACGGGGGAGCTGGTTGCCTTCGTGCGCAGCGGCGATCGCGAGGAGGCTGCCCACGGCCTGGTCGAGGTGGACCACACCCACATCCCGCCCCGGGCGCTGCTTCCGCCCGCGGCCGCCAGACTCGTCAGAGTCGACGTGGACAGGCCGGTGAAGCGGGTCGGCTACGTTATGGGCCCGGGCGACGAGATCCCGGCGATCCTGCTCCAGCTGGGGTTCGAGGTCACGCTGCTTTCGGACGACGATCTCGAGGAGACGAGTCTGAACGCGCTCGACACCATCGTCATCGGGGTGCGCGCCTACAACACGCGGCCTCGTCTTGCCGAGGCCCAGGAGCGTCTGCTGGCCTACGTGGAGAGGGGAGGGACGCTGGTGGTGCAGTACAACACCAACCGGGATCTCGTGACCGAAAGGCTCGGGCCGTACCCGTTCACGCTCTCACGCGACCGCGTCACCGACGAGACGGCGCCGGTGAAGATCCTGGTGCCGTCAAGCGCGCTGCTCACCCACCCGCGCACCGTCAGCGCCTCGGATTTCGACGGCTGGATCCAGGAGCGCGGCCTCTACTTCCCGGAGAAGTGGGACCCGCGCTACCAGGCCCTGCTCTCGATGTCCGACCCTGGCGAGAAACCGAGTGAGGGTGCGCTCCTTTTCGCGACGTACGGGAAGGGGAGTTACGTGTACACGGGCCTCTCGTTCTTCCGCCAGCTCCCCGCCGGCGTGCCCGGCGCCATCCGTCTGTTCGTGAACCTCCTGGCTGGCGGAAGGTCGCGTGCCTGAAGAGAACCAGGTCACCCCCGACGAGGAGCGGCCGCCGTTCGGCCGCACCTGGGGCGCCCTCTACGCGGGTGTTCTCCTCACGTTGGCGGTGCTGATCGCCCTCTTCTACCTCTTCACGCTGGCGTTTCGATGAGCTCGCTCGACTGGGCCGTTCTCGCGTCCGCCCTGGTTCTCATGGTCGCCTACGGCGTGTGGCGGGGCGGGCGGAGCCGAGACCTCCGGGGCTTCCTCCTGGCGGGCAGGGAGATGCGGTGGGGGACAGTGGCGCTCTCGATCATGGCGACGCAGGCCTCCGCGATCACCTTCCTTTCGACCCCCGGCCAGGCATACGCCGACGGGATGCGCTTCGTGCAGTTCTACCTGGGGCTGCCGATCGCCATGGTCGTGCTTTCGCTCACGGCGGTGCCGCTCTACCACCGTCTGAGGGTTTACACGGCGTACGAGTACCTGGAGACCCGCTTCGACCTCAAGACGCGGGCGCTAACCGCGTTCCTGTTCCTGGTCCAGCGGGGACTGGCGGCGGGCCTGACGATCTTCGCGCCCTCCCTCATCCTCTCGGTGATCCTCGGCTGGGATCTTCGGGTCACCATCCTGGTGATCGGCGGCCTGGTGATCGTCTACACCACGTCCGGCGGAACGCGCGCGGTGAGCCGGACCCAGGTGCTGCAGGCGGCAGTCATCCTCCTCGGGATGGGCGCGGCGTTCGTGGTGCTGGTGGCCTCGCTCCCGGCCGACGTCTCGTTCCTGGACGCTCTTCGCGTCGCCGGCAAGGCGGGCAAGCTCAACGCGATCGATCCACACTTCAGCCTCACGAACCGGTACACGCTCTGGTCGGGGCTGATCGGGGGCGCGTTCCTGCAGCTGTCGTACTTCGGGACGGACCAGTCGCAGGTGCAGCGCTACCTTGCGGGCCGGTCGGTGACGCAGAGCAGGCTCGGGCTTCTCTTCAACGGGGCGGTCAAGGTGCCGATGCAGTTTGCGATCCTGCTGCTGGGCGCCACTGTGTTCGCCTTTTACGAGTTCGCGGCTCCGCCGATCTTCTTCAACCCGGTTCAGACAGCAAAGGTTCGGTCCTCGGCGAACGGGAGCCGCTTCGCGGAGCTCGAGCGGCGCTACGGGGAGGCAGTCGGAGTCCGGGAGGGTCGGGCGCGTGAGTTGCTCCGTGCCCTGAAGAGCGCCGACGCCGGGGCCCAGGCCGAGGCCGAGCGGGCGTTCGGAGCCGCCAGCGCCGAAGCGGAGACCGTCCGCGGACAGGCTGTCGCCCTGATGCGGGCGAACGACGCGAGCGCCGACCCGAGCGACACCAACTACGTCTTCCTGGGCTTCGTCGTGAAGTACCTGCCCGCCGGCCTCGTGGGTCTGGTTCTGGCGGCCGTGTTTGCGGCCTCGATGTCGGCGTCCTCGGCGGAGCTCAACGCGCTGGCTTCCACCACGGTCGTCGATGTGTACCGGCGCCTGCTCGACCCGGGAGCCGGGGAGCGCCGATCCGTGCTGGTCTCGCGCCTGGCCACAGTCTTCTGGGGGATGTTCGCGATCGCCTTCGCCCAGCAGGCCAGCCGCCTTGGGTCGCTGGTGGAGGCGGTCAATATCCTGGGCTCCCTCTTCTACGGGACGATCCTGGGGATCTTCCTGACGGGGTTCTTTATCCGAAAGGTTTCCGGGACGGCGGTGTTCGCGGCCGCGATCGTCGCCGAGGGAGCAGTTCTCGCGTGCTACGTCTTCACCCCGATCTCCTTCCTCTGGTACAACGTGCTCGGCTGTCTGGCGGTGATCGTGCTGGCGTGGGTCTTCGAGCGCTGGGTTCGGGCGAACGCGGCGCGCCAGGGTGCCCTCTCTGCCTGAGTTCCCGAGCTTGTGGGCGGTGCCGGGCCCATCGATACTGGAGATGACTGAAGGAGCATGGCCCGTGCCTCCCCGCATCGATGTCATGGTGATCTCCGAGTCACCGCCGACGGCGGACGCGCTCCTCTTGGAGGAAGACACCTACCTCGTGCTGAGTGCGGACCCCGAGGTGCGCGAGCCCCGGGTTGCACGCCTGCGGGCGTTTCACGAGGCGTACACCGCCGAGCCGGCCGCGCCGGGGAGAGTCGTCGTGCGGGAGGGCAGCCCGTTGCGCCTCCTGGCAATCGTCCACGATCTCTCGCGGGAACCGAGTTGGCGCGAAGAGTGGGTCGCCGCCGCCCTGGAGGCGGCGCTCGAGGAGGCCGAATCACGGCGGGTGCGCACCCTCGCGATTCCGCCGCTGGGCCGGGTGCACGGCTCCCTGCCTGCGGAGCGATTCGTGGCGCTGCTGCGCTCGGCCCTCGGGCCGGGCCCATCCCGCAATCTCAAGTGCATCTGGCTCGTTGTTCCCGACGACGAGGTCGAGGTCTTCCGGGGCCTGCTCGAGTCCGGCCTGTGGGGCTGAGCGAATGAGCGAAGGGCCCGCCATAGCGGGCCGCCTTGTCGTGGCGACTCTTGGATGAAGAGCTGTGGTCAGTTTTCGCGGGATCCTTCGCCCGACCCAGGGTCGGGCTCAGGATGACAGCGGGGCGCAGGCGCGCCCCGCTGTCACTTTTCCCACTCCTTGATCAGGTTGTCCACCATCGAGGTATCGGCCTTGGGATCGGCCGCGTTGCCGACGGTGATCGCCTTCTTTGCGAGGGCAATGGCGTCGGCCTTCTTGCCCTGCATGGCGAGCAGACGCGCCTGACCGGAAAGGTTGTACATCGTCTCCTTGGTCGCCACCGATTTGTCGAGCCAGGTCTTGGCCTCGGCCAGGTTCACGTTGTTGTCGAGGCAGAAGGCGGCGGCGCGGTAGGAGGTGCGCCAGTCGTCGGGCTTGGCCTCCGCGACCGCTTTGCGGGCAGCGCCGAGGACCTTCTCGATCGTGTTCACCATGAAGCTGAAGGCGACCTGTAAGTTCTCCCAGTTCAGGGCGACCTGCGCCGACTCGGTCGAGACGGAGGGGAAGGAGAAAGTCATCAGCTCGTGGAAGACGGCGGGTTGTGGCTTCACCTTGATCCGCAGCGCGTCCTGGTCCTGCTTGTACTCGTAGGCGCCCCACTGCTTGGCGCCCTTGTTGAAGATCACGGTCCACTCGTCCTTGCCCGGGATCGTGAACAATCCGTAGGTGCCCGCGGGCAGCTTGTTCCCCTCGATCGTCACATCATCGCCGAAGGTGATTGTTGTGGCCTCGTTGGCCCCGGTCCGCCAGACCTGGTCGTAGGGGACGAGCCCGCCCCAGATCACGCGTCCCTTCACGCTGGGCCGGCAGTACGTGATCGTGACGTCGGTGAGCCCCACGGTCTGAGTGACCGATGCCTTGGGGCTCGGGCGCGGCAGGTCGAGCTGCTGTGCCCACACGGCCGATGCGAGGCTCAGCACGGCGACCGTGGCAATCAGACAGGACAGAGACTTCCTCATGGTTGGCCTCCCTTGCGGCGGAGAGGGTAAGACGGAGTCGCATCCACGTCAAGCCAGCATCCCCACGTGCTCGTTGCAGTGAGCCTCTGGATCGTCGAGCGGGGAGAGTTCTGCGGGCGCGCGCGACCACCCTGCGGCGGAAACAGCCGGTCGCGGATCGATCTACGACGCCTGGCCACGTTGTCGCCGTCATGTCTGGTTCTGTTGACTCTTCGGTTGGGTGGAAGGTCCCCGGGGTCGCTTTTGTTGCGAGCGCGTGGTAGCGTGATGATCCCGGGCGGGTCGCCGTGGCGCGGGCGGACGCACGGGGAAGTGTCGGTTCGGAGGTGGGCTTGGGTACCAACCGTGGAGCTTCGATCACCAAGCGGGAGCGTGAGCGCGCCCGCCAGCAGCGACAGAAGGAGAAGGCGGAAAAGCGCGTCCAACGCAAGGCCGAGAAGCAGGAGCGTCCCGCCCGTGAGCCGGGTGTGGACCCCGACATTGCAGGGATCGTACCCGGGCCGCAGCCCAGGCCGCTCGACGAGTAGCTCCCCCGTCTGGCGAACAGAGCGGGCAGTTCATCCAGTACCGTAATCCGTCGAAGGTGTTTGGGCGCCCGCTACTGAAGTTGGTGGGCGATGAACTCCTCGATGGCGTGCCGATCTTCCTCGGCGGTGTCGACGAATTCCACGCCGACCTGCGTGCTTCTGCCCGAACCAGGATCGCTCACCTCGCGCGTGTGGACGATTCGGCCCTTGGTCTGCAGCACGGCGCCGTGAAGGTGGATCTCCATGTCGAAGAAGGTCCCCTCCGGCGGTGATGTCTCCGTCTCCAGCAGCAGTCCCGACGCACTGATGGTCTTCACGACAAACGGGTACTCGGTGTCGATGTCCACGGGCTCGGTGAGCTTGAGCTTGAACCGACCGGAGATCCTGGTGTCCAGCGCGATGATGGCGGTCGCCTCCAGGAAGCGAGCCAACTCCTGCGCCTTCTCGGTCAGGATGTCTTCGAAGCGGAAGCCGGCGTGGTACACGCTTCTGGTGTCACCGGCTTCGGTCTTGCGGATGCCCCGCAGGTGACACCAGACCACCGTACCTTGAAGCTTGAGGACGAAATCGGCCCCATGTTTGAGGGTCACCGAGTAGGCGCGACCGACACGCATCTGAGTGTCGGTCTCGATCGCCATGCCGGTCACGCTCATGTTGATGACCTTCGCCCCGGTGCTGATGTGAAGGGTCCCCTTCACGTCGTTGACCGCGTGACGCGGGTGCCGGCGACGTTCCTTGAAGGGGGCGCTCTCGGTCATTACTGAGAAATGATAGCAGAATCCGGGCTTGTTACGACCCGGCGGCGTGGGCCACATTGCCGGGTCTCCCGTCGCGAAACCAAGGGAATTCCTGGGTTTGGAGGTCTCGTTGGAGTGTGTGAACGGTTCCATCGGTGCGTGCGGCGGCATCCGTCCTCCGGCGGCGGGTGGGCCCGGGGAGGCGACATGGATCTGGAGTGGGACGTTCTCTTGTTCTTTCTGGGGTTTCTGATTGGGGCCGCGGGAGTCCTCGGTGGCTTTCTGCTGGCACGGGTGAGGCGCGAGAGTCTTCGTGAGGGCGACCGTTTCCTGACCAAGCTCGGGTCGATCGGCGCCCAGAGGTTTCTCGAAGCAGCCCAGGAATGACCGCGTGAGGCCGGCAGCGTTGCCGCGGGTGGTCGCTGTGAGTACCGCGTCTCCTGCCCCCGGAGAGTCGCGTGTGCTTCTCACGGTGGACGAGGACGTCCACGGTGAGTGGGGTGTGGCTCTTTGACCACACGGGCGGAGGCGCGTTCCGCGGTCCTGCTTGGGGCCACCGGTCTGGTCGGGAGGAGCTGCCTGGACTTGTTGCTGGGCGATCCGGCGTACGATCGTGTTCTCGTGATCGCCAGGAAGGCGGCAACCCGGGAAAACCCCAAGCTCCGATGGTTCGCGACGGACCTGGCTGAGCTGCACCAGTGCGGCCGCCTGCTCGATGTGGACGACGTCTTCTGCTGCCTGGGGACCACGATCCGGGCGGCCGGGTCCAGGGAGGCGTTCCGGCGGGTGGACTTCGGGTACGTCGTGGGCGCTGCCCAGGCCGCCGCCGAAAACGGTGCCAGGCAGTTGCTCCTCATCTCGGCGGTGGGTGCCGACCCCGGATCGCGGGTCTTCTACAGCCGCGTCAAGGGGGAGGTTGAGGGCGCGGTCGGCAAGCTTCCGTTCCGGGGAACACAGATCTTCCGTCCATCGCTACTCCTCGGGAAGCGAGAGCAGTTCAGGCTTGGGGAGCGCATCGCCGCGTTGGCCCTCCCACTGGTGTCGTTCCTGCTTGTCGGCCCGGCGAGGAAGTACCGGCCGATCAAGGCGAGCGCGGTGGCAGCGGCGATGCTGAAGGTCGCGGCGACCGAGCCGCCCGGCGTCAACGTCTTCGAGTCCAACCGGATCGCCGCACTCGCCGCCGCCTAGTTGATCGTCGGGCCACCGGACGCGTCGTCCCGGTTCACCACCCGCAACCCGCGCCGTTGGGCCAGCCTGTCCACCTTGCGCGTGAGCGGTCTTCGCCGCCGCTCCAGCCACCACCTTCGAAGCGTGTTCCGTGAGCCGGTGCGCGAGAGAACCAGCACGCTGATCCCCGTCGCGGCGCAAATTCCGGCAAAGCCGGCGAGGTCCTTCGTGCCCAGGTACGCCACGAAGCCGATCAGGATTGCGAGCCAGACGAACCACCGTGCCCGCACCGGCACCACGAAGAAGGCGAGGATGGTGGCGTCCTTGAAAAGGGTCGCAAAGGCGGCGATCAGGATGGTCATGATCACCCGTTGACCCTGCATGAGCTGGAAGGGAAACGGGGTCACGCCTTTCGGCGCCACCGCTTCGATTGCGATCTCTGTCGCGATGGCGATCAGGGCAGCGCCGGGGACGGCCCAGGCGAGTAGCCTCCAGAACCCTCTCCTCCCCAAACGCGCCCGCACGTCGACCCCGAACCAGTAGACGATGAAAAGCTCGAGCAAGAACCAGAGGCTGGGTCCGCCGACCCCGGAGAGAGCGTACGTACCCAGTTGCCAGAGGAAGCCCGAACGCCAGACGGCGGGCGTCAGGCGGAGCAGCGCCGGGATGAACGCCGTCGACTCGAAGAACTGGAGAGTGAACGTGAGAAACAGCGTGACAAGCAGCGCGAGCAGGTCCCGGGGAGGGCGGCCCGAGAGGCCCCCGAAGCCACCGGGACCGACATGAGCGCGGTATGGCCCTCCTGCCATCAGTTCCCCAACTCCCGGGAAACGATCTTTCCCGATCTGGAGTCGGTGCGCAACTCGGGGGCCGGAGCGACCCCGGGTGAGTGGCACGGGGCCGCCTTCAAGGCCTTCGCCTCGCGGAGCCCGAACCGAAGTTGCATGCGCCGGGGCGAAGCGAGCACCTTTGGCGTCTCAGGCGTTGGAAGGCAGTGGTTCGGCGCGTTGCTGCCGCCAATTCGGGCGGACCGACACGAAGCCTCAGTGCACGCAGAGCCCTGGTCGGACCGGCCGCGCCACGTAGCCGCGCTGGAAGTCCTTAAGCCTGGTGATCTTCCAGGTGACGCCTTCGAAGTCGAAGTGGTCTCCCAGCTGCGGAGAGAAACCCAACGCCACTGTCGCGACGCGGGCATCGTCACCCTGATCAAGGATGACGGGAACCAGGGCATTCCCCGGGTTGTGCTCGGATGGCCGGATCCTGCGAACCACAGAAGGAACGTACGCCATAAGACCCCCCGCTCGACCCGTTAGGCGCGGCGATGGAGCACCGCGCGCACACCCATCATCGACACTCCATTAGACGCAGGGAGCCCCCCCAAGGTTCACGCGGCGACTGGCCGCGGGTCCAGCGCGCGTGTGAGAGCCGTCACGTCTGGCGCTGGTCGGGGGCGTCATGATATTGTCACGGAGGAGAATAAGAATATGGACTCTTCGGTGGACTGGTACACCGTGCTACCGGTGGGGTTCGACCCCGCGGGGCTGGAGCGGCTCCGCGGAGCCCTGACCCCGATCCAGGTGGTCGTCACGGGTGGCGCCGACGACTGGTCAGAGGCGGTCGAACTCGCCTGTGTTGGCCACTACGATGCGCTGGCCGTGGCGTACCCGCTGCGCGGTGCCCCAATGTCGACCTTCCTGGCAGCCCTCCGCAAGCCGGCTTGCCCCTGCCGAAGCTCCTCGGTCGTGCTGGTCGCGCACGAGCGCTACCGCGCCGAGGCCGAGATGTACCTGGGCCGCGGGGCGAATCGTGTGGTCTCGTGGGAGGAGGTCGAACTGCGGCTGCCCGAGGTTCTCGATAGGCTGTTCAGCACCGCACCCAGGCTGCCCCTCACCATCCCGAGCCGTATCCAGGAGGTGGCCGACCGGCCCGCGAAGCGGCTCGATTGTCGAACGGTCAACATCTCGACCACCGGGATGCTCCTCGATGTTCCCAACACCTTCCGGCCCGGCACGGTGCTGGCCTTCGAGCTGATTCTCCCGGGATCGCACGAGCCGATCCGCGGCAGGGCCCGGGTGGTCCGCCGCACCGCCGAGC
The DNA here is from genome assembly GCA_035542075.1 of Thermoanaerobaculaceae bacterium. Taxonomy (GTDB): domain Bacteria; phylum Acidobacteriota; class Thermoanaerobaculia; order Thermoanaerobaculales; family Thermoanaerobaculaceae; genus RBG-13-68-16. The sequence goes on from DATKMD010000018.1 coordinate 17,338, forward strand.
CCACCGAGCCGTTCTCCGGCGTGGGAGTCGTCTTTGCCGCATTCGACGAGAGCAACGAGGGGCGGCTGACCTCGTACCTCGATCGTTTCGCCAGCTGAGAAGTCATTTGGCTCCACTATAGAGACCGCCTCGGACGGCCGAGGACCGCCCGCCCTTGGCTGCTCTAGTCCGAGCCCGGCTTGGAGGGGACGGCCACGGGGAGCTCCACGGAGAACCGCGTGCCGCGGCCGGGTTCGCTTTCCACCGAGATGCGGCCCCGCACCTCCTCGATGATTTGCTTGGAGATCGCGAGGCCGAGCCCGGTACCTCCGTGCGTCTTGGTGGTGAAGAACGGGTCGAAGATCTTCTCCAGGACGTCCTGCGGGATCCCGGAGCCGTTGTCCTCGACCTCGAGCCGGACGAAGTCGCCGGCCGGGTGCAGCCGGAGCGAGACGACATTCTGGCCACGCGGGCGATCCGGCAGCGCCTGCAGCGCGTTGATGAGCAGGTTCATCACGACCTGCCCCAGCTTGTTGGGCGACCCCTGGACCGGCGGGCCGGGCTCGATCTCGACCTGGATCTGGGCCCGCTTCAGCAGCTCGGCGCGCACACACCTCAGGGTGAGGTTCGCCACCTCCTTCATGTCGGTGGTCCTCTCCTCATCCCGCCGGCGGTGGGAAAGCTCGATGCCGGACGTGATCTCGGTGATCTGGTCGACGGCCTGCTTCGCCCGTGAGATCTGGTCAACGACCTTCTTCACGGAATCTGCCTCTTCGGGCGCGATGGGCCGTCCGGAGCTCAGGCCATCAATCATGCTCTTGAGGCGCATGTCGGCGAGGTCGAGGGTCGTGAGGAGCACCGTGAGCGGGTTTCGCAACTCGTGGGCGACGCTGGCGGCAACGACCCCCAACGAGTAGACGCGCTCGGTCTCGAGGAGGCGTCGTTCCAGCTCACGGACCTTGCGCCTGGTTTCGTACACCTCGAGGGCCTCGCGAAGCGTCGCCTTCAACTGTTCGGGCTCCCAGGGCTTTCTCAGGTAGCCCCGGACCTGTCCCCGGTTGATCGCGTTGATCGCGTCGGTCAGGTCTGAGTAGGCGGTAATGAGAATCCTCACGGTGTCCGGGTAGTGCTCGCGGGTGGCTTCGAACAGCTCGACACCCGTCATGCCCGGCATGCGCTGGTCCACCAGCAGCACGGCGATCTCGTGCTGGCGCATGATCTCGATGGCCACCTCGGCGCTCTCGGCGGTGACGACGTCGAACTCGTCGGCGCACGCGGCCTGGAGGACGGTCAGGTTGGGCGTGTCATCATCAACGTAAAGGATCGTTCGCTCCATGGCCCGTCCTTGTGCGCTCGTTTAGCCGTTACCGCCGATGCTCCAGGACCTTTATTCCTCTCCGCAGCAGAGTGCCATCGCGGCGTTAGCGCTTCCTCACCACGAGGAAGTGATAGGCTCCCCCGGGTTCCAAGACGACATCCACCTCGGCCGTTTCGGGCAGCAGCTCGGCCAGGCGCAGCATCTCCTCACGCGTCCGGTACAGGAGGGTCCAGTCAAGCAAAAACTCCGGAGACCAAAAGTGATCGTTCGGCCCGATCGCGTTGCCCAGCGCCAGCAGACCGCCCGGGGCCAACTGCTCGTAGAGCGCGCGGACCAGCACCTTCGCCGTCATCTCCCGGAGGTAGTCGACGAGCCCGGTAGCAAAGATGAAGTGCTGGGGGTGTTCGATGGGGACCCGGGAAGGATCCCGGATCAGCTGGATGAACGACAGGTTCAGACACTGGATGGCAGCGTTGGCGCCGGTGGCGTGGATCTGGCGCTGGCTCTGATGGAACGCGTGGGAGAGCGCTTCCTCTTCCTGATCGACCAGCGTGAAGACCACCTGCCCGGGCCAGCTCTTTCGGCACTGGATGAAGTCGGAAGCCTCCCGGGCCGGACCGCACCCCAGGCTGGTGATCCGGAAGACCGGATCATCCTTCTCCACCGCTAGGAAGCGCTCGTGCTCCCTCTCCATCAGCTTGACCACGAAATCCTTCCGTGTGCGTATCCCTGCAGAAAGGGGGTGTTCAACGCCAATCTTGTGGAACACTCGCGCGAAGACCGAATCGCCTTCGAAAGTGTTGTTGTAGGTGTAGAGCATCACCTGGTAGTCACCCGAATAGCCGAGGGGCTTGGTGTACGCGCGGCGGAGCATAGGACAGACGAGGAGCACTTGAGTTACGAGGTTTTCGGTGTACTCCTTGGCGGCGGCCAGAACCTCGCGATCGTTCAGGCACTCGAGAGCGGCCCGGGAGGCAGCCCGGACGATCTCGCTCCAGGGCCCTCGAAGGGCCGCGAGGGCCCGTTGTTCGAGGGCCGCAATGGCGTCGCTTCCACCGCCCCCGGGCGCCTTGTAGCGGGCCTCGTGGCGGTCGAGTGTCTGTCTGTAGAAGTGGAGAAAGTGCACGGCACGAGAGGTCGCCTCCTGGAGGGCCTTGGGGATTCGCGTGCGCCAGTACTCGGGTCCGAACCTCAGCTGGTTCTCGAGCCGGCCCTCCTCGTCCTGGCGAAGAATTTCCGGCAGATCGAGGAAGCCGTTGGTGAGGCCGAACGCGATGCGCGTGCCGGCTTTCTGGCCCGACTCCACGCGGGCCACCCGGGCGCGCCCCTTGTAGACCTCCTTGTCGTAGAGGAGCAGCTTCAGCTCAAGTTCCGTGCCGATCGGCCAATGTTTAATGCCGTTGCGTGAGATGAGGGAAACCCCGTTCATCGAGAGATCGAAGAGCGGGTACTCTTGGCCCTCGACCAAAAGCTGAGGCTGGGCGTCCCTCGAGAGGAGGTCTCGCACGCGGCGGCGTTCCGGCCGAAAGAAGATCGCCCGCCCGAGGGCCCCCATCAGTTCTTCGTAGGACTTTGACATCCGCTCCTCACTTCCGGGCCTGAGGCTCGGCGGCCGCAGGCAGCTCGACGACGAACTCGGCCCCGCCGCCCTGCCGATCCTCCACCCACAGTGCACCGTGGTTCGCCTCTACTATTCTACGCGAAAGGTAGAGCCCGAGACCGGTCCCCGAGCCCAGTTCGCGCGTCGTGAAGAACGGATCGAAGATCCGCTGGGCGACTCCGGGCGGAACCCCTGGGCCGTCGTCCCCGATCCGAACCGTAAGGCGCTGGCCCTGCTCCGCCACCCCGAGCCAGAGGGTCCTGGCACCGCTTCGCAGGGCGTTGTCAAGGATGTTGAGGAAGACCTGATTCAGGGGGCCTGGGGGCGCGGCCGCCATTGTCTCGGTCCGATAGTCGCGGTGCACCGTCACGTCTTTCATCCGGTGTTCCAGCAAGCGTAGCGTCGCGTCGAGGCCCTCGCGCACGTTGCAGGGGGTGAGCCCGCCAACCTCCGCGGGCCGCGCGTGAGTTTCCAGTGCAGCGGTGATCCCGTGGATTCGCTGAGCGCCGTCGCTGATCACGGCAATGAGCCGCTCCGTCATCTCGGCTGCTGCCTTGCCCGTTGCGAGGACACGCGCGGCGTTCAGGATCGCGTTCACCGGGTTGCGAACCTCGTGAAGGATGCCGGCGGCCAGCATGCCGACGACTGCCAGTTTCTCGCGCTCGGCGAGCTGCAGGCCGAGGGCGCGGAGCTTGAGCTGTGCCCGCACGCGCGCGAGCAGCACGCGGGGATGAAACGGCTTGGCCACAAAGTCGTCCGCGCCGTGCGCGAAGCCCTCGAGGGTCGCCTCCGAGCCTACCCGGGCGGTGAGGAGGAGCACCGGGATGTTCTTCAGCGCTGGCTCGGACTTGATGTCGCGGCAGAGCTCGGTTCCGGTACGCCCGGGCATCATGATGTCCGAGATCACGAGGTCCGGCATCTCCCTGCAGACGAGCTCCCATGCCTCGTCGCCGTTGGTGGCGGTCATGAGGTCGAACTCGGGCTCCAGAAGTCCACGGATGAACTCCCGCACATCCCCGTGGTCCTCAGCGAGGACGATGCGCGCCCGCCGTGACCCACCGAACAGGGCGGGCCCGGCGGGCGGCGTACCGGTTTGCTCCTGCGCTGTAACTGTCTCAGTCCGCACAAGTTTTGGCGTCACCTCGGGGTCTTCGGTCCGGCGTCTCAGTTCCTCGAGCGGCGTGAACTCCCTGCGTCTCTCCACCACCTCGGGGCGGATGTGATCCTTCCCGAACGGGATCATGAAAGAGAACGTGCTTCCCTCGCCTACCAGGCTCTCCACGTTCATCGTGCCACCGTGGAGCTCCACCAGCTCCTTGGCGAGGGCGAGACCGATGCCGACACCGCCGTCACGCCTCTGGTCAGTGGCGGAGGCCTGGAAGAACCGCTCGAACACATGGGGAAGCGCATCTGGTGGGATGCCGCGCCCGCTGTCGCTGACCCGAACGCTCACCCCCGTGGGAAGGTCTTCGACGCGCATGCCGATGCGACCCTTTGGCGGGGTGAACTTGAGGGCGTTGCCGACCAGGTTGGTGATCACGATCTCGAGGCGGTGCGCGTCGCCGAAGATTTTCGTGGTGGATGGCCGTGTGGCGAAGGTAAACTCGATGCCCCTGGCTATTGCCGCTGGTTTGCTGTTCTCGTAGACGCTTGCAGCGATGGTGCGAATGTCGATTTCTGCCAGGTTGAGCCTCAGCCCCCCAGCGTCCAGGCGCGACAGGTCGAGCAGGTCGTCGATCAGGCGCAGCAGCCGGTGCGCGTTCCGGCGGACAACCCGGAGGTACTGAAGCTGATCGTGGTCAGTGGTGGCCTGGACGAGCTCTTCCACGGGCGCAAGGATCAGGGTCAGCGGCGTCCGCAGCTCGTGTGACACGTTCGCAAAGAACTGGCTCTTGAGACGGTCGAGCTCCTTGAGCCGCTCCAGCGCGTCCTGGAGGTCACCGGTGGCACGGGCCAGGCGGATGTTGGCATCGGCCTCCCTCCGAGCAAGCGCGGAAAGCTCCGAACGGGTGGAGTAATCGCGACGAGCGAGGTCGTACCTGAACGAGGCAGCCGCAATGGAGAGGCCCGCGGCCGTGAAGACGAAGAAGACGCCTCCCACGATGTCTCGGGAGGAAAGTGTGGAGGGCACCAAGAGGAATGCGAGGACCCCGCTGGCAAGCATCGAGGCAATGCACGAGATCGCCCACTTCGGCGGCCAGGACGGCAACAGGCCGGCCCCAAAGATCACGATGGAGAAACCCATGAAGTAGGCCGGGAAGTTGCCTCCCACCAGTGGGAGCATTGGCGCTATGAAGCCGTCGATGACCACGGCCACGGCCCAGAAAGCCTCCCAGGTGTAGCGGCGCAACCCCGGCCGGTACACGATGAACACGATGAGAGCGTTGGTGGCGGTTCCGATCAGCCGCAGCGTGAGAAAGTACCGCCAATGGCCGGGAGCCAGGAAGTAGTCGAAGGCCCCCCAGGTTGGAAACACGACGGTGGCCATCGCGACCGTCCAGAAGAGCCAACGGAGGTTGTTGCGGCGGAGCTCCTCGTGGAACAGCTCCTCATTGATCTTCACACGGCCGCTGGGCAGGACCGGGGTCGCGAACGCCGTTTCGAGCTCCGGTTCAAGCTCGGTGAAGTCGTCACCCGCCACCGAGGGCTGCGGAGCAGGCGCCTTCCCGACCGCGGCCGTCACACCGCTGGAGACCGGCTCTTCGCCGCTCACCGCCGCACCGGACTCCGGGGAGGACATGGCGCCATCTCGCTTTGTTCCGCTTCATTAGTCTAGCACCGTATCTGCTTGCGCGAGCATGGATTGGCCGTTCCACACCGGCTGACGGTCGCAAATGCCCGCGCCACTCAATCGCGGGTGTGCGTGCCCGTCCACCGCGTCTGGGACGGAGTCGCGCTGCCGTTGCGCCTCGGTTGCTAGACTTCGCCCGTGACCCGCACCAGTGCCGTCTCGCTTGCGCCTCGGATCGAAGCCGAGCTCAGGCTTCGGGGCGATCCCGAGCGGGCGTGGGGCGCCAAGCGATACCTGAAGAGCGAGCTCGTGTTCCTCGGCGTGGACACCCGCGCGCTCCGCGAGACGGTCAAGGGCGTGCTGAGGGAGCATGCGCCGTTTGACCGCAGTCACGTGCTGGCACTCGTGAAGAACCTCTGGCCGCGGGGCATCTTCGAGCTGCGCGGGGTGGCCGTCGAAGTGCTGAAAGCGCGCTCGTCTCTCCTGGGTGCCGGGGACATGAAGCTGATCGAGCGTCTGCTCCGGGACTCGCACACCTGGGCTCTGGTGGATTTCCTCGCGATCCAGGTTGCCGGGCCCCTGGTGGTGCGCTTCCCGGAGCTGGCCGCGACTCTCGACCGCTGGGCGAGAGACGAAGACTTCTGGGTGCGCCGCGCGGCGATGCTGGCCCTCCTCCCGCCGCTGCGCCGTGGCACCGGTGACTTCGAGCGTTTCTCCCGTTTCGCGGACGGCATGCTCGAGGAGAAGGAGTTCTTCATCCGCAAGGCGATCGGCTGGGTGCTTCGGGAGACGGGTAAGAAGCGCCCGTGCCTGGTGGACGCGTGGCTGGCGCCGCGCACGCAGCGTGCTTCCGGCGTCACCGTGCGTGAGGCGGTGCGGTACCTGCCGGCGGCGCGACGTGACGCGCTCCTCGCCGCCTATCGGGACCACTGCGCGGCAGCACCCGGAGGGGTGAGGGCCAAGGAGTCAAGGCTCCGCTCGTCGGAGAGGAAGGGATGAGACAAATGAGCCGAAGGGACCGACGCGGTCAGCAAAAGGGGATGAACCGGCGCGAGTTGCTGCGGGCCGGGGTGGCCGGCGGCATCGCAGTTGCCGCCGCCACCGGTGCAGGGGTGGGTGCCACAACCGAGGCGCCTGCGTCTTCTGCGGTCCCGGCGTTCGAGTTCGAGGAGGCGACGGTCGCGGAGCTCCAGGCAGCGATGCGGTCGGGAAAGCAGACCGCGCGCTCGCTGGCGGAGGCCTACCTCGCGCGCATCGAGGCCGCAGACCAGCACGGGCCAGCGCTCGGGTCCGTGATCGAGGTCAACCCCGAGGCCCTCGCGATCGCGGAGGCCCTCGACGCCGAAAGGAAGGCGGGGGCAGATCGTGGGCCCCTGCACGGCATCCCCGTACTGATCAAGGACAACATCGCCACGAAGGACAGGATGTTGACGACGGCGG
>DATKMD010000019.1:0-24489 GCA_035542075.1 Thermoanaerobaculaceae bacterium
GCGTCGGTGGAGGCGAACACCTGGCGCGCGCCGTTCCCCTCGTCCAGCACGAGGACTCGCTCGCCGAATCCGGCGTCCACGACGTCCACCGCGATCACGTAATCGCCGGTCGGCTTGCCCGAAGGGTCGGTCTTCTCCACCACCAGGAGCTTCTTGGACTGGTAGAACGGGTGGTTGATCGTGGAGTGGATCTCGCCGGTGACCCGCCCGATGATCAAGGCTCGACTCCGCGTTCGGGAAGGTGGAGGTCGTCCACGATGCCGATGATCGTGTGGTCTACCGGGACGAACCACGGATCGAGGGCGAGCGCCGCCTCGCGTCCGCCCTCGTAGTAGACGAGCTCGCCGGGACCGGCCATGCGGGTGGCATCGGCCGCGACGATCGTGCGCCCCTTGGGCTTGCCGCTCTTGTCGAGCGGTTGCAGGCAGAGCATCGGCGTCCCTTCGAGCCCCTGGTAAACCACGCAGGGGACCACCACGCCGACCACCCTGCCGAGAAGCATCAGCCCTCCCCCTCGGTCTCGCCGTCCAGTTCGAGTACCGGCGAGGAGCCGAAGTAGGTCGAGGAGCCCACCTGTTTGGAGAGGGCGTCGTGGGGCGCAGAGATGATCTTGAAGCCGACCTCGACCCCCATCCGCTCCAGAAACCCCACCGCGATGTCCACCGCCGCTTCGATGTCGTGCAGCTCGCCGTGGTAGATCGAGACGCCCTTTCCCGACAGCCCGGTGTCGGCGAGGCGGATCTCGACGAGGTCCACCGGCGTGCCCTTGAGAGCGAGCTCCGCCGCACGCACGTTCGAGGAGACGGTTGCAGTCTCGATGATCGCGAGCGAGCCCGGGCCGACTGCCTTGCGCTGGCCCAGAATCGCGTCGTACACCTGGGGGTGGACGTCGGCCAGCAGGACGTGGTCGAGCACGCTCGGCCCGCCCAAGAACAACCCCTCGTTGACCGCCTCCTCGACGGAGGCCGTGGTGCCGCCGATCAGCGTCAGGAAGCGACCCCGACTGATCGTCCCGCACTTGAGGAAGGCGATCGGTGACTTCTTGAGCATGGCGTCGGTGGCGACGATACCGACCGCGATGTCCTTGAACTCGACCACGGCGATGGCAGGGTGTTTTTTCATCACGTGATCCTGAAGTGATCCACGAGCACACAGCGCCGGTAGCGGGAGAACGACCTCGGACCGGTCATGCCTTCACCGGTTGGGCTCGCGATAGTGAAGGAGCAGTACCCCTCACCGTCGAGCCCGAGGCCGGCCTGGGAGCGGCCGTTCTTGACGAATATGCTGCAGTCGCACTCCTTGGCCATCCGCGAGAGGTTGTCGAGGTTCTTGGAGTGCATGACCGCGGTGTGCCGGTTCCCGCCCTCCACCTCGACCGCCAGGTCGATGGCGGCGTCCGCGTTGGGCACCCGGCACACCGGCAGGATCGGCATCATCTGCTCGGTCCAGAGCAGCGGGTGGGTCTGGTCCACCTCGACCACGCCGAGGCGCACCGAGGCCGGAACGCGCATGCCGATCTCTGCGAGGATGACGTCGGCGTTCTTGCCGATCAGCTCCTTGTTGATCTCGGCGCGCTGGCGGGGACCGTGCATCACGGAGAAGATGACCTTCTCGAGCTGGGGCAGGCGCGAACGGTCGATCAGCACCGCGCCGCTGCGGGTCATGGCCTTGAGCAACCCGTCCGCGACCATGGAGACGCAGAGGACCTCCTTCTCGTCGGTGCAGATGATGTTGTTGTCGGTCGAGGCGCCCAGCACGATGTCGCGGCCGGCCTTGTCGATGTTGGCGGTCTCGTCCACCACCACCGGCGGGTTGCCGGGGCCGGCGCAGATCGCGCGCTTGCCCGAGGCCATCGCCGCCTTGACGACCGCGCCGCCGCCCGTGACCACCAGGAGGCGAACGGCCGGGTGACGCATGATCTGCTGGGCGGTCTCGATGGTGGGCTCGGCCAGGCAGGTCACGACGTTCTGCGGCCCGCCCGCGGAGGTGATCGCCCGGTTGAGCAGCGCCACGGTCTGCATCGAGCAGCGCTTCGCCCCGGGGTGGGCGTTGAACACGACGGAGTTGCCCGCGGCGAGCATCCCGATCGCGTTGCAGATGATCGTCGAGGTCGGATTGGTCGAGGGTGTGATCGCTCCGATCACGCCGAAAGGGGCGGGCTCGACCAGCGTCAGCCCGTGGTCGCCCGTGACCGATTGCGGGTACAGCTCCTCGAGGCCGGGCGTCTTCTCGGTGACGAGTCGGTTCTTGACGACCTTGTCCTCGACCCTGCCGAGCCCCGTCTCCTCGTGCGCGGCGCGTGCGAGCGCCTCGTTGCTCTCCAGCATCGTCCGCCGGATGCTCTCAATGATCGTCGCTCGTTGCTTGAGGGGGAGGGCCACGAACGTCGGCTGGGCCTCCCCGGCGGCCCGAACCGCCTCGTCCACGGTGGCAAAGATGCCGAGCTCCATTGCCACTGGGGGGGGTGCCTGCGCGAGTCCCGAGCCGCTGCCGCGCTGCAGGTCGGCCGCGATCCTGCGAGCGATCGCGTCGATGTCCTGATCGGTCAGCCTGGTCATGCTCGCTCCGCTCGCATGACGGGGTACGGGGGATGGAGGACAGGGGACAGGACCCCGAATTGTGGGGGAGCCGTGCTGGCTGCGTAGGCTCTTTTCACCGATCTCTGTCCCCTATTCCCTGTTCCCTCACTTCTGATACTTCGTCACGCCGCCGATGCTCCAGCTGTCCACGATCGCCATGACCACCGCGTCCACCGGTCGCTTGTCGGTCACGCGCGTCTGCCGTGCCGAGCTGCCGGCCGCGATGAGCACCATCTCCTCCGGGCCCGCCCCGACGGCGTCGGCCGCGACCACGTGATTCCCGATCTCGCGGCCCTCCTCGTCGACGGGGCGCACCAGGAGGAGCTTGAGCCCCTCGAGTGACGTCTCCTTCTGGCTTGCGACCACGGTCCCAACCACCTTGGCGAGCTGCATGGGCGAGCCTCTCCGGGCTCCGCCCCCGGGCGTCCGGTCAGGCCACCCGGAGGTCGGCCGCTACTTCTTGGCCGCCTTGGCCGCGGCGCTGCGCCCGAGCGGCATGACCGCGTCCACGTTGACGTGCGGGCGCGCGATCACGTGCACCGCGACCACCTCGCCGACTCGCCCAGCGGCCACCTGCCCCGCGTCGCACGCGGCTTTCACGGCCGCCACGTCGCCCCTGACAATCACGGACACGTACCCGCCGCCGGTCTTCTCGAACGACACCAGCTCGACCTTGGCCGCTTTGACCGCCGCGTCGGCGGCCTCCACCACGGCCGGGAAGGACCTCGTCTCGATCATGCCCAACGCTTCCGTCATGTCACTCCTCCCTTGCTGCTTCCCCGGGCCCGGCCCGGGGAGCGCACGCCATCACGCTCCGCTGAGCTTTGCAGCCCGTCCGGTGATATCCGCGATCGCCTGCTCGGCGGCGCGGTAGCCAACGTCGATGTCCCTCTCCTCGCCGCCCAGGTACACGCGACCGAAGCTGCCGAAAGCGCGCACCTCGAGGATGTTGATCTCGGCGGCTTTCTCGGCCTCGTTGGCGGCGATTGCCGCGTACCCGGCCGGGGCGACCTCGAGGACGTAAAGCGACTGACCTGGAAGAATCATGTCGCCGTGCCGGCTGCGGTTGATGAGCTGCGTGTGGTACGGCGAGATGTTGCGGACCACCTGGCTCGCCACGAGCTGCGGTTTGATGCGGTCTTCCTCCTTGAGGTCGAGCGACGCCAGGATCGCCCGTCCCGCTTGGCGCACGTCGGCCTGCGAGTCGGCGTGGATCTCCAGCATCCCGTAGAGGCGCTCGATGATCAGCATCCCCGGTCGCACGTCGGTGGCTTTGAGCGCCACGTCGGTGACCCGCATGATGTCCATTCCCGGAGCGATCTCGACGAACAGCGAGGCCTGGCCGGGAGTGGGGAGGAAGCCCTGGGCGACCGTCCCCAGGAACGAGGCAAAGCTTGGCTGCAGACTGTCGAGGAAGACGTAGCATCGCAGCTCCGCCATCTCGCTACTCCTTCCTCGCGGTCAGCGCGCGAGCCTCTTCCATGATCTTCACGCTGTTGCTGCAACCGACGCGGGTCGCGCCTGCCTGGATCATCCGGACCACGTCGGCGTAGGTCCGGATCCCGCCCGCGGCCTTCACGCCAAGCTTCCTTGGCGCCACGGTGCGGCTCATCAGGGTCACGTCCTCGACGGTGGCGCCAGCCTTGGAGAACCCTGTCGAGGTCTTCACGAAGTCGGCCCCGGCCTTCATCGCGGCTTCGCAGCCGCGCACCTTCTCCTCGTCCGTCAGGAGCGCAGTCTCGAGGATCACCTTGGACACCGCTCGTCCTTCCTTGCAGATCTCGACCACGCCCCGGATGTCCTTCCACACCAGCGCGTCGTCCCCGCCTCTGAGCGCGCCGATGTTGATGACCATATCGATCTCCTGCGCGCCCTCGCGGATCGCCCTCCGGGACTCGAGGGCCTTGATCTCCGGCGGCTGGGCGCCGAGCGGGAAGCCGACCACGGCGCACACCTTCACCGGGGTACCCCGCAGCAACGTCTTCGCCTCCGCGACGTAGGAAGGATTCACGCACACCGAGAAGAAGCCGAACTGCCGGGCTTCCTCGCACAGTTTCTGGATGTCCGCGGAGGTGGCGTCGGGCCGGAGCATCGTGTGGTCGATGAGCTGGGCGAGCTGCTCGGCCGGGATCACCGGCGGCAGCGGCGCACCTCCGGCGGGCGCCGCGAGGAGCTGTTTCACGCGGTCGGTGATCCTCTCGATTTCTGCCGGGGCCAACCCGGCCGCGTCGCTGCGACCCGTCTCGATCCCGCCCTTCTCGATCTCGCGGATCATCCTGACCCGCGCCCGGTGGCGCTCGGCCGTGCAGGAGGCCGAGAGAAACGTGTCGACGATCCTCTTTGCGGTCTCGGCGTCAACGTGGCCGGCACCCAGCGTGAGGACGTTTGCGTCGTTGTGCTCCCGGCTGTTGCGCGCCAGGGCCTCGGTGTAGCAGGCCGCCGCGAGGACGCCGGACACCTTGTTTGCGGCCATGGCTGACCCGATCCCGGCACCGTCCACGATGATCCCGAAATCGCACGCGCCCGAAGCCACCAGGGTGGCGACCGCGTGCGCGATGCGAGGGTAGTCCGTGGGCTCCGTGCCGTGCGTGCCGCAGTCCTCCACCCGGTGCCCGAGGGAGCGGACGTGCTCGATCAGCTGCTGTTTGAGCTCGAACCCGCCGTGGTCAGCGCCCAGAGCGATTTTCAGGGGGGACCCCATGCGGGGATGATACAACAGCCCGGCCGGGCACCGGCGGTCTTTGGCGTGCGCCCAGGAGGACGAGTGGCAGGAGGCACAGCACTCCAAGCACCGCGAGGCCCAGGCCGAGGCTCCACTCGAAGGGCCAGTAGTCGAGCACGACGCGGTGCAGCCCCGACGTCAGGACGACCCCGAGAAACATCCCGTCTGCCGTCACGATCCGGGCGGGAGCCCCGTCCACGCTGGCCCGCCAGCCCGGGTCCGCCAGCTCTCTGAGGACGAAGATGCCGGCGCGGGGTTGGCTCACCTCGACGCTGACGCGGTTCGGGCCGTGCCGGACCGCGATCAGCCGTTGTGCGAGGCCTGGCGATGAGGGCAACCAGGGACGCGGCCCCTCGACGACCACGGTGTTCTCATCGACCAGGCGATCCTTCGAGAGCGCGGCGAACGCCTCCTCTGCGCCGCGCACCGGGAGCGCAGCCGGGTACCAGGCAGCCGGGGGGTGGGCGCCTCGGACGATCGCGGCCCATAGCGAGGGACCCTGGAGCTCCGGCACCGGCTCGAGGCCGGTTCCTGCGATCGGGCGGTCGGCGAGCACGACCGTCGCGGCAGCGCGCCGGATCAGGGAGGTTGTACGGAGTTCCAGTGGTCGCGCCGCGTCGAGCGCACTGAGCTGTGCCCGCTCGGCAAACTGCACGTACCGTTCGGGGACCAGATCGTCTACGCCGGTGACGGTTGGCAGCCCGGCCAGGACCCCAGTGTTGGGCCGAAGCACCCACCCGACGGGGAGGACCCTTCCGCCCTCGCGGAGCCGCTCGACGAGTCGCGTCTGCTCGGTCGGGCCGGGGATGGCTTCCGGAGGGATCGCGGGGTTGAAGCCCCACGCGAGCAGGGCGCCGCCGCCCACCGTGAGTACGAGGAGGATCGCGACGGCTGCCCGTCGCAGCCCGAAGGCGGCCAGCGCAACCGCAGACACTGCCGCCACGATCTCTGCGGCGCTCGTCAGCACCGCCCGGGCCGCAAGCGCGGAGCTCACACCGTCCGCAGGGGCGCGGAGCGCAGGGTGGAGGCTGACGAACAGGAGAAGCGTCGCCCCGATCCCTCCCGCTGCGAGGAGCAGGCGCGCGCGCGGCGCCCCCCCGAGCTTCACGAGACCGACCGCAGCGAGGGCTGTAAGCCCCCACTGGGACACGATCAGCCAGCGTTGCCCGGCGGCCAGCCTGATGAGAGGAATGTGTGCGAGCAGCCACGGGAGCGGCGGGAGCCCGTAGGCAGCCGCGGCCGCAACGGCAGCCGCCCCCAGGAGAATCCTTTCGCGCCTCGCGGGCGCGAGCGCCAGGCCGAGCAAGGCCAGGAAGAGCGGCGTGATCCCGACCGAGGCGGTCGCCTCGTTGAAGTTGACAGGGCCGCGGTAGCCGTCACGCTCGGGGGAGCCGAACCCCCGCGGCACCAGCCAACTCCAGACGGCCTCCACCGGCAAGTGCTGGGCGCCCGAGGGCACGCCTCCGCCGCGCGCCGAAGCGGCGTGGGAGCGCAGGGCGTACCCCGCCGTGGGCAGCACCTGCGGTGCGGCGAGGAGCACCGCCGCGGCGCACGCGGCAGCGGCGAGCGGCAGGCGGCGCCGCACCTCGGGACGCAGGAGGGCGAGCACAACCGTTCCAGCCACGACGGCGACCAGGAGCTGCACCGCGGTGGGGAGATGGCCCGCCAGCAGCATCGCCGCGCCCGCGAGGGCGGTCTCAGCGGCGCCGGAGGGTCTGGGTGGCCCACCCACGCCCAGCGCCCGGGAGAGGCCGAGCACGAGCCAGGGGAACCAGGCGGCGACCTCCGCGAGCGGATAGAGGAGCCAGAGCGTGAGCACCGCCGAGTTGGCCCAGGCGAGCCCCCCGAGGAGAGCCGCCTCGGACGGAAGCTGCCAGCGCCCAAGCAGCAAGAACATGCCGAGCCCGGCAAGGATCACCTTGAGGAGGACGCCCACGGTTCGCGCCCGCGGCGAATTCCAGACGAACCGCAGCACCTGGGTAGGGGCGAGCACCGCCGACTGGTTGTTGGCGAGCAGCGGCATGCCGCACCCGGCGGTGGGGTTCCAGAGCGGGGCAGCGCCGGAGGCGAGCGCGGCCCGTGCCTCCTCGTCCCACGGCGTGAAGAGCGCCATGTCGTCGGAGAGCACCGGGTTGCCCCTCAAGGGACGAGCCGTGGCAGGCTGATGGCCCTTCCACGGCGCCATGCCGTAGCCCAGCGCGGACGACGAGAGCACCTCTCCGCGAAGGAAGACCCCGGGGTAGAGAGCAACCGACTCGACCAGCAGGATGCCCAGAAGAACGGCCAGGGTCGCGGCGCGGGAGCCCATCGCCAGGGAGCTTAGGAGCAGCCGACGCAGGGAGCAAACGGCGTACCTCGCAGACAGCACGAGCCCGCGGCCGGAAGGAGGTCGTTGCCTCCCGCCGGACGCGGGCTCAAGCGTCACCGGACCCGGTTACTTCGGCGCTTCGCCCGCGGTGGCGGTCGGGTTCAGGTCCTCGAGCACGATGCCGAGGTTCTTGGCACCGTGGTCGTTGCACAGGTCCATGAACCGGGCCACCCGGTCGTAGGTCACGTTCCCGTCAGCTGCGAAGAAGACCACCTTGTTCTCGCGGCCTTTGGTGACTTCGTCGAGCTTGGTCAGGAAGTCCCTCTCCGTCAACTGCTCCCTGTTGATGAACATGTAGCCGTCCTCGGTGAGGCGGAGGACGATCTGATCGGTCATCGGGGGTGGTGTCGTCATCTGGATCTTGGGAGGCACCTTCGCGTCGTACCCCCGCTGCAGCAACGGCGTGACGACCATGAAAATGATGAGCAGCACCAGCACCACATCCACAAGAGGAGTGATGTTGATGTCACTCTTCATGTCCCCCATCTTGCCGCCGGTCATTGCCATAGTGTTTCTCCTTCAGCTGAAGTCAAGCGGGCCAATACGGCTAGCTCGCCCCCCTCTTCGTGGTGATCAGGCCGACTTTAGTGAACCCGGCGTCGTTGAGGGCTTTCATCACCTCGCGGACGTCCCTGTACTTGAGGCGCCGGTCTGCCTTGATGACGACCTCTTTCTGGGGGTCTGCCGCCAGCATGTCTTCCATCCGCTTGGTGAGTTCGGCTTTGGTCGGAACCCAGTCCTGGCCAACGAAGATCTTGCCATCCTCCTGGATCGCCACCTTGACCTGCTTCTGACCTTCCGGGTACTTCTCCGGCTTGTTGGTCTCCGGCAGCAGAACGGGGATACCGGACTGCAGCAAGGGGGTGACCACCATAAAGATGATCAGCAGAACAAGGCAGACGTCCACCAGCGGCGTGACGTTGATGTCCGACTGAACGCTACCCGCATACTCGATCTTCGGTCCGCCGTGCTCCCTAGCGTGCCGCCGAGCCGATTGCATCGCTTCCTCCGTGCTTCTTGATGAAGAAGTCGACTAACTCCGACGAGGAGTTCGCCATTTCGACCTGGAAGCGCTCGACCTGGTTCAGGAAGAAGTTGTAGAGCCACACGGCCGGGATGGCAACGAAGAGGCCGAGGGCCGTGGTCACCAACGCTTCCGCGATGCCGGCGGAGACCGCGCCCAGACCGCCGGAGCCGGTGATGGCCATGCCGCGGAACGCGTTGATGATGCCGACGACCGTCCCGAACAGGCCGATGAACGGGGCCGTGGCTCCGATCGTGGCGAGGCCGCCGAGGCCGCGCTTGAAGTCGGCCGTGGTCATGAGCGTGGCGCGCTCGATTGCGCGGCGGGCGGCTTCGATCACGTCGTAGCCGCTCAGCGGGCTGTTCTGCTCCTCAACCATGAATTCGAGCAGGCCCGCCGAGACAACCTTTGCCAGATGGCTGGCCTTGAACTTCTTGGAGGCGGCGATCGCGTCCTGCGGGCGGTCCTGCTTCAGATACTGGGTGGTGAGCAGGGCGAACTGGAGCGACTGCTTCTTCGCCGCGCGGTACCGCCACCAGCGCTCTCCGGACAGCGTCAACGAGTAGACGGACAGGATCGCCAGGAGAATGCAGACCATCTTGGCGATGAAGCCCATGGACTGCCACAGCGCTACGGGTCCGAATTCCATTACGGTTTCCTCCTATTCTCTCGGCCTGAAGGCCTATTGCAATGTAAAGGTTACGGTCACGGTCAGGTACACGGCCACGGGTCTCGCGTTCAGGGTTGCCGGCTTGTACCTCCACCTTTGAATCGCGGCCACCGCAGCCTCGGAGATGCCCATCGGCAGGCCGCGGAGAATACGGCAATCGGTCACGTTGCCCTGCTTGTCGATAATCGCTTCGACGATCACCACGCCCTGCACCCGCGCCTTGCGGGCGATCTCGGGGTACACCGGCTGAACCCTGTTGATCAACTCGGGCGGCACCACCTCGCCGCCGATGCGGATCGGAGCCTCATCCTCCATGCCGGACACACCACCCACGACACCACCGGGTACGCCACCCGGGATGCCGCCGGCGACACCACCCTCGACGCCACCCTCGACCCCGCCCTCCACGCCCTCACCGGTGCCGGCTACGGCTGGTGCGGCGGGAATTGCGGACGGCTGAACGACCGGCGCCGGAGCGGGTTGTGGGGCCATCGGCTTGGGCTGCGGCGCGGCCTTCGGCGGTGGCGGTGGCGGTGGCGGTGGCGGCGGAGCCTGGTAGAAGCTGACCTGGATCGGTGGCTCCGGGACCTCGGGCACCTGCCATATCTGCGCCGTCACAAAGCCGGCCAGCACCAAGACGTGGAGGCCGAGGGCGATCGGCAGAGCGAGCAGCATCAGCTTGCTGCCCGGCTGCTTCCTCGATGCGATTAGGCTGTTCTCGAACATGGCTCCCCCGGTTATGACTTCGCGAACGAAGTCTGCTTCTTCAGCTTCTCCCTCAGCGCCAGAGCCTTGTTGCGCCACTCCTCCGCCTTGTCGAAGTACTCCTGCTTGACCTTTTCGTCTGTTTGGAGCTTCGCCTTCTCGCGGTAGAGCAGGTTGTAGTACACCATGGCGTCGAAGTACTCGGGCTGCATCTGCACGGCCTTGTCGACGGATTTCAGGCCGAGCTCGACGAACTGGGAGCGCACCTCGGGTGTGATGGTGGGGTCGCGGTTCGCCTTGTCCCAACAGTAGACGGAGACGAGATAGTACGGCTCCGCCTCGGCGTTCGGAATGTGGGCCACGATCCAGTCGTAGGCTTCCTGGATTCTCTGCGTCCGCAGGTAGATCGACACGATGCTCTTGTGGTCCTGGATGTTGCCGGGGTTCTTCTTCAGGTCCGCCAGGAGGTAATTCAGAACCTCGTCGTACTTGCCGGCGTTGGCATAGGTCGCAAACAGGTAGTCCCGGGCCTTCGCGTCCTGCGGGTATGCATCGAGGTATTTCTTGAACGCGTCCACCGCGGTGGAGAAATACTTGTTGTTCTCCGGGGTGTCCACACCCGGGCGATAGAGAACCATGGCGGAGAGAGCCACCGAGCGCCAGGCGAACCTCAGGCCCGGGTCTAGCGCGAGCCCCTTCTGGAACTGGTTCAGGGCGTCCTGGTACTTTTCGTTCTTGTAGTAGCTGTTGCCCTTGTTGAGCTCCATGCGGGCCCTCAGACTATCGCAGCCGCTCAGGAGCACCGCTGCAGCCATCGTCAGCAGTATTGGCGTAACGGCGACTCTGCGCATATGAGGTTTCCTCCAACCGGCGCCAATCGGTTTTTTTGCTGCTGAGGGTTCAAGCCACGCCTCTCCAGGCCGCCTGCACCCCACAATCAGCTCGTTGGCGTCTCGGCTCCTGAACACGCCCAAAGTGACTCGTTTTGCAACCTCGACAACTTGCCGGGAGACGGGCGACAACTGAATTGCTGCCGTCGTCCTCACGAATGTGTATGACCTTCGCACCGATTCAGTTCCCAGCTCATCTCCCGCGCGGCGGACACTATGAGACCGCGGGATCTGGATGTCAAGAGGGAGCACCGAGTCGTTCTCTGAATGTCTCAGAGATTGCGACAAGATCGGTGCGCGCTTGGTCATGGGGGGATCGGCGGGTCGGGAGAAATGCGTTCCGGGGTTGTGTTTTTGTGATGGTTCTCGGACTCTTGGGACAGTGGCCCGGAGCGGTCAGGGATAGCGCCGGAGGCCTGCTTAACGTTCTTCGCCACCAATCTGTCACGGTTCGCAAGTCCCCGCCTCGCGGCGGATGCTGCCCCCGGAGTGCCCAGGAGGGCGATAGGGCGCCGATGAGCCTCACGTGCCGTGTTCATGGCAGGTTCTGGGGCCCGAGCGCGCGATCGAGCCGCGGACCTGGTGATTACGGCTCACGAGAAATCGTGGGCGGGACCAACCTGGTGACCAGGGCACCGTAAAGGAGGAACTCCGCGAGGCCGCTGGCGAACCAGGTCGCAGCCACCCAGACCGGGATGGGATAGAGCACGTACTGGTTGAGGTCCACCAGCAAGCCGGCGGTCAGGGCGAAGAACAGCCCCCACAGCAGCCCTTCCCCAACCTTCGAGCCGCGCGCAAAACGGCTGTAGCCCCACACGAACAGACAGATCATGCCGGCGGAGCTGACCAGAGAGAGCCAGAGCTTGCCCTGCAGATCGGGACGGAAGGCGTGGCTGGCGGCTGCATCAACGCCAGGCAGGAGAACGAGGTGGACCAGTCCGTTCCAGGCAAGAGCGACGAGGAACAGGACCAGGCACGCACGCAAATAACGGGTCGCCCGCATGTGCCAACCTCCTTTCGAGTCCGCCCGGCAACCCGACTCGAAGGGTTGCGCGAGCCGATACTACCTGCCAGTCGCCGGCAGGAGCCGTCGGTCAACGGCGAGCGGTGAGCCGAGGCGGACGAGGAGCAGCTCGGTGTCGTCGGCGGTGAGCGGGCCGCGGCGGTCGCTGCTACGGCTGCGCGCACGTCCGTTGGAGAACGGGTAGTTGTTGTCGGAGGCGATCAGGAGAGTGCGCTCGTCCACCACGTGAATCGACTCGATGGTGTAGCAGGGGAGACGGAAGAAGTCCCCATCCCCGCCGACCCCGGTCGGGTCGGGGATCGCCAGCAGGTCGAGGAGCAGGGTCTTGCCGACGTAGCCGTCGTGCTCGGCCGCGTGCGCCAGGTCGAGGAGGAACACCTTCTTGAAGCGCGGCGCCGGCAGGTCGTCGCCGTGGTTGTCCCGCTCGATCACCAGCAGTTGCCGGTCGTTGACCGCCTTCAGCTCTCCGATCGAGACCGGGCCGGCTGGCGGCGCGACGGCGTCCGGGTAGACGCGGACGCCCGAGGCGTCGTTCAGGCCCGCGAGGTTGACGGTCTGGCTCGGCATCTCGAGGCGCAGCTTGAGGAAGTTTTCGGCGAACGCGCGCTTGGCGACGTCGTACACGTAGATGCGCAGGTCCTGGGGGTCGTCCCCGGCCACCGCCCCTTCGAGTAGCGCGTAGAGCTTTGCGCCGTCCGGGCTGATCGCCAGGCCCTCGGGGCCACGGCTGGAGGCCAGCGTCGGTCGCTCGGCGTGTGCGCGGTCCGCGATCTTCAGGAACGGGTTCTGCGGCGATCGCACGCCAGGGAACGGGACCGGCGGCTCCAGCACCCGGCCGTCGGCTGCGACGTGGACGAGGAACGGCCCGAACTCCTCGCTGACCCAGAACGTGCCGTCGGGAGCGCGAACGAAGGATTCCGGATCGAGGTCGAAGCCGGTCAGAATGCGCGCCGCCGGCTCGCCACCGCACGCCGACGGCGCGGCGGGCAGCACGTTGAACGAGAAGTCCGGCAGCGGTGTGCCGCTGGCCTGGTCGCAGACGATCGTCCATTGAATGCGGCGGTCGGGGTCGTGAAGGACAACGGTCTCCAGAACCCTGGGACCTCCGGGGTCGCCCCAACGGGGGTCGAACCGGTAGAAGACCAACTGGAAGTCGGCCGAGTTGGAGCGCCAGGCGAAGCCGTTGTCGGCCAGCGCCCACCAGGTCCCGGCTTCGCCGGGAACCATGCTCGAGAACCCCTGGACCGGCTGCGCGGCAAAGTACGGTCCGCTGGCCGGCCCACGCACACCGGTGGCCGCGGCCGCCGTGCGCTCGGCCGCGGAGAGGAATGCTCCCGCAGGTGGCGAGCCGACCCGGTAGGTAGCGGCCGGTAGGACACTGCGGGCCAGGAGGAACGCCTGCTGCCTATCGCTCGGTGCGGCAAAAAGTGCCGTGCCGCCAGCGAGCGCACCCGCCGCCATGACGGCTTCGCACACAGTACTCAGGAAACGTCGCATGCAGGTCTCCTCGGTGAGTCGACGGGCCCCCGACTACGGCCTCAGGTTGCCCTCGGCATCGAGTGCCTTCTCTTGCGCGCCCAGCCGAACCAGCAACGCCAGCGCGACCCGCTGGCCGTCGCTCATCGCGGCGCGCCGCGCCACCACCTGGCGAGCCAGATCCGGCCTGTCCGTGATCAAGCCGTCGGCGCCACGGCTCATGGCGGCGAGCATCCACGCGGGGTCGTTGGTGGTCCAGACGTAGACGTCCTGGCCGGCGCGGTGCGCTTGTCGCACGAAACGGCCCGTGGCCATCCTGGCCTCGACCGCCAGGAAGTCTGCATGAAGCGAGGTCAGGTCGCCCCTCGCCTTGGCGGCCAGCACGCCGCAGCGCCATGAGGGCCGCAGCCGCTTCATCCTCTCGATCATGGTGTGGTCGAGGGACATGTAGATGCAGTCGTTCGCCATTCCGGCGGCCTCGACGATCGCGGCGACGCGCTCCTGGAGCTTCTGGTCGTGGCCGTACGACTTCAGCTCCACGTCAACGCGCGCCTTGCCCTTGCACACCGCGAGTGCCTGGGCGAGCGTCGGCACCCGCTCACCGGAGAACTGGGGACCTACGCGGCTGCCGATGTCGACGGTTCGGAGTTCGCCTGCGGTGTGCTCCCAGATCTTCATGGGTGAGTTACCTACCTTCATCAGGTCGCTGTCATGGATCACCAGCACCTCGCCGTCGGCCGACTCCTGGACGTCGAGCTCGACGAAGTCGGCGCCCTGCTCGACCGCCAACCGGAAGGCGGCCAGCGTGTTCTCGGGCGCAGCGACCGACGCGCCACGGTGGGCGAGGACCAGCACCGGGCGGTTGCTCCGTGTGACCATGAACGCGAGCATTGCGAAGCCGACGAACACGAGCACCACGATCGCCGCCACGCCCGCCATCGCCGACCGGGAGATCCGGACGTGCTCACCGAAGAGTCCCAGGCTCACCGGTTCGGGCACGCGGGGCTCCCGGGGCTCGCCGATGCGCAGGTAGAGGCGGACGATCGCCAGTGAGAGCAGCGAGGCGTTGACGATGCCCACGATCAGGCCGCCCGCGACCCACAGGAAAGCCAACCCGGCGATGAACAGCAGCAGCGCCGCCAGCGAGCCGGCGAGGTGTAGCGCAAGGCCTTTGCCGATGGTCTCGGGAAGCCACCTGGCCACGCTCAACAGGATCAGGCCCACGACAAACCACGACGCGAGCACCGCCACGATCACCCAGCGGTTCCCGCGCGACCGCCTGGCGCTCTCGCCGAGCGCCCGGCGGGGCAGGACGTTCTCAAACAGGACGAGCGGCAGCGCGAGCGCCCAGCGGGCGATCGTGCGCACGAGCAGGGCGGCCAGCGCGGCCAGGATCACCGCGCCGATGGCGGCGGCGAGGTAGAAGACCGGCGGCCGATGCGCGAGGTAGTAGTTGATGTCATGGGGCCGCAGCAACGCGAAGTAGACGACACCGATCGCGGCGAGGAAAGGCAGCACACCGAGGATGACGCGCACGAGCATGTGCCAGACCAGGGCGAGCACGAACGGCGCCTTCTTGGCACCGAACGCGAGGGCGCTCCTCGCGTTCAGGCGCGTGCCCTTTGCCCCGGCAAGCCCGATCGCCATCAAGCACGCCATCTCGAGGGCGGTGATCGCCAGGAGGATCGCGCCGCCGAAGATCAGGATAAGCACGCCGACGCGGGTGGTGATGAAGAACTTCGCGACGTCGGCGTCCGCGATCACGTTGAAGCCGGCGCGCGATGCCATCCAGCGCAGCAACAGCGTGGTGCCAGGGGCGAGCAGCGCGAACGCAACCACCTTGTAGACGAGGTCGGTGATGGCCAGGCTCTTCCACGAGCCGGACAGGTCCCGGATCGCGTCGGTCACGACACCACGGATCTTCTGCCACATTGTCGTACCCTCCCGGTGAGGCTGCTTGCGTGACGCTCGCCTAAAGTGTTCAGGTTCCTGCAGCTTGAAAACATGGCATGACTCTAGGAAGTGCAAGGAACACCTGTCAATTGGCCCTTGGGCCAATACCCGGCCGCTGTGCGCGGGAGACGAGACAGTCAGCCACGGCGCACGGGTGGCTGCTCCGTGCCCGGTCTGGGCTGGCAGTGAAGCGTGCCGGCCCTCCCCGCCCAGACCCTTCGTTCGGCCTACACTGTCGAAGCCGTGCCTGACGCTCCCGACAAGCCCCTCGGAGCCATCGAGCGGAAGAGCCTGCTCTACAGGAGCGGCCTCGGGTTTCACTGCATCAACCACGTCCTGGGCTGCAGTCACGGTTGCCGCTACCCCTGCTACGCCTACCTGATGGCCAGGCACCATGGGCGCGTCCGTGACTACGCGGAGTGGTGCCACCCGCGAATCGTGGGGAATGCCCTCGTGCTCCTCGACCGCGAGCTCAAGAAGAAGCGGGTGGCCCCTGACTGCGTGCACCTGTGTCTCACGACCGACCCGTTCATGGTTAATCATCCTGAAGTCGGGGCCATCTCGCTCGCGATCATCGAGCGGCTGAACCGGTCCGGGATCCCTTGCTCCCTGTTGACCAAGGGAACGCTCCCCGCGGAGCTCGCCGACCGCCGGCTCTTCTCATGCGACAACACGCATGGCATCAGCCTCGTCTCGCTGGACGACAGTTTCCGCCGCGAGTGGGAGCCTGGCTCTGCCCCCTACGCTGAGCGCATCGCCGCCCTGCGGCGACTGCACGACGCCGGGTGTACGACGCTCGTGCACATCGAGCCCTATCCGACGCCGAGCATCCACGAGCAGGACCTGTCCGAGATCCTCGCCGAGGTCGAATTCGTCGACCACATCTTCTTCAGCGGCTGGAACTACAACCCGCGGGTGAGCCAGGACCGTGGTGCCGAGTCGTTCTACCGCCGGCAGTCAGGGATCGTGCGGCAGTTCTGTGCGCAGCATGGAATTGACTGCGAGCTCGCGTGAGCGCCGCTGCGCCGGGCGCAGCAATCGAGAGACGAGAGCGTGCCAGAGCGCGGCGCGGATGTGCGGCGGGCACCAACTCGGGACTGTCGGGGCGGCCATCATCGAACCGCGTCGCGGCTGCAAAGGGGGCAACTTCCTCTCCCGTACGGGTCAGGGGCCTTGCGGGTTGAGATGGCGCCGGACTCGCGGAGCTGGAGGGGGCGTGGGCGTCGGGGTGGGAGTGGGCGCGGGCGTGAGGCACGGGGTGGTGCTCAGGGTGAGCGGGGGGTCGCAATTGAGCCCGACGGCGCTGGGCCACGGGAAGCACGACTTGCCGTCGGGGCTGGTGCAATACTGCTCCTGCTGGGTGAACAAGAGATTCTCTGCTGTCCGCGCGCTTGGGAGTGGCCCAGTGATGATTATGGTGATCCCGGTCGTCGCCAGCAGGATGCCGCCAATCATGACCTGCCCAAAGAGGGTTCCGTACTTCTCAATTCCGTCCGGGACCTCCGAACCTTCTTCTTGCCGGTTGGGTAGTAAGTAAGAAGAACCGGCAACTGGCGACGTTGCCGGTTTCACGAGTGGCTCACTGGCAGGTAGTGGGTGACCAGGTGAAGCCCGCCAGGTCACAGCCTCAACGCCACAAACGCTTCATGGACTCATGCAAGCGTTCGCCTCTAGGACCTCCCCTCCACCACCGAGCAGTTACCTTGTCTTGAATATGGTGCTCGGAATTGCATTCGGCAAGGGGAGGGGGCCGCGAACCCCGGCGGCCAGAGTCCGGGAGCGGTTGAAGGGGGCGACCGGTTGGGTTGGGTGGTCTGCGGTTGCTTCCGGGGTTTCCCGCGTGGGCTCGCGAGCCAAAGAGGGTAACGACCGCGGAGTGGGCGGGCAGCAGCCCCAGCGCGATGCTACTTCACCCGTGCCGCCAGGAACTCCTTGATGGCTGCAAACGCCGCAATCTGCTGCTCGGCGCTGAAGTCGCCATGCCCGCCGCCTGGGATGGTGAACAGCCGGTTCGGCACTCCCGCATGGCTGAGCGCGGCATGCAGGCGCTCGGCCTGCGCGTAGGGCACGAGGGTGTCCTTGTCGCCGTGGATGATGAGTACCGGTGGCAACCCTGCCCGGACGTAGGTCATCGGCGAAACGCGCTTCGCGATCTCCTCGCGGTTGGCCAGGCTGGCGAACCACTCCACCGCGTAGCCGTGCGTCTCCGGACCCTCGAGCATCGCCGGGACGTCCGTGATGCCGAACCAGTTGACGATGGCGGCGACCTTCATCTCCCCCTGCGCGCCGGCGTCGGACCAGCCCGTGTCACCCGCCGTTGTGCACTCACGGTCGAGTCCCGCGGACGCCGGCAGCATCCCGGTGATCAGCGCCAGGTGCCCGCCCGCGGAGCCCCCGGTCAGCACGATGCGGCTGGTGTCGAGGTTGTACTGCTTGGCGTTTCGCAGGACCCAGCGCAGGGCGCAGCGGCAGTCTTCCACCGCCGCCGGCGCCAGCGCACTCTTGGCCAGCCGGTACTCCACGTTCACCGCCGCATAACCCATCTCGAGGTAGGGCAGCACTTGCAGTTGCGAGCCTTCCTTGGTGCCCGCGATCCAACCCCCGCCGTGGATCACGATCACCACCGGCACTAGGGGCGCGCCCTGCTCGCGCGGTGGCAGGTACAGATCCAGCTTCAGATCGGTGTTGCTCTGCGTGGTATAGGTGATGCCGGGGATCACGCGATAGCGCGTGAGCAGCGCGGCGGCGCGTTCACCCTCGCTGAGCTGGGCCAGAGCCGGTGCGCTTATTGCGGCACCGACGATCCCAGCCGCGATCGCCAGAACAATCCTGCGCATGACCTCTCCTCTCCCGAAAGCCGCGCCACTATAGCTCGCGACCATTGCGCCCGTTTGAGTGCACTGGCCGCAACGGGCACCGACCCTGGCCTCAGGGGCCTTCGGTAACCTCCGCAGTCCAAGATGCGCAGTCAGACTCAAGCGAGGCAGCGGGTGCCACAGTTCCGCGATAGTAAAGCAAAGCGCCCCAAAGGGCGCTCGCCCAACTCTATTGTTTTCTGGAGCCAACGCGCGGGATCGAACCGCGGACCTGCTGATTACGAATCAGCTGCTCTACCGGCTGAGCTACGTTGGCTCCCGGCCGGCGAAAGTTATCACACGGGCATGAGCCCGCCAAGTGGTTGCTTTGGTGCGGATGGGGAGAACGTATCGGCGCGCGCGGACGGTGAGGCGGCGATGGCCCGACAAGACCTGATAGATTGCGCGGGGGAGGGAACCATGGTCTCGGGCGTCAAAGGGCGTCACAGCAAGGCGATTCACGGTGGACTGGACCCGGAGGCGTACCAGGGGGCGGTCTCGGTCCCGATCTTTCAAACCTCGACGTTTGCTTTCCCGAGCGTCGAAGAAGGTGCGGCCCGTTTCGCCGGGACCTCGCACGGCCCCATCTACACGCGGCTCGGAAACAACCCCACCATCGTGGCCCTCGAGGCGTGCGTGGCGGAGCTCGAGGGCGGGTGCGGGTCGGTTGCCACCGCCACCGGGATGGGCGCGATCACCACGGTGCTCCTGGCGCAGCTCCGCCAGGGCGACCACGTCGTCGGAACGCATCCGGTCTACGGTCCCTCCCGGATCCTGATCGAGAAGCACCTCGCTCGCTTCGGGATCGCGTCGTCGTTCGTGCCCGCGACGGACATCGTGGCGCTGCGCGCCGCGGTCCAGTCGAGCACCCGCCTCGTGTTCGTCGAGACTCCGGCGAACCCAACGCTGGACCTCGTGGACCTCGAGGCGACCGCGCGCGCCGCGCACGAGGGAGGAGCGATCCTGGTCGTGGACAACACCTTTGCCGGCCCGCACCTCCAGCGCCCGATCGAGCACGGGACCGACGTGGTGCTGCACTCGATGACCAAGTCGCTGAACGGCCATTCGGACGTGGTGGCCGGCATTGTGGTCGCGCGCACACCGGAGCTGCTCGCCGGTATCCGAGACGCGGCCAGATCCTTCGGGACCACCATGGACCCCCACCAGGCCTGGCTCGTCCTGCGCGGCATCCGCAGCCTCGGCATGCGCGTCGAACGCGCGCAGGAGAACGCGCGGGCGCTGGCCGGGTGGCTCGAGCGCCACCCCGGGGTGGCGTGGGTGCGGTACCCGGGGCTTCCCTCGCACCCGCAGTACGAGCTGGCGACCCGTCAGATGGACGGCCCCGGATCGGTGATCGCCTTCGAGCTGCGCGGCGGGGTGGAGGCGGGGCGGAAGCTCCTCGACGCCCTGCGGCTGATCGTGCTCGCAGTCTCGCTGGGGGGTATTGAGTCGCTGATCGAGCACCCGGCATCGATGACGCACTCCAAGGTGCCCGCCGACGAGCAGCTTCGGCAGGGGATAACCCCGGGTCTGGTGCGCCTCGCGGTGGGGTGCGAGGACGTGGAGGACTTGCGGGCCGACCTGGAACAGGCATTCGCAGCGTTCGGCAGCGTCTGAGGCCGGTATCCAGAAGCGCGCAGAGCCGGCCGGAACCGTCAATGACGGGTCCCGCCGCGGCCCGCGGTCCCTTGTGTTGAGGTTTCACATATTCGGTGCTACAACTCGCCTGCCTCAGGGTCGGCCGAAAGGCTCGCCAGAGCCGCACCGCCCCGAAACACCGCTGGGCCGTACCAGGAAGCGGAGGAGCCCATGGAGCAGCAGCTTTCCCCGGGAATCCAGCGGTACATCGAGAAGGCCAACGAGCTGACAGCGAGGCGGAGGATGTTTCGGGCGCAGGTCCGGGCCCTGAAGTTCGACACTATTGCCGTCCACGGGATGTACGGCGTGGAGGAGGCGTTTGGCGAGGGACAGGGAGGCATCATCGAGCCGATCTTCCCGTCCACCTCCCAGGCGTACCGCGACAGCGACGAGATGGAGGCGGGCCTCGGCTACCTGATCCCCACCTGGTGCTACTCCCGCATCCACAACCCGACGGTGTTCTACCTTGAGGAGACCCTCGCCCTGCTCGAGGCGTACGGGTGCAAGGACGATGCCTCCGGCCTGTGCACGTCCTCCGGGATGGCAGCGATCAAGCAGACGGTCGAGCCGTTCCTTGCCAAGCAGCGCGACGGGCACGAGGAGATCAACTTCGTCTCGGCGGCGCAGGTGTACGGCGGTACTTTCCAGCTCTTCAACCTGCGGATGCGGGAGCGCGGGGCGCAGGTGCGGTGGGTGACCGAGCCGTGGGACATCGACGCCTGGAAGAAGCTCGTGGACGACAACACCCGCCTCCTCTACGGCGAGATGCCCTCGAACCCACAGCAGGCGTGCTTCGACATCAAGGCGATCGCCGACCTCGCCCACAGCCACGGTATCCCGTTCATCGTGGATTCCACGATCGCGACTCCGGCGCTCATGCGGCCGATCCAGCACGGCGCCGATGTCGTGGTGCACTCGTTGACCAAGACCATCGGGGCCGGAGGGTTCACCATCGGCGGAGCGATCATCGCGCGGCACAATCTCACGAGCCACCACCTCTCTGACGAAGCTAAGCCCGACTACGCCACTTGGTTGAAGCTCTGGCCGTTCCGCGACTCCGGTCCGTGCATGTCGGCGCACTCCGCGTTCTTCCTCCTCAACGAGCTGCGCACACTCCGCATCAAGGTGGAGCGGATGTCGGCAAACACGATGGAGGTCGCGCGCTACCTCGCTTCTCACCGCAAGGTCGAGGAGGTTGATTACCTGGGGTTGCCGGGACACCCGCTGAACCCGTGCGCGAGGAAGTACCTGCGCATGGTGGACAGCGACGAGCCCACCTTCGGGCACCTGATGTCGTTCACGATCAAAGGCTCGGCGGCCGACACACGCCGCTTCTTCGATGCTCTGCAGAGGATCTACCGCGCGACGGACCTGGGACGCATCAAGTCCGTCGCGACGATCCCGGCCATCTCGACCCACTCGCAGCAGGGCGAAGAGGGGCGCAAGCTCGCCGGGATCCCACCGACCATGGTGAGGCTGTGTGTGGGTGCGGAGCATCCCGCGGATGTGATCGCCGATCTCGACCAGGCACTGGCGAAGATCTAGGAGGCTTTCATGCGACTGCTGTTCCTCGGATTCGGAACGGTCGGGCAGGGGCTTGCGGAGTTGCTGCTCGCCAAGCGCGACGAGCTCAAGAAACGGTACGGGTTCGACTGGAAGGTCACCGGCATCGCCGACACCCTCAAGGGAAACGCGTACGACCCCAAGGGGATCGACCTTGCCAAGGCGCTCGCGATGGTCGCCAAGGGCGAGTCTCTCGCAGCGCTCGATCGGGGCAAGGGGTGGGACGCGCTGGCGATGGCCAAGCAGGCGGAGGCCGACGTGCTGCTCGAGGCCACCTACACCGACATCAAGACGGGTGAACCCGCCACGAACCACATCAGGGCGGCGCTCGAGCGCGGCGTGCACGTGGTCACGACCAACAAGGGCCCGCTGGCGCTCCACTACCGCGAACTCGCCGAACTCGCGACCAAGCGCAAGGTCGAGTTCCTCTTCGAGGGCACTGTGATGAGCGGCACCCCCGTCCTCAACCTTCTGCGCGAGACGCTTGCCGGGGCCGAGATCCTGGAGATGCAGGGGATCCTCAACGGCACGACCAACTACATTCTCACGCGCATGGAGGAGGGGTTGTCGTACGAGGCGGCCCTCACCAAGGCGCAGGAGCTCGGCTACGCGGAGGCGGTCCCGGACGCGGACGTGTTGGGCTGGGACGCGCTCGCCAAGGTCACAATCCTCGCCAATGTGGTGTTCGGCGCGGGCCTCAAGCCGACCGACTCGCCGTGCGAGGGGATCACCAAGATCACCGCCGCCGACATCGCCAGGGCCAAGGCCGAGGGCAAGCGGTACAAGTTGATCGGGCGGGTGTGGCGCGAGGGCGGGGCGGTGAAGGCCGCTGTGGCGCCGCGCCTCGTCGACCTCTCGCAGCCGCTCGCCGGGGTCATGGGAGCAACCAACGCGGTGGCGATCAAGACCGACGCTCTCGGCGAGGTGACGGTCGTCGGCCCGGGGGCGGGCAAAGCCCAGACCGGTTTCTCGATGCTCACCGATCTGCTGCACATCGTCCGGAGGCGGTCATGAAGATGCTCCTCGCCTGCCAGTGGGAGGACCGAGACAAGACGATTGAGGTCCGCGACCCGTTCGACAATTCCCTGATCGACACGGTCCCCCGTGCGACCTCCGCCGATGTGGAGACGGCACTCGCCGCGGCCGTGAAGGGGTTCGAGGTCGCACGGAGGATGACCGTCTACGATCGCGCGCAGGTGCTGTTCAAGACCGCGGCGATCGTCCAGGGCAAGCTCGAGGAGTTCGCCACGACGATCGCGCGGGAGGGGTCCAAGACGATCCGCGAGGCGCGAAAGGAGGCGCGGCGCTGCGTCAACACGCTGACGATCTCCGCCGAGGAGGCCAAGCGCATCCAGGGCGAGACGATCCCGTTCGACTCGTTCCCGGGCGGGGAGAAGCGAGTCGGCTACTACCAGCGTGTCCCGATCGGCGTGGTGCTCGCCATCACCCCGTTCAACGACCCCTTGAACCTGGTGGCGCACAAGCTCGGCCCGGCGGTTGCGGCGGGCAACGCGGTGGTCCTCAAGCCCGCGACCGTGACGCCGCTGTCGGCGCTCAAGCTCACCGAGGCGTTCGTGGAGGCCGGGCTGCCCCCCCTGGTGCTGCAAACGCTCACGGGCCACGGCGCCGAAATCGGCGACGCGCTGGTGAAGGACGGCCGGGTGCGCATGATCTCGTTCACCGGCGGCCTGGAGGCCGGCCAGCGGATCACCACGCTCGCCGGGATCAAGAAGATCGGCATGGAGCTGGGCTCCAACTCGCCGGTGATCGTGTGGAAGGACGCCGATATCCGATGGGCGGCCGAGACCTGCGTGTCGGGGGCGTTCTGGGCGGCCGGCCAGAACTGCATCGGCGTCCAGCGCATCTACGTCCACGAGGACGTGTACGGCGCGTTCCGCGACGGCATGGTGGAGTTCACGAGCAAGTACAAGATCGGCGACAAGATGAAGGAATCAACCGACATGGGGCCGATGATCACCGAGGGCGAGGCCAAGCGCGTCGAGCGCTGGGTGGCCGAGGCGAAGCAGGCCGGCGCCAAGGTGCTGATCGGCGGCGGGCGCTCCGGCGCGCTGATGCAGCCCACGGTGCTTGAGAACGTCCCGAAGACCGCGACGATCCATCACTCGGAGGTGTTCGGGCCGACGGTGAACCTCTACCCGGTGGGGAGCGCCGAGGAGGCGCTCGCCGAGGCCAACTCGTTGCTGTTCGGGCTGCACGCCGCGTTGTTCACCCGCGACGTGGACATGGCGTTCAAGCTCGCCCTGGGCCTCGACGCCGGCGGCATCATGGTCAACGACTCCACCGACTACCGCCTCGACTCGATGCCTTTCGGAGGGATCAAGAACTCGGGGCTCGGGCGCGAGGGGATCAAGTTCTCATTGCAGGAGATGACCGAGCCGAAGGTGATCTGCTGGTACCTGCCCACGATGTGAGGGGCGCCGCCTCGTCAGTCGCGCAGGGTCTCTGACCACCGCCTATGGGCGCTCGGGCCACTCTTCGTCCGGCGAGACGGGGAGAGGCTGTTCGGGGCCCAGGTTGGCCGGGTCCACCTCGGCGAAGACGAAGTTCTCCGGCGGCACGGGATACCCCGCCAGGCGGCGCAGCATGGCGAGTTGCCCGGCGTGCGTCATCGCGTCCGAAAATGGACCTTGCAGAAGGCGCTCGGGCGTGATGCCCCTCCAATCTGCGGTTTCCCTCACCAGACGGGCCAGGTTCGCGAGGGTCACGTGGAAGCGCGCGATCTCGAGCCCGAAATCGGGAAGCTGCGGGACGCGGTAACTGCCGCCGAGGAAGAAGGTGGTCGCGTAGCCGAGCACGCTGTTCATGTGGCACACCAGCTCGTGCGGCGTGCGCACCTTGGGGCCGGCGCGAAACGACGCGAACTCCGCCGGCGCGCCGCGGATCGCCTTCTGTGTCCGGTACGCCAACGCGGCGAGAAAATGGATCAGCAGTCCCCGTTTTTGGTCCATCATTCCCCCTTCGTGCATCAGCTAAGGACCTGAACTCTATCAGGGCGGGAAGG
>DATKMD010000020.1:0-24298 GCA_035542075.1 Thermoanaerobaculaceae bacterium
GGGGCCCCGGTGCGGATCGCGCCCTCCGGTCGCGGGCGGAGGAGCGTGCGGCCGCAGCGGCTGGGGAGACGCAAGGCCGCACCACGGCCACCGCGGCACCGGCAAAAGAAAGGCCTTCACGCAGTGAAAGAAATCAAGCAGGGGCGCGGGGCAAAGCAAGAGGCTGACAAAGGGTCTTGAAGGAAGGGTCTGGGGTGGAACCCCCCGGGAAGGCCTATTTCGCGGTGAGCAAGTCGGTGCTGTGCAGCTGCGCCACGAAAGCCTGGAAGCCGGGCTGCTCCACCGGATCCCATGGCTCGCGGGCGAGGCGGCTGCGTACGAATCCGCCGAGAAGCTGGCAGACCCAGAGGCGGGCGAGCTCGGTCGCGGGGGTTCCGGTGCCGGTGAGCCGGAGCTCCTGCAGCTGCGCGAAGTACGTCGTCATGCGCTCGGTGTACTCGTGGAGAAACTCGCCGCCGGCCGTCTGCAACACCTCCTCGCGGTTGCCGGAGGCGTGCATCAGGAGCTCGAGCAGGAGACCCTTGCGAAGCCCGAAGCGCTGGATGTGGCGGTGCACCTGAGGCTCCACCGCATCCCCCTGCGGGACCGCCTCGGGCATGAGCTCCAGCAGCATGGTGGCGAACAGCCGTTCGGCCAGGTACCGCAACGCCGCCGCGATGATCGCTCCCTTGCCCGGGAAGTAGCGGTACAAAGCCGCCTCGGTGAACTGGAGGCGACGCGCAAGAGCGGCAGTCGTGACACCGGCGACGCCACGCTCCTCGGCAAGGTCAAGAGCCGTATTGACGATCGCGGCCTCGCGCATCGCGTGGTCATTCATGGTCTTGGATTATACAAAGGGATGAAATAGACCGCAATATGTCAGGAAAGCGTAAACTAGGCTGAACACGGCTCGCGGCCATTCCGGTGTGGGCCCCTCACGAACCGGTGGAGGGCGTGCCTCCCTCCATCCCCTCCAGGGCAGCGAGTCGGGCGCGGCCGAGCAGGCTCCGGAAGGGGTCCACGAGCTCTCGCGGGAGGTTGAGATAGACGAGCTGCGGTTCGCCCTCCAGCTGGCAGGTGAGAAACCTCTCGCGCACCGTCTTGACGACCGCCCGGGCCAGGTCGCGGTCGGTGAACGCGAGAGCGAGGTACACGCTCGCAAACACCCTCGCCTCGGCGGCCGGCAACGTGATCTCCACCACCCGCTCCGGTGGCCGGACCGCGCTGAACCGCTCACCCGAGAGCTCCACGGATCGCCCAAGCAGGAGCGGCCACAGGCGGCGGTAAAGGCGAACGCCGGCTCTACTGACCGCGGTGCGAAACGCCGGAACGAAGAATTCCTGCTGCACCTGGGGGCGGTCACCGATCTGGTCGTACGTGCCGTCGATGCCGTCTGTCAGGTGGGGGAGGTCCACGATCAGCTCGCCGTTCGCGGTGCGCAGGCGAAGCGGGAAGCGCCAGAACGGCACCTGCCAGCTGCCCGTCTGCACCTCTTCGCGGAGGTACGGCACGACCGCCCAGCGGCTTCCCCGCATCGTGACCAGGCGGTAGCAGTTTCGGCACAGGTGGGCGTCGGCGTCGGGGACGAACGGCAGGTCGGCGCCGCAATCCGGGCACCGGCTCGGCGCCAGCGTCGGCGCCTCGGCTGCGAGGTCGGCCAGCGCGCGAGCCTCGAAGTCGAAAGCCGGCGCTTCCCCTTCGACCGTTGCCGCGCCGCCGTCCACGAGCAATTTGGACCTTTCCCCGTCGAGCTCCACGGTGGCGAGGTGCCACGGGCGGTACACGAGCGCGACCACCTCCGGAACGAACGTCGCGTGGATCGCAATGGGCTTGACCTGCAGCCCGACGGCTCGACGGTCTATCTCCAACGCCCTCCGGTCGACCTCGCCGCGGTCGAGCTCCACGGCCAGAGCCGGGGTCTTTGCCTCCGGGGATCCGACCAGCGGGCGGAGCGCGCGGAGGTACGAGAGTCTCCCCATCGGCGGCAGGGGCGCGCGCGACGCTGCGACGGAGTCCTCGATTGTTGCCACCGCGAACTCCATGCGCTTGGTCCCGTCGGGTACACGGCCGAACGCCGCCTGGTAGAGCGTCCCGAAACGGTGCCAGTACGGTGCGAGGAATCGGTGCCAGGTTGTTACCGCGAGGCGGGGCGCGAGGCCAGCTGCGTAGGCCTCGGCGGCACGAGCGACCTCTGCCTCCGCCGCGTTCACCACCGCCGGCGTGTGCTCCGGCTTCAACCACCCGGCCTCATCGCCGCTCTCGTCGGGGGTTGTGCCCGAGGCGGGGATCAGCGGCGACACGCGCTGGTCGTAGAGCGTCAGGTACCGGCGGTGCGCGAGGTGCTTCAGCACGGCGCCCTTGAGCGCGGCCTCGTCGATCACCGCATCCGGGATGACCACCACGAGCGTGTCGCGGCGGAAGAGGACCGCATGCACCGAGCCGCAGAACCCGCACCTCGACATGCGGTGGTAGACCGGAACGAAGAGGGCCGCGCCGCACGTCGGGCATGGCAGCTCGAGCGAGAAGCCCGCCCCCTGCGAGTCGTCACGCGGTGCGGGCGTCGGTTTCGCCTCCGGTTCCGGGTTCGCTTCCTGCGCGAGTTTTGGCGCGGCCACCCGCAGCGTCTTGAGGCCCAGCGCAAGCCCCCAGACCGCGCCGACGATCCCGAAGGCGACGAAGATCTGCAAGTCGTGGATCACGAACGCTCCCGCCCAGGCCACGACGGATACCGCCCAGGCGATCAGCTGTTCGGGGAAAGGCCTCCCGCACCAGCGGAGCAGGCCCGCCGGTGCCAGGAACCCTGCGACCCCGTGCACGGCGAACGACGGGCTGGCGGCGGTGCGCCCCGAGAGCACGTGGGCGGCAACCCACAGCGCGGACGGCACCAGGAGGGTCAGAACCCAGCCGGTCATCGGGCGGCAAGCAGTTGCATCAATTCCACGTCGCCGCTGCCAATCGCTTTGAGCAGCGACATGACGTTCTGCGCGTCGGCGATGCTGGTCGTCGCGTCGGCCATTGCGCCCTCGAGGAGCAATCGCGCCGCCTCCCGCCCCTCCGGGGTGTCCGGCGCCACGGCCAGAACCTCCCGGCAGAGCTCGAACTGCTCGCCGCGCGGCGCCGGGCCCCGCTGCAGCCGCTGGACCACGCCGCGCCAGTGCTCGATCTGCTCGGGAGTGACCACGGGCCGAGTGTATCATCGCGGTCGGTGTACGCCCGCGTTGCTTTTCCCACCGCGCTTCCGGACGCTCTCTCCTACCGGGTTCCGGAGGCACTCGACGGCGTAGCCGTGCCGGGCGCCAGAGTGCGCGTGCGGCTGCGCGGCCAGGTTCGGGTGGGCATCGTCGTCGAGCTCGTCGCGGACCCCGGCGTCGCCCCGGAGAAGGTGCTGCCGCTCGATGAAGTCCTGGACCCCGGGCCGTTGGTGCCGGCACACGTCCTGGAGCTCGTGCGCTTCACCGCGGACTACTACGCAGCGCCGTTGGGCAGCGTTGTGCGCTCGGCCATCCCCGGTGCGCTGCTGCGCGTGGCGCCCCCGCTGGTGCAAGTGGGCCCCGCCGCGAGGGAAGTCGCCGAGACGGCAGACCCTGCCGCGCGACGCCTGCTCGAACGATTGCTCGATGCGCGGCGTATCACGGTGGCGCGACTGCGCGCCGAGGGGTGGGGACAGAAGGAGCTTGCCGAGCTGCTCCCCGCGCTGGAGTCAAGGCACGCCCTGCGGGTGGTGGAGCGCCGGGCGGGGCGTGCCCCCGGCGCCACGGTCGGGGCGGTGGTCCTCGCCGATCTGTCGCTGGACGAGCGTGCCCGCCGCATCGGCAGCGCGCCGGCACAGGCGCGGGTCGTTGCCTGGCTCGCCGAGCTCGGGCGCCCCGTGCTGGAGGGCGAACTGGTGGCCGCGTGCGGCTGCTCGCCCGGCGTCGTCGCCGGCCTCGTGCGCAAGGGTGTGCTCCAGCGCTTCCGGCAGGACAGGCACCGGGAGGTCAGGCGCTGGCAGCTCGCGCCGCCGCCCCCCCCCTCGGAGCTGACCGAGCACCAGCGCCGCGCCCTGGATGGGATGCTCGGTGCTCTCGGCAAGGACGAGTTTCGCGCCTTCCTCCTGGAGGGGGTGACGGGATCGGGCAAGACCGAGGTCTACCTGAGGCTGGTGGCCGCGGCCGCGGCGCGCGGCCTCCAGGGCATCGTACTGGTCCCGGAGATCGCCCTCACGCCGGCTCTCGCGGGGCAGCTCGCCAGGAACTTCGGCGAGCGCGTCGCGGTGCTCCACTCCTCGATGTCGGAGGGGGAGCGCGTTGCCGCCTGGGAGAGCGCCCGCCGGGGCGACGTCGACGTGGTGGCCGGGCCGCGCTCGGCGCTCTGGGCGCCGGTGCCCCGTCTCGGGGTGATCGTGGTGGACGAGGAGCAGGACGCCTCCTACAAGCAGGACGAGGAGCCCCGCTACCACGCCCGCGACCTGGCGCTCGCCCTCGGCCAGCGCTCCCGGGTCCCGGTGGTGCTGACCTCGGCCACCCCGTCGCTGGAGGTGCTGGCGCTGGCGGCTCAGGGGCGGGTCGAGGTGTTCGATCTGCCCGAGCGCGTTGCCGGCGGGCGCTTGCCCGAGGTCGAGGTGGTGGACCTACGGGCGGAGCCCCCGGAGCCGGGGGAGCACGGCCAGAAGTTCCTGTCGCGGCGTCTGCGCGAGTTGCTGCAGCAGACGGCTGCGCGCGGCGAGCAGGCGATCCTGCTGGTGAACCGGCGTGGGTGGGCGCCGGTGCTCCTGTGCCGGGAGTGCGGCCACCAGGCCACCTGCCACAACTGCTCGATCCCGCTCACGGTGCACCGGAGACAGGGCGCCCTCATGTGCCACTACTGCGGCTTCCGCCGCGAGATCCCGACCGCCTGCCCGCGCTGCGGCGGAGAGGTCCTTGACCATGTCGGGGCCGGGACCGAGAAGATCGCCACGCGGGTGCGAGAGCTGCTCCCCGGCACGGTGGTGGACATCCTCGACCGCGACACCGCCCGCTCGCCGGCACAGCTGCTCGCCACGCTCGAGCGGTTCTCGGCCGGGGAGAGCCGGATCCTGGTCGGCACGCAGATGGTCTCGAAGGGCCACCACTTCCCGGCGGTCACGCTCACCGGCGTGGTCAACGCCGACAACCTTCTCGGCTTCCCGGACTTTCGCGGGGCCGAGCGCACCTTCCAGATGCTGACCCAGGTGGCCGGACGGGCGGGGCGGGGGGAGCGGCCCGGAACGGTCGTGATCCAGACCTTCCACCCCGATCACTACGCTTTGCGTGCCGCCCTGACCCACGATGTGAAGGGGTTCGCCCAGGAGGAGCTGCGCTACCGAAAGGCGTTCCGCTACCCCCCGGCCACACGCCTCGCGCTGGTTCGTTTCGAGGCCGCAAACGAGAAGGCAGCAGTTGCCGCGGCGCAGGCCGCCGCTCGCGCGATCGAGCCGGTTTCGGACGGGCTGCGGGTGGTCGGACCGGCGCCTGCACCGCTCGCCCGCCTGCGCGGCAAGTGGCGCGTGCACATGCTGTTGCTCGCGCCAACCCGGCCGCCGCTCCGCGAGGCGCTCAACCTGATCACGGCGCTTCCCGTTCCCCGGGCCGTCCACCGCGTCATCGACGTGGATCCGCAGAGCACGGTATAGCCTTCCGGCCCGCACCCGGGCTTGGGGCTTGCGGCTCGCGGCTTGAGCGAGAGGCCTCTCTCAACCTCAAGCCGTGCGGCGGGCTGAGGGCAAGCCTCAAGCCTTCTTCAGCGTGCGGGCCATCCCAGGAGGTAGGTGACGCGGCACGCGCCCAGCGACCGCAGCCGTCCCGCTTCCCAACTGTACCAACCGGGTGGCGGCTCCGGGGTCAGCGCAAGCAGCTCGGTCGGCGAGTACGTCCGGAGACAGGAGACCAGGCCGTCCCACGCTGTCAGAAACGGGACGACCGGGAGCACGTTGGTCCACAGCACCCGGCGCCACGAGAGCGGCCGGATGAACGGAGTGGCGAGCCACACGAACAGGGGCATTGCGAGGATTGTCGGGCCCCAGATCAGGAAGTTGCGCTCGGTGTACTCGAACACCCCGATCCCCCGGCGCTGACGCACCGCGTTGGCGAGGATGCGGCGCGCATCGGGCTCCTTGAAGTGGTGGAAGGACGTGAACATCGTCCAGAAACCGTCGAGATCGCCCGGCACGTCCGTGGCCTCGACCGGCCTCTCGACCACCGTGACGTTTCCCTGCCTCTCGCGTGCGGCCCTCTGGAAGGCGGAAACGTTCGGGTACTTGTCGGTCAGCGTGACGTTTACCCCGACGCCGTGGCGGGCCGCGATCTCTCCGGCGACCGTGAGGGCCGATTTGCCCGCACCCGAGCAGAGGTCCACGACCGAGTCCGTCCCGCACGCCTGCATCGCGGCCCACAGCTTTTCGTCCACTGCGCGGTACGGCCGGAAGCCCTCGGCAAAGTAGGACATCACGTCGGTCAGGAGATCGCGCCACACCCTGGGAAACCAGCTCAGCTCGTGCAATTCCACCAGGTGGAGGCGTCTCATCGCTTGCGCCGAGTCTAGCGCCGTTTCCGACGAGAGGCAGGGGTCGAGGCCTGGGGGAGGAGATCTCCTCGCGCGTCAGGCCTGAGCGAGGGCACGTGCGAGCCGGCGACACCCCTCGGTGATCTCCCCAGGCTGGGCGAACGTGAAACAGAGACGTGCGCGGGCCGCCCCGTCGGCCGCCTCCCCGACCGTTTCCGAGGGCTCCGGGTAGAACGCCGGCCCCGGAAGGAACGCCACCCCTTCCTCGACGGCACGCTCGAAGATCCGCCGGCTGTCTCCTCCGAGTTCGAGCCAGAAGAAGAAGCCTCCGGACGGGGCCGCGAAGAGGACCGACGACGGCAAGTGGTCGCGCAGGGCTGCCGCCATCGCCGAGGCCTTGGCCGCGTAGTGGGCCCTGATCTTCTGGAGGTGCGATTCGAGGTGGCCGCGGCGGCAGTACTCGGCGACCAGCACCTGCGCCACAACCGAGGTGCACAGGTCCATGCCCTGCTTGGCGATCACCATCTTGCGGATCAGATCGCGCTCGCCAACGGCCCACGCGACCCGCACCCCTGGGGCGAGCACCTTGGAGAACGAGGACGCAAAGAGCACGCCGCCGTCGGCCATCGAGAACAGGGTCGGGATGCGTTCCCCCCCGTACCGCAGCTC
This sequence comes from Thermoanaerobaculaceae bacterium, assembly GCA_035542075.1. Classification (GTDB taxonomy): domain Bacteria; phylum Acidobacteriota; class Thermoanaerobaculia; order Thermoanaerobaculales; family Thermoanaerobaculaceae; genus RBG-13-68-16. The sequence continues at coordinate 7,147 of DATKMD010000020.1, forward strand.
GCCGTACGGGTCGTCCTCGAACACCGGGATTGCGAGCTCACGTGCGAGCCGGGCGAGCTCGTGCCTGCGCGCCTCGGACAGGCAGGCGCCGGAGGGGTTCGAGAAGTTGACGATCGTGTAGATGAGCTTGGGCGGGCAGCCGCACTCGCGACGGCAGCGCTCGATCACCCCGGGCAGGAGCTCGACCCTCATGCCGTCCTCGTCGCAGGGGACGAGCGCGAAGCGCGCGCCGGTGGCACGGAACGTGTGCAGTGCGCCCGGATAGGTGGGTGCCTCCACGACCACGACGTCGCCCGGGTCCAACAGCACGCGGGCGAGCATGTCCATCGCCTGCTGCGAGCCCGAGGAGATCACGATCTCCTCCGGCTGAACCGGTCGCCCGAGGAGGGGCTCCATGCGGCTCTGGATCTCCGCAACGAGCGGACGGTGACCCTCACTGGCGCCGTACTGCAGCGCCGTCGTGCCCTCGGTGCGCAGCGCATCCGCGCACGCCGCGAACTCCTCGACCGGGAAGATCGCGGGGTCCGGCAGGCCTCCCGCGAACGAAATCATGCCGGGCCGCTGGGTCATCTTGAAGAGTTCGCGGATCGGAGAGGGTCGCATCCCCTGGGCCAACTGCGAGTAGCGATAGTCGAACGACACGGCTCACCTCGCGCCGCGGTGGCGGCTCCCGGATTGTAGAGGGTCCGTCGTCAGCCTTGGAGGCGTGTCCCTGTCCGCCAAGCCGGACAGGGCGTCCCCCGAACGGATGTGGAGAGTGCGTGCGACCCTGTGCAAGTGGCATTGAATTTGGCACAGGGCTTGCTACGCTCAACGTCCGGAGGACGAGTGTGATGCTCGGGAAGTGTTCTTTTGTTGTTTCGATTCTGGCGGCCCTGGTTTTTTCGGGGGCGACCGCGCTCGCCCAGCAGCAGCCAACGCCGCCCGGTTTCGTGAGCGAGATAACCGTCAACAACGTCACCGTGGACGTCAAGGTCGTGGACGCCCACGGCGCGCCCGTCCCCGATCTCCGGAAGGAGGACTTCGGTCTTCTGGAAGACGGCAAGAATCAGCAGATCACGAACTTCCTTGCGGTGATCGGCGGACAGGTGACCGCCTCACCCGACGGGACCGTGGTCGGCCAGCCTGCCCCGCGACAGGTCGTGGTCTTCTTCGACCTTTACCAGCTCATCGAGTCCGACAAGCGGGCGGTGCTGGAATCGCTGAGGGACCAGGTTTCTGCGGGGCTGCCGCCGGCCGAGACGATGACAATCGTCAGCTTCGACGGCACGTTGCGCGTGCACACGCCGCCCACGGCGAGCCGCGACAAGATCCTGAACGCCCTGAAGGAGGTCGAGCGCCTGCCCGGCAGGGGGCTTCAGCACCAGATCACGCTCTCCAGCTACCAGACAAACGGACCCCAGGGGGGCATGTGGGGGGGCTCGAGGTCATACAGCGGAACCGAGTACCGGCGGACGATGAACGAGGAGTACTGGAACCAGATGCGCAACATCGTCGGGCGGGTCGAGAGCGCCTTCTCCGCGACGCTCGACAGGTTCGCCGTGGCACACGGTGCGCGCAAGGTCGTCGTGCTGATCTCGCCCGGCTTCCCGCGCGCCGAGAACGTCCCGATCTACCTGATGCGCGACCTCTTCCGGGGTGTGAACGACGCCGAGGTCCGCAACGTGGGCCTGTTCGACCACGCGGCGCAGCTCGCGAGCGAGCTGGAGTACACACTCTACACGCTCGACCCTTCGGGTAACACGATGGCCCAGGTGGACCCCGCTACCCGGGCCCAGTCCACCTTCGTGGACGTCTCGGGTGCCTTGTTCTGGCGCGAGTCGGACCGCAAGGACAACCTGATCAAGACCGCCGAACTGACAGGGGGTGAGGCGATCTTCACCACCAACGGTGGCGCGGCGCTCGCCGACGTGGAGAGGCTCACCTCCAGCTACTACTCGCTGGCGTTCCAGCCCGATCACGTGGGCGACGGGAAGGAGCACCAGCTCAAGGTCGAGGTCGTCGGCCACCCGGACTACCAGTTGACCTACCGGAAGAGCTACGTGGATCGCCCGCCCGAGCAGAGGGAGGCGGACCGCACACGTGCCGCGCTCCTGACCGGCCAGACCGAGAACCCGCTCGGCGTGGAGTTGGTCCTCGACAAACCCACCAGCAAGTTCCGCTGGGGCGCCGAGGGCATGCATATCTACCGCTACAACGCCGAGCTGCGCATTCCATACGCGCAGCTCACGATGTTGCCGCGTGGCCAGGTCGTCTGGGGGGAGGTCCGAGTCGTGATCGTGGCCACCGATCCCAAGGGCAACCAGTCGGATCTCACGCATCAGAGGGTGCCCATCGAGATCCCGGCCGAAAGGCTGGATGAGGCCAGGCAGAAGGGCTACTACGCGTACCGCTTCACCCTCGAGGTCGAAGGCGGCACCAGGACCCTGCGGATCGCCGTCGACGACGTGCTGGCCCACACGACATCGGCCGTCATCGCCGATCTCAAGCTCTGACGGCTGACGGCCGTCGAGACGCCGGGGACCCCCAACGTCTCTGTTTGCTAGACTCCGCCACGGGGAGGGTGTCTTGAAGACCGGCCCGACGCTCCGCATCATTTCCGCACTCCTGCTGCTTGCAGTCGTGGTGTTTGCCCAGGAAGAGCCACCGTCGGACAAGCCGCCGGCGGAGAAGCCACCTGAGGGCCAGGTCGGAGGCCTGCACTTCCTCGACGTCAGCGAGGTCACGATCGTGAACGTCGAGGTCACGGTCACCGACAAGCACGGGCCCGTCCTCGGCCTGAAAACGGACGACTTCGAGGTGCTGCAGGATGGCAAGCTTCAGCCGCTCACGAACTTCGCCTTGTACACCCGCAAGTCGGCCCCGGCGCCCGTCCCGGTCTCTTCCCCGCTGCCTGCCGACACGTCCGCGACGCCCACGCCGGCACCTGCCGAGACCCCGAAGCGGGAGCCGCGGTTCATCGCATTTTACGTTGACAACGAGTTCATCGCGCCCATGAACCGCAACCGCGTGATCGGCCGGATGGCGGACTGGGTGTACGACAACCTCAAGGCTCCCGACCAGGCCATGGTCGTCTCCTACCAGCGCAGCCTGAAGGTGCTCCAGCCATTCACCTCCGAGGCGGACGACGTCGCGGCGGCGCTTCGGGCTGTGAGGAAATACACCGGTGCCGCCACCGACGCCAACAGCTCTCGCCAGGAGGTCGAGGACTATATCGAGCAGAACTCGAAGAACGCCAGCACGTTCACCCAGGCACTCGACCGGGTAAAGAGCTTCGCGCGCGAGCAGTACAACAACCTGAGTTTTTCCGTCGGGGCGCTCAGGGAGTTGATCGGAATGATGAGCGGGCTGCCGGGGAAGAAGGCGATCATCTACCTCTCGGACGGCCTGCCGATGACCCCTGGCCTGGAGCTCTACTACCAGGTCCAGGATAGCTACAGCAACGTCAGCGTGCTGGGCGAGTCTCGCGACAACGATGCCACCAGCATGTTCCAGAGCCTCGTGACCACGGCCACGTCGGCGGGTGTGACTCTGTACACCATCGACTCCTCCGGTCTCCAGTCCAACATGGGTATCGAGGCCGAAAGAAGCCAGCCACGGTCGCCCATCACGAGCACCATGATGACGAGCAACTACCAGCAGTCCCTGAGCTTCATGGCCGAGCAGACAGGCGGCATTGCCATTCTCAACGCCAACGATCCGACGCCGGGCCTGGAGAAGATCGCCGACGACTTCGAGACCTTCTACTCGCTCGGGTACCGCCTGATCCCTTCCGGCCAGGACCGCATGCACCGCATACAGGTGAAGGTCAAGGCGCACCCCGAGTACCGCCTGAGCTACCGCAAGACGTTTATCGAGAAGACGCTCCCGACGCTTGTTGGCGATCGGGTCGTGAGCGGTCTGGCCTTCAACCTCGAGGACAACCCGCTCGGCGTGGAGCTGTCCGCCGGTGAAGTGGCGCCGGCCGACAACGGGCGCTGGACCCTTCCGGTGGAGGTCCGGGTTCCGTTTGAGAAGATCGCTCTCATCCCCCAGGGTGACAAGCTGGTCGGCTACATCATGGTGTACTACGCGGCCCGTGATGAAGAGGGGAAACAGTCGGACCTCCAGCACACGGAACATCCGATCAGCGTGCCGGCCTCGGAGTACGCGAAGATCAAGAAGGACTTCTTGACCGTGAGCACCGGCCTGCTGCTGGAGCCCGGGATTTACCGCATCTCGGTCGGCGTGCGAGACGAGCTGACCAACCAGGCCGGCTATGCGGTCGCACGGAAAGTGGTGCGCCCGGAGGAGAAGTGATCGGCAGGAGTTCTGGGAGAGTCGGTGTCGGCGCGGCGCTGCTGGCTGCCTCGGTCCTTCTCCTGGCGTGCGACAGCAGGACCGGGCGCACGACGCCGACGCCGGGACCGGCGGCGCGGGCAGGGAGCGCGATCGACAAGGCATGGAGCACGGTGCAGAGCCAGGTCGCGGATGCGCTGCTCATGACCCGCATCCGCGTGGCGCTGCTGGAGCGCCTCAAGGAAGACGGGATGCGGGTGACGATCGAGGTCCGCGGTGGCAGCGTCGAGCTCTCCGGCCAGGTGGAGAAGGCTGAGAACGTGGAGCTCGCGGGGCGGGTCGCGGCCTCCGTGAGCGGAGTCCGGACGGTGCGAAGCCGGGTCACGCTCGGCGCCGCCGGCCAGATCCTGGAGCCGCCGATCGCGCACGCTCTTGGTGAGGCAGAGCGCGCAGTCGCCAACGCCGTGCTCGAGGGAAACGTCAAGAGCAGGCTGCTGGAGGAGCTCGGCAAGGTCGCCTTCGACATCGAGGTGGAGGCCGCCAACGGCGTCGTGACCCTCTCCGGCACGGTCCCCGACGGCACCCGGGAGAAGCTCGCCGTGCAGATTGCGAAGGGCACCCCGGGCGTCAAGGAGCTCCACGACCTCCTGAAGGTGAAGGCGCCTGAAGACGACAAGGGAGAGCGAGCAAGATAGAAGGGAAGACAGGGTCAACAAACCGCCGCCCCGGCTCGCTCTTGTTCTCCCGTTTTTCCTTTCTTCGATATCTTCTTTCAACCTTTGGCCTGTCCCGTACCCCGGTCTTCTCCCGCGGCGTACAATGCCGGCAGCCGGCAGGAGCCGAAGGAGAGGGAGCCCCCAATGGACGTAAACCTCGAGCCAGACTTCCTGAGGGTCACCGAAAGGGCCGCCATCGCCGCCGCGCGAACCATGGGCTACGGCGAGCGCAAGCACTCCGACAAGATCGCCGTGGAAGCGATGCGCAAGGAAATGGATTCGCTCGCGATCAACGGCACGATCGTCATCGGGGAGGGCGAGCGTGACAAGGCGCCGATGCTGTACGTCGGAGAGAAGGTCGGCGCCGACAAGGACGGGCGCCTTGGGTACCCGGAGATCGATATCGCGGTGGATCCCCTCGAGGGGACCAACCTGTGCGCGACCGGGTCCAACAACGCCATCGCGGTGCTCGCCGCGGCCAGCAAGGGTGGGCTGCTGTACGCGCCCGACATCTACATGCAGAAGATCGTGGTGGGCCCCACTGCGCGGGGCTGCATCGACATCGACGCCCCGGTGAAGGACAACCTCGCGAAAATCGCCAAGGCGTTCGACCGCGAGGTGCACGACCTCACGATCGTCGTGCTCGACCGGACCCGGCACGAGCAGCTCGTCTCCGAGATCCGCGAGGCAGGGGCCCGCATCAAGCTGATCTCCGACGGCGATCTCTCGGCCGGGCTGTCAACCGCGATCCGAGGCACCGGCATCCACGCCCTGATGGGAATCGGCGGCGCCCCGGAGGGCGTCCTCACTGCGGCCGCCATCCGTTGCCTCCACGGGCAGATGCAGGGCCGGCTGGTGGTGCTGGAGGACTGGCACAGGAGGCGTCTCGACGAGATCGGCATCAAGGACCACCACCACGTCTACAGCGAGTCAGAGCTGGCGTCGGGAGACGACGCGATCTTCGTGGCGTCGGGGGTGACGAAAGGCGACCTGTTGGAGGGTGTGCGGCTGTTCGGCGGCGGCGTGCGCGTCTCCTCGGTCATCATGTCGCTGGCCACCCACACCGTCCGCTTCATCGACTCCGTCTACATGGAGGAGCACGGCGTCCTTGAGGTGATGCGCTAGCTTCCCAGGTTCCCGCCGAAGCGAGCGTGCGACAGCCGCCGTTAGGGGTAGAATGCCGGGTCGCCGCGCCCTGGTGTTCGTGGCGGCTGGCAAAGGGAGGTGTTACGTGGCAAGCCCGTTGAGCAAGCTGGAACCCCGCATCATCTGGCAGCACTTCGACGCTATCCGCCAGATCCCGCGCCCCTCCAAGCACGAGGAGCGCGTCGCCGAGCACGTCGTGAACTGGGCACGCTCGCGCAACCTCGAGGTCAAGCGCGACGGCGCCGGCAACGTGCTTGTCAAGGTGCCCGCGACTCCCGGCCACGAGAAGGCGCCCGTCATCGTTCTCCAGGGCCACCTCGACATGGTGCCGGAGAAGAACTCGGACGTCCCGTTCGACTTCATGAAGGACCCGATCCAGGTCAGGGTGATCGGGGATTACGTGTATGCCACGGGGACCACCCTGGGCTCCGACAACGGCATCGGCGTCGCCGCGGCCATGGCTGTGGCCGAGGACTCGAAAGCGGTGCACGGCCCGCTCGAGCTGCTCTTCACGATCGACGAGGAGACCGGGCTCACCGGCGCCATGCAGCTCGACAAGAAGCTCCTCACCGGCCGCACGCTGATCAACCTCGACACCGAGGAGGATGCGGCGCTCTACATCGGGTGCGCCGGCGGCGCCGACACCCACGCGACCTTCACCATCACCCGGGAGGAGTCGCTCAAGGGGACGGTCCCGGTGCGCATCTCGGTGCGTGGCCTGCGCGGCGGGCACTCCGGCGTGGACATCCACGAGAACCGCGGCAACGCCGTCAAGTTCCTCCTGCGCACGCTCAACGCGCTGCGCGGGAAGGGGATCGAGTTCGGAATCGTCTCGATCGCCGGTGGCAGCAAGCACAACGCCATCCCGCGCGAGGCCGATGCCGTGGTGCGGATTGCGAGGGGCGAGGAGAGCACGGTGGCCGCGGCGGTGGACGAGTACGCCCGGGTCCTCAAGGAGGAGTTCGGCGAGATCGACCCCAACCAGCGGGTCGAGTGTGTCACCCTCGAGGACAAGGAAGACAACCGCAAGGTCTGGATCCGCTTCGACCACGACCGTGTGCTCGACGCGTTGCTGGCCTGCCCGCACGGCGTGCTCGGCATGAGCCGCGCGGTGCCTGGCCTGGTCGAGACCTCCAACAACCTCGCGGTCGTGACCACCGAGGCGAGTACGGTGAAGGTCACGACCTCAAGCCGCTCCTCGGTGATGCCATCGCTCAAGGCCACCACGGAGCAGGTCGGCGCGGCCTTCCGGCTGGGGGGCGCGGAGGTCGAGCAGCGCGACGGCTACCCGGGCTGGAAGCCAAACCCGGAATCGCCGGTGCTCAAGACCGCGCTCAGGGTGTTCGAGCGCGAGTTCAAGAAAGAGCCCGCGGTCAAGGCGATCCACGCCGGCCTGGAGTGCGGCCTGATCGGGGAGAAGTACCCCGGAATGGACATGGTCTCGATGGGTCCGCAGATCGAGTCGCCCCACTCGCCCGACGAGCGCGTGCAGATCTCGACCGTGGACCGCTTCTACACGCTCCTCAAGGCCACTCTCGCCGAGCTGGCCTAGTCGTCCTGCGAAACGCAAACCCGAGCCCCGGGGCGCCCGCCTCGGGGTTTCTTCTTTGGCCCAGGAGGAGCGGGCCGCCTCCGCCGCGGCCGGGACATGCGCCCTCTCCTGAATCCCATTGCAGGTTGGGCTATTTGGCCCTAGATTGCGGGTAGCGAGACAGACGTTCGGAAAGCAACCGGCGACGGCGCCGCGGGGTCGGAGTACGAATGGGCCTGCTGAAGGGCACCCCTCTCGGTCCCTACGAGATTGTGGCCCTACTCGATGTGGGCGGCATGGGCGAGGTGTATCGCGCTCGCGACACCCGCCTCGGGCGCGACGTGGCGATCAAGGTGCTGCCGGTGGAGTTCGCAGCCGATCCCGAACGGCTGCGACGTTTCGAGCAGGAGGCAAGGGCAGTTGCTGCGCTAGATCATCCCAATATCCTTGCGATCCACGACATCGGCTCGGCGGTCGTGTCATTGCGAGGGACCGAAGGCGCCGAAGCAATCCCGGCCCAGACGTCGGGACTGCCACGCCCGCTGCGCGGCCTCGCAGTGACAGAGGGTGTTGGCGAGGTCGTCCACTATCTAGTCACCGAGTTGCTGGAAGGCGAGGCGCTTCGGGACCGTATCCAGGCGGGCCCGTTGCCGCCCCACAAGGCGGTTGCTATCGCGGTGCAGTTGGCGCATGGCCTCGCGGCCGCGCACGAGAAGGGCATCATTCACCGCGACCTCAAGCCAACCAACGTGTTCCTCACCGAAGGCGACCACGTCAAGATCCTTGACTTCGGCATCGCCAAGCTGACGCCGCCACCCAACGCAGAGGAGCAGGCGAGAGCCACTACTGTCGTGGAGGCGACAGGGGCGGGCACGACCGTCGGGACAGTCGGCTACATGTCACCGGAGCAGGTGAGGGGTCAGGCCGTGGACCACCGCTCGGACATCTTCTCGTTTGGGTGTGTGCTCTACGAGATGCTGTCCGGACGGTCACCGTTCAGAAGGGACACGGCTCCCGACACGGTGAGCGCTGTCCTTCGCGAAGAGCCGGTGGGACTACCGGGTGGTGTTCCACCCGGTCTTGAACAGATCGTTCGGCGATGCCTGGAGAAACGCCCCGCGGACAGGTTCCACTCCGCTCACGATCTGGCGCTCGCGCTCGAGGCGGCAGGAAGCAGCGACTCCGCCGTGGCCATCCCGTTCCCGGTTCGTCGGCGGACGCTCACGAGGTTGTGGATCATCCCGGTGGCGGTCGTAGCGATGGTCGCGGTGGGAGCAGGGCTGTGGCCGAGACTCCTGCGGCGGTCCGACCGGCTCCCGCCGTTCCGCACAAGGCAGGTCATTGGGCAGCTCGGGATGGAGGGCAAGGTATCCATCTCCCCAAGCGGCAACGAGATCGCCTACGTTGTGAAGGGGGACGGCAAGAGCAGAATCTTGATCACCGACATCCACGGCGGTAGTCCGTTGCGCCTGGCCGACCAACCCGGGTACGTCATTGACCCGGAGTGGTTTCCGGACGGGAGCACCGTGGCGTTCACTGCGGGAGGCGGTCCCGCATCCGCGATCTGGAAAGTCCCTCGCTTCGGCGGCACGCCGATGCTGCTCGTTTCCAATGCCGAACAAGCCGCGCTTTCCCCGGACGGGACGCGGATCGCCTTTGCGCGCCAAGCGGAGGACGGCTTGCTGAGGATCTGGGTCGCGAGACTCGCCGCGCTGGATCAGCCTCGCCGGATCACCGGCCCCGACGATGGCCTCTGGAGCCACAGTTCGCCTGCCTGGTCGCCAGACTCAAGGACGATCTGCTATGCCGACGCGCGCGACCTCTGGCTGGTGCCGGCCGACGGGGGGAAGCCGCACGCCTTGATGAGGGATGCCCCCGTGGATAGCCAGCCCGCCTGGTCGACCGACGGTCGGTCCATCTACTTCAACTCGACGCGGGAAGGCACTCAGGCGGTCTGGCGTGTACCCGCCGGCGGGGGGCAGCCCATCCGGGTGACCGACGGGTCGGGCTCTGAAGGATTCCCGAGTCTTTCACGCGATGGCCGGCGACTTGCCTTCGTGTCGCGTCGCCTGACCGGCAGCATCGCGCTCGCCGATCTGCAGACGGGCCGGGTCGCGCGGGTGCAGGAGGGGGGGTTCTCGTGGCTTCCCGCGCTCGCCCCGGACTGCAGCTCTTTAGTCTTCGTCTCCGAGTTGCCGGATTCCGTGACACTCCGGTCGGTTCCACTGCGGGACGGTGCTCCTGCCGGCGAATCCGTGCCCCTTGTGGACCACCCCGGTGATGTCGTCAGCCCGGCGTTCTCCCCTGACGGGCGATGGGTGGCCTACTACCGGGTTCTGGAAGGACAGCGAGAGGTATGGGTCGTCCCCGCGCGTGGGGGACCTCCTACGAACTTCTGCAGTCATCGCGGGCAGGACCTCCAGCCGGTGTGGTCCCCGGACTCGGCCATGATCGCCTTCGTTTCCGACCGCGGTGGCGCGTATCAGATCTGGATCGCCCCCTTCGCCAACGGCCGCCGGGTTGGCGAGCCTCGCCGCATCACAGCCGATAGGGGAACGGCAAGCTATCCGACTTGGGCGCCGGACGGAAAGACCATCGCCTACATTGTCGTCACCGACGAGGGGAAAGAGGTCTGGTTGGCGCCCGCGGATGGCAGCGGGCGCTCTCGGCGCCTGACGTCGGGTGCCCAGGCCGGCTGCCTCCGCTGGTCGGGCACGAGCAGGCAGATCGTGGTTCTTGGGTTGTGGGGCCAGCAACTGCCGACGCTCCGGTCGGTCTCTCCCGAGACCGGCGAGCTCCGCCCGTTTCCCCTGCCGGGGACGATCACCTTGAATCCTGACGTCGTGGACTTCGACCTGTCGCCTGACGGGCGCCTGCTCGCCTTCTTCGAGGGCAGGACCGAAAGCGTCGTCTGGCTCAGGGAGGCGGAGAAAGGCTCGTTTTGAACCGGACGCGCCCGGCGCGTGGTACGCGAGGTTCGCGCCCAGGAATGAGAAAGGAGAGGACGATGCCACCGAGGAAGACGTTGAAACAGAAGTCAGGATCGGTAAGGCGGAATGCGCGACGGCCCGCGCGAGTAGTTAAGACCGCACCACAAGAACTGACGTACAAAGACCTCCAGGCCTTGCTGCAAAACGTGAGAAAGTGGTGGGTCCAACTGGATAGGGATGTGGCAAGGATGGAAGAGCTGCTCGAAACCGTTAAGGCCGGGCAGCCCGTTCCCTCCAGGGTCGCGGACGGGTTCAGAAGACTGCTGAAGACCATCAAGGGACAGAGGATCTGCGTCTTTCCGCCAGGACCGAAGTACTGTTTGCCGGTCATACTGGGGCCAGTGATAGTAGGGCCCGGGGTCGTGGGGCCCGAAATAGAACCTGAGGGGGGGCCGTCGCTGGTCTCGGGCCAGTAGACCCGCCGAACTACCGTGTTGCGTGCAGGCGTGGAACTCATGCTGTCGGGACGCTGCAACCTCTCCTGCAGCTACTGCTATCAGGATTGCAGACAGGTGCGCGCCTCGATCAGCTGGAGCTCTGCCCAAGCTGCGCTTGACGCTGCTCTCGGGATGGGCGGCGATGTACTCGACATGGAGTTCAGCGGCGGTGAACCACTGCTGGAGCAAGCTCTGCTACGGCGGGCGGTCAACTACGCTGAGCAACACAAGGGTTGCCGGAACGTCTCGTTCACCCTCACCACGAACGGTACGCTGCTTAAACGCGAACTCATTGACTTCCTCATGGAGCACGATTTCACAACACGCTTGAGCTTCGACGGTGTGTCAGCGGTCCAGGACCTCCGATCGCCCGGCACCTTCGCGGTCCTGGACCGCCTTCTCGATCTGCTACGACGAGAGTACCCGACCTACTTCCGTGAAAGGGTGCACGTCAGCATGACGCTGCGAGCCTCAGCGATCCCGCATCTGGCTGAGAGCGTGCGCTACTTCATCTCCAAGGGGGTCGCGACGATCGGCATCGGGCCGCGTTCGACGTGGGAGCCCGATTGGGGCGCTGGCATAAGGGACAAACTGCAGGCACAGTTTGCTGAGATCCTCGATCTTTCGCTCGACCATTGGCACCGCAACCGCGAGGTGCCCGTGGAGTTCCTCGCCGGCGCCCCCCTGCGGAGCCACAAGGGTCCGATCGGGGAGTTCCTCTGCGACTCCGTGCGCGGAGAGGCGATGGCGGTGGATCCGAACGGGCAGGCCTGGGCATGCCCGCTCTTCGCGCCATCGCTGCGTGAGATTCCCGCGCTGGCGTCCGATGCCTCGCGGGTAATGGCACTCGGCGATGTAAATGATCCCGCGCTGCGCGACCGCTTGCGGCGTCTGCCGCGGAGAGCTCGCGGGCTGCGCATGTTCACGAACAAGCGCGCGAAGTACTCCTCGTACGGGAAGTGCGCCGACTGCCGATTCATCGCGGACTGCCACGTGTGCCCCGCCTCGATCTGCAGCGTTCCTGGCAACAAGGATCCGGGCCGCGTGCCCGATTTCATCTGCGCCTTCAATCAGGTGACGTTGGCAGCCCGGGAGCGCTTCGACGCGATGACCGGTGGCATGCGGAGCGCCGCCTGGCACGCCGAGGTCCGGCAGGCGCTTCAGGGGCTTGGCGAGGCCGTCAAAGCTGCCGGTCGCGGGTAACGCGCGCGCCAGAACTCGCCGGAGCCAGGACCCTGCGCAGAGCGCGTGCTCCACAGAAGCAGGAGCGGGCGAGGGCGTTGGCCATCCGACGGCAGGGATGGCGGCAAGGACCGAAACCTTTCTTGGCGCGCTGCGTATTTGAGTGTGGATGGCGAGCCTTGGGCGAGGGTTGCCACCCAGACATCCTTCTTCCTTCGGGGGGCGGCCATCCGCCCCCCACTGTTGTCGGGGCAGCCTGTCCGACAGGGCAGGCTAGGTGGCCGGGTGTGGCTCGGGGCCTCTCGAACTCGGATCGGGCGGCCCCGGTCGCAGCAAGGTGCAGCACGGGCGGGAGGTTCTGGCTGTCGTGACGGGAAAGGTCCTTGCCTGGCTGTCGCTCGGCCTCATCTGGGGCGGGACCTGGCTTTTCATCAAGATCGGCCTCGCGGACCTGCCGCCGTTCACGTTTGCGGCCATCCGGTTCCTCCTGGCAGCTGTGCCGCTGCTGGTGTTGGTACGACTGCGCCGGACGCCGCTGCCGAGGATGAAGAGCGACTGGGTCCTTACGGTGTTCACGGGCCTGCTCGGTTTCACCGCCGGGTACGGGCTGGTGTTCTGGGGAGAGCAGCGTATCCCCGCCGGGCTGACAGCGATCCTGTTCACGACCTACCCGCTTTTCGGAATGGTCTTCGCCCATTTCCTCGTGCACGGCGAGCCGATTACGTTGAAGCGGCTCGCGGGTGTGGTGCTCGGGATAGGGGGCGTTGCCCTGATCTTTGGCGAGCAGCTCACGCTCGGCTCCTCCGGAGCGGTGCTTGGAAGCCTCGCGGTGGTGGTCTCCGCCGCATGCGCCGCGCTGTCGAGCGTGCTGATCAAAGCACGGGGTGGCCACCTCGATCCGGCGTTCGTGGCGGTGGCGCAGATCCTTGTGGGCGCGCTCCCGCTGCTTGCGGCCGGGTTGCTGCTGGAGGGCAGTCCGCTCTCGCTGCGCTGGACGCCGATGGCGCTGGCCTCGCTCGGTTACCTGGCGTTCGTCGGCTCCTCGCTGGCGTTCGTGCTCTGGTACTGGTTGATCCGTGCGATCAAGGTCACGACCGCACAGCTTCTCCCGTTCGTCAACACGCTGGTCGCGGTGATCCTTGGCGCGGTGGTCCTCGACGAGGAGCTCGGCTGGCGGGCCCTCGCCGGCGGTGCCGCCATCCTGATGGGACTGGCAGTTGCCCTCGTTCCCAACGGGCGCAGCCGTCCCAGCGGTTGACCGGACCGGGGGTCAGGCCTCCATCACCCAGCGGTGGTTGCAGCAGTCGTTCTCCTGCATCAGCGTCTTTGTGCGGGTCATCTTGATCTTGGGATTGAACGCCGTCGCCGCTGCGAAGTCTGGGTGGCAACACATCGCGTAGCCGATGTCCGCGGCGTCGGCCTCGCGGAACGTCTTCGCCCACAAGCACTCGGTGACCCGCATCTCGGCGGCGGTCGGCGTGTCCTCCACGACTTCGAATGTGAGCGCGTGCTTGAAAAGTGGGTTTGGTTTGCGCATGTCCCCAAGATAGGTCGCGAGATCGTTCTTCGGGTTCTTCTTCAGCGCGCAGCGTATCTCGTGCTCCGTCGCAGCGGAAGCGGTTCTCTTCAAGAACTCGATGAACTTCTCCCGACCCATCTCGGCCCGCATCGCCTTCATCAACGGGATGGCACCCAGGCCGTACGTGAAGTTGAAAAGCTGCTCGTACGACATCTCGCACGGCTCCTGGAACTTGTTCTTCGGCGGGGGGGCTGCGCTCTTCTCCTGGCTGGCCGCAGCCAGGCCATGCCTGCACAGCAGGCACGCGAAAGCCCCTGCCGGCAGCATCTGCAAGAGCAGCTGCCGGCGGTCGGGGACCCCTGAGACACCTTTCCTTTCCATGCTCACCTCCTTGCGACTGGCGTGTACTCACAATCTGCGTCGCGGCTGGCGCCGTGTCAAGGCGCTCGGGTCGAGTCGGGACGGGACGCCGGGCTAAACGGCGAGTTCGCCGCGCAGAACGGTGACCGCGCGGCCACCCAGGAACACGCGGTCGCCCGCCACGCGGACGTTGACCACCCCGCCCCGGGCCGAGACCTGATGGCCGACCAGCTCGTTCTTGCCCAGGCGCGCCGCCCAGAACGGACCGAGGCAGCAGTGAGCGGAGCCGGTGACCGGGTCCTCGTCCACACCCACGGCAGGGGCGAAGAAGCGCGAAACAAAGTCGAACTCGGGCCTCGCCGAGGGTGCGGTGACGATCGCGCCGCGGACCGTCACCTTCCGCAATAGGGCGAAATTCGGGGTGACCGCGCGCACGGCGTCCTCGCTGTCGAGGAGGAGGAGGTAGTCGAAGACGTTCCTCCCGAGGTAGACGGGGTTGATCCCGAGCGCCTCGAGGAGGTTCTCCGGCGGCGCGGCGGGCTGCTCGGGCTTGGCTGGGAAGTCCAGCTCGATGAGGTCGCCGCGGCGCGAGGCGCGCAGCTCGCCGCTCTTCGTCGCGAAGCGCGCCGTCTCGGACGGCCGCAGCACCGACTCCTCCCACAGCACGTGGGCGGACGCGAGCGTGGCGTGGCCGCAGAGCTCGACCTCGGCCGCGGGTGTGAACCAGCGCAGCCCGAAGCCGTCGCCCTGGCGCAGCAGGAAGGCGGTCTCGGAGAGGTTCATCTCGCGCGCTACCGCCTGCATCCAGCGCTCGTCGCGCGGCTCAGTGAGGAAGCACACGCCGGCGGGGTTGCCGGCGAACGGCTCGGCGGTGAACGAGTCCACCTTGAAGGTCTTGATCCCCATGGTCACGACCTCACAATCTCGACCGCTGCCAGTTCGGCGAGCGCGGCGTCCGCCACGAAGCGCACCAGCTTCGTGCACACCTCGGAGTGGACCCGGTCGAGCTCCTGCTGCGGGTTCTCCACGTTGAAGTCCAAGCCAGTGAGCTTGCGGCACTCGAGGGTTCCAAACTTCTCCTCGAAGCGCCGGAACACCGCGTTGACCACGCCGTAGACGAACTCCTTGGTCTCCTTATCGTCGGGGGAGGTGCGGCCGAGGCGCAGACCCACCGCGGCCGCACACCCGGTGAGGCAGCCGCAGGTCAACCCGCGGCGCGCGATTCCACCACCGAAGGCGGCACCGGCGCGCTGAGGCTCCGCGATGCCCCCGAGCGCCAGCGCCAGCAGCATCGCCTCGGCGCAGTTGTAACCACGGTCGAAATGTTCGACCGCGACGTCGCGGGGATCGCTCGCTCGCCTGTCTGTGTTTCTCATGCGGCCTCCTAGTCCACGATGAAAAGCTTCACCCCGCCTGCGGTGCGCGACCGGTGCGGTGCGACGCCTTCCGCGACCTGGTAGCTCTGTCCTGCGTGCAGGACGTGCGACTCGCCGCTCGCGAGCTCGGTGACCAGCTCGCCCTCGAGCACCAGCAACACGTGACCGCGCTCGCACCAGTGGTCGGCCAGGTAGCCGGGCGAGTACTCGACCATGCGCACGCGGACGTTGCCAGTCTCTACTGTGCGCCAACTCGCAACCCCGGTTTCGCCGGGGTGCTCGGTGACCGGAACGCCGCTCCAGTCGGTGGTCCCGAACGGCACGCCTTCGATCTTCATACTCGCCTCGCTCTCTCCGTCCCAGCGGCCCCTATGCTGCGCTTTTGACCCGCCCCAGCGCCAGAGCTGCAGCCGTGCACCGTGTCGGTCCTTCAGGGCTGGCTTCTGGATCCGCCCGATGCGGTTGGCCCCGATCGGCGTGCGCGGAGCACCTGCCCACCAGAGACAAGGCCGAGCGCTGATCGGGTACGAGGCAAGCGGCCCACAGTGCTTGCAGCTGTAGGCACTCACAACATGAGTTGAGTCAAAGCTTTGATGGACGCAGCTCTACGCGAGGCGACGCTTCGATGTCGAACCTCCCCGCGGAGTTTCCCTCCCTCTGCAGAAGGACCTATATTGTTCACAAGCGGATCCCTTTGGGGGTGCGAGTGGGTGGAACCGGGGGCGACTTCCGCCTCGGCGGGTGGCTTGTCCAGCCGAGCCTGAACCGGCTCTCGCGAGGCGACGAAAAGGTCCAGATCCGGCCTCGGCTCATGGACGTTCTCGGCTTCCTCGGGCAACACGCGGGCGATGTCGTTTCCAAGGACGAAATCATTGCAGCGGTTTGGGCCAGGCAATTCATGGCCGAGTCGGTGCTCACCCGATCCATCGCGGAGTTGCGTCGGGCCCTCGGCGATAAGGCGGCCGACCCCCGGTTCATTGAGACGGTCACCAAGCGTGGGTATCGCCTTGTTGCGCCGGTTGAGTACCTCAGAGAACAACCAAAGGCCGTTACGGAGGCATCTGCGCCGTCTCCAAAGCCCTTGGCTCTGGGCGAACACAGCTGCGGCCTGTGCTGGGGCGAGCAGGAGATCCCGCTGGCGGAGGGAGAAAACATCATCGGGAGGACGCGCGATGCGATCGTGCGCATCAGCTCGTCGCGGGTGTCGCGGCGGCACGCAAGGATCGTGGTGACCGGCGGTCGGGCGGTGCTGGAGGACCTGGGGAGCAAGAATGGCACCTTCATCCGGGGCCGCAAGATTCACAGGCCGGTCGAGCTCTCCGACGGCGACGAGATCTGCTTCGGCCGCGATGTGGTGGTATTCCGGTTTTGCTACCCGACGGGGACAACGCTGACGGACGAGCCGCCATGATCCAGTCTGTGATCGCGTGCGGAGACCCTGGATGACCATTGCCCCTGCCACTCGCCTCGGTCCGTACGAGGTCGTCGCCGCGCTGGGGGCAGGCGGAATGGGTGAGGTCTATCGGGCGCGGGACACGCGGCTCGGTCGTGATGTTGCCATCAAGGTGCTGCCGGCGGCGTTCGCCTCCGACCCTGGGCGTTTGCGGCGGTTCTGGG
>DATKMD010000021.1:0-20154 GCA_035542075.1 Thermoanaerobaculaceae bacterium
TGGCGGTCGTCATGGCCGCGGCGACGTCGAGCCCTGGAACGCGGGGCAGGGAGGCCGGAAGCATCGAGAGCTGCAGGCTTCTGGCCGCTTCCAGCTCGCCGGTCTTGCGCTCGTTGTCGGCCTCCAGAAGACGGGAGCGCAACTCGTGCGCGTGCGCCTCACGCTCCTTCTCAAGCACCTGCGAGGAGAGCGCCTGGACCTCCACGAGCCTGCGCTCGAGCTGGGTGTTGGTCTGCGCGACCCCCCGCACGAGGCCGAACGACATCGCGAACGCCAGCGGGAGCAGGGCGAGAAAGTACGCCGAGATGCCCAGTACCCCCGGCAACAACCTCAGGTTCTCCAGGGACACGGTCAGGATGACCATCAATTGAATGCCCATCGCGACGAGCAGCACGGTGATCCCGGCGCGGCGGACTTTCGGGCCTCTGATCTCGATTCGCAGGACCTCGAAGGTGACGGCAAGGATGTACAGGTACCAGAGCCACGGCCAGAAACGGGCGGGCCAGGCCGCGGCGGCCGCCGCAAGCGCGCCGGCACCCACGACGAAGGCAGTGGCGCTGCGCGGGAACGGCCTGGTGCGCACGGCGAAGTAGGTGAAGAGGTTGAAGACGATGACCCCGGCTACGCCCACCCCGTTGAACCGCTCGCCCACGGACCGCCAGGTGTCGCTCACCTGGCCGGCGAGCGAGAGGTCCGTCACCACGATCCAGGCGAAGGAGAGCATCCAGAGGCCGTAGAAGAGGTTCTCGCGGGCCTTCGGATAGAGGGAGAAGAGCGCGAGATGAAGCACGCCCAGGAAGAGCGGCAACACCGTGAACGCTGAGCGCAGCATGAGGTTGAGGCGCTGCCGGGCGGTCTGGGAAGCCGTGACGTAACCGAGGGCGTTGGGTTCCTCGAGCATGAGGTGGAAGCCGCGCCCCGGCGTGCCATGGAGTGGCTCGTCGCGACCGGACCAGACACGGCGAACCGCGAGGACATGGTCCTCCCGCGGCGAGAACGCCATCACCCCAGCGGCCTGCACCGTCGCCGTACCAGCCCTCCCCGCGCCGATTCCGCCCGCGACGAGCAGCCGCTCGCCGTCGAGGAAGACTTCCGTCGCGCCGGGAGCCTCGACGCGCAGCACCAGCGGCTTGCCCCACAGCGCTCGCTCGATCAGCAGGTGCCGCCGGAACCACCCCGTCCCCGGCCAGCCTGCGCGGGGCAGCCCACCAGCCGGCAGGCGTGGGCTGACCGGCTCCCAGCCGCGGTCGTCGAGGTGCGGGTCGGCCCATCCCGGGTCGTCACCCGGATGGAACCGCCACGCGTAGGTCAGCTCGATGATGCCGTCTCCCGAGAATCCGTCCAGTGTGAGGTGCGCTGGCGCCGGCTCCTGGGCGGCGGCCCAGCACGTCGTGACGATCCCAAGGAGGAGAGCCACAAAGAGGCGACGGTTGCGCGAGGTAACGTCCATACTCCGGCGTCATGATACGCGGTTCCGCCACCACGGCTCTTGCCTTCACGGCGACTTCACGCCGTTGCACTACGATCTACAGGGTGCAGGAACCGCGCCGGCTGTCTCGCGCGCAGACCGGCGCACTTCCCCCCGAGGTTCGACGGCCCGGCGCTCCTTGAGGTGGATTGTGCGCCTGCACTGTGGTCGACGTGAGCGAGGAGGCGCCGAGGCGGTTCTCCGCGGTCGACTGAGGATGAGCGAGCAACACCCCCATCCCATGCCGCTCGATGAAGTGAGCGACGAGCTGACGTTCCCCGTGCGCGTCGCGTGTATTGATGTCGGCTCCAACGCGCTCCGGTTTGTGGCCGCCGAGTTCAGCGCGCCGGACAGGTACCTGACCATCGAGCAGGAGCGCGCGGCCGTGCGTCTCGGGCACGACGTCTTCATGACCGGCCACCTCACCGGTGGAGGAATCAATCGCGCGGTAGCTGCCCTGACCGCGTTCGCCAAGCGCATGCGAGACGCGGATGTCGACGTCTATCGGTGCGTCGCTACCAGCGCCGTGCGGGAAAGCTCGAACAGTCGAGACTTCGTGGATCGAGTTCGCAAGGAAGCCGGAATCAATATCGAGGTGATCTCGGGCTCGGAGGAGGCACGGCTCCTCCATGTGGCGGTCCGACACGCCGTCGATCTCGCCGGCCACAATTGGATCGTCGTGGACGTAGGCGGGGGCAGCGTGGAAGTGCTCCTGGTCGATGACAGCGGGATCCTGTGGAGCGAATCACACACGATGGGCTCGGTGCGCCTGCTGGAGGAGCTGTCGGAGGCCGGCGAGGAGCCCGGCCGCTTCCGCCGCCTGCTCGAAGAGTACACCGCGACCCTGCGGTTGCCCCCTGCTGCCCAGTATCGGCGGCAGGGCGGCTTCATTGCGACCGGGGGTAACGCGGAAACGCTCGCCCAGCTCGGCGGAACTGGGGGCGGTCCGGGAAAGCCGCCTGAGCTGACCCTCGATGTGGCGAGGACGATCATCGAGAAGCTGTCCAAGCTCTCGTACCGCCAGCGCGTCGAGGAGTTGGGCCTGCGCGAGGACCGCGCAGATGTCGTACTCCCGGCGGCCCTCGTCTATGAACGGCTCGCACAGCTCTCGGGCGCGTCGTCGATCGTCGTCCCCGGTGTCGGGATCAAGGAGGGCGTGCTGTACGACGTCGTCGAGGCCGTCACCACGCAGCGCACTCACGCAGACAGGCAGGAGCGCGACCTTGTCACCGCTCTGGTTGCCATAGGTCGGCGCTACATGTTCGACGAAGCCCATGCGTCCCAAGTGGCCAAGCACTCCCTGTCGTTGTTCGACCGGATGCAAGACCTGCACACGCTCGACGGATCGGATCGCAAGATCCTCCAGGCGGCTGCGTGGCTCCACGACATCGGGGCCCACATCAGTTACAAGCGTCACCATAAGCACTCCATGTACCTGATCGCGCAGTGCGAGCTCCCGGGTTTCTCGGACGCGGAAGTCGCGCTGGCGGCGAGCGTCGCGCGCTACCACCGGAAGAGCGAGCCGGCACCCAACCACCCTGAGTTCGCCGGCCTTGGCGCGGGCGACCAGAGACGAGTCCTTGCGCTGGCCGCCATTCTCCGGCTCGCAGACGCGCTCGACCGTGAACACCTCGACCGCGTGCGGGCGGTCAGCGTGGAGGTGAAGGGCGGGGATGTTGTGCTTGGTCTCGACGGCAAGGGCGATCTGCTTCTCGAGAAGTGGGCGCTCAGGCGGAAGGCGCCGATGTTCGAACGGGTTTACGAGTGTAAGGTACGCGTCCGCAACGGCGTAGGAGACTGACACAGTCGAACAGCACCGGGGGGGGAGCAGACCATGGTCACAACGCGACGTAGCACCAGGAGGCAGGCCGCAGGACACAACGCGGCCGTTGCGAATCGTCCGACCGCGGGGAACCGCTCGACACGGCGAGGCCGTCCGGCCGCCAGGGACCGGGCGTTGCCGGCCGAGCAGCTCGTCGCAGGCGTGTTAGATGTGAAGAAAGCCCTCGACGAGGCGGTTGCATCATTCTCGGTACGGGTCAGCGGCCAACTCGGCGAGGTGCTGCGGGCTCTCCAGGGCCACGAGCCGACCGCGAAGAGCACGATCAAGGAGATGGTCGAGCGGGTTGGGGAGATCAGGCTCAAGCCGGAGAAGGGCCGCCTGAAGGATTTGATACGCCTCCACGACCTTGCCGAGGAGCTGGTCGAGATGCTGCTGACCGAACACTGACCCAAGAGCCTCACCGCAATGCGGATCGTTGTGCTCTTGGAAGCCGGGTGGCAACTATGTGCGCCGGACGCTGACTGAGGGCGATTCGGAAGGGTCTGCCCAGGTCGTCTTCGCTGTTCTCGCCGATGGTGGCGTGGCTCCGGCGCACGGGACCGAACCGGAGTAGGAGGCGCCGGACTGACGCGGGGGGGGCAGCCCGGCAGCCTCACTGGGCCGTCACAGCAACCACGCCGCGCGCTCATAGGCGGACTGTCCAATGGGGGCGGTGAGCCGGGTTTTCTCACGGCCGGTACTGCTCGTCCTAGCGTTTGTCGTGCCCTGCTGGCAAGCACGGTCGATGGACGCGGGCGAGCACCTCTTCGTGATCGAGCGCAGCCTCAACGCCAACGCCGTGGCGTACGACGTGGTCACGACCAGGACTGGTCGTCTCGATCCCGGCTCACCTCTGCGCGTCTACTGGATCATGTGGGCCGACCGAGGCCAGGCGAGTGGCCTCAATGCGTTCGAGTGGTCGCAAGCGTACGGCTACGACGTCCAAGCCTGCAGCGGAGACGCCTGCACCATCACGCTACGGGCTCTCAGGAGCAGGCCGATCGTGGTGGAGTTGGCCAGGGGCGCGCCGCGTGCGGTCACGTTGATAGGTGAAGAGAAAGGGATCCTCCGTCGGGTGTTCGTGACGGTGGGCAGGGCCGGGATCATCCCGTCGGTCGAATCGATCGAGCTATTCGGTGAGAGCTGTGAGACCGCCGCCGAGCTCCACGAACGCATCGCCAGGCGGTAGACGCCAGAGCGCAGCACGCATTCGGGTGGCGCGCGTCCCCGGATTCGCCAGCATCCCGAAGGCGGTGCGGGCGGTGCCGGGGCAGGCGTCGCGCCACCAGGCTTCCAGGGACCCCTTCGCCATCTGATGCATGGCACTTCGTCTGGAACGCTGCGTCGCTTTCTGCAGCGGCCCCCGGGACCTGCCCGCGTGGCTCGGCTCCCAATTGGTGAGTCCTCGCCGTACTCCGTCTTGATGTGGGGGGATTGCGCGGCGATGCTCCGAGGATGGATAGCGAGCGGATCATCGAGCAGAGAGAGCATCTTTTCGAAGAGTTCGCGAGGGATCGGCCGTCGGGGGTTGGCCATCGCTGGCGGCTTTCTGGCCATCGACCTGGCTCCTCTCCGTGAGGACCGCGAGCGGCGCGCGGCTCTCCTCAGCCCGTGGTCAGCTCGACGGGAGCGAGGGAGGCAAAGTCGGCGCGGCCGAGGCCCATGGACTCCGCGATCGCGATGTTGCCGGGGGCCGGCCTGCCGAGCACCGTGCAGGCCCAGGCGTCGAGGGCGACGGGGTCGGCCCGTGCTGCGACCGTCCTCACCGGCTTGACGTCGGACAGGCTGCCACCCGCCGGGCCGTGCTCCATGAGAACGCGTGAGGCGTCGACGATCGTGAGCGTCGGCCGCATCATCGCGGCGAGCTCGGCGATGGAGCGCTGCAAGTCGGTGTGGAGCATCATGCGGTTCTTCGCGGTGACGCCGAACCAGTTCTTGAGACCGCAGGAGACGCCAGTGAGGTCGTGATGCTTCGCGGTCGGGATGTTGATGATCCTGGTGGCGATCACGAAAGGCTCGAGCACGTCCCAGGTGTCGAGGCGCTCGGAGATCTTGACGGTGACGTAGCGGCTTTCCTCCGGCACGATGACATCCGCGCCGGCGGCCTGGGCGGCCGCGAGGGTGCCACTGATCTGCAGCGCTTGTCGCGACTTGGCCAGCGGGCAATCGCACACGATCACGTGGCGCGCCCCCGCAGTGCGGCACATGCGCACGAACTCTGCGTTGACGTCGCGCTGCCTGTTCGCCGCCTGCCCCGGTGTTCGCTCCCAGCCGAGGCTCGGCTTGATGAGGACGACGTCGGCTGGGGTCACGAGCGTGGCCATGCCACCGAGCCGCTCGACCACGGCGCGGACGTTCGCGCCAGGGTCGGCGCCCCGGGCGACGACCATGCGCGGGACGACGCCGGGCAGGTCGACGCGGTGGACGGCGAAGCGGCCCGCTCCGATGGGTCGAACCCTCACGGAGCAGCGAGGTCAGTGCGAGGCCGGTAGGGTGCGGCGAACCTTCTCGGTATAGGTGCGACTGCCGAGGAGGCCGATCTCGAGCTGTTGCTGCGCTCCGGTGACAGACATCGACAGCCACGCGAGCATCGGCATGCGGCGCATGAAGAGCACGCACACTCGGGTGCGGCCTGCGAAGTCGCTTACCTTCGGCACGGCATAAGTCGCCTCGGTGAGCACGCCGGAGAACGAGCCGCCCTTGGTGCCGTACGCCTCGAAAACCTCCGCAAGCCCGGGAACCGCCATCGGCCACTCGAGCGTTTCGCGCATCAGCGACGACACGGTGGGCGAGATGAAGCCGCCGGTGATCACCCCGGCCATCATGTGCCCGAAGTCGCGCGCGGTGCCGCGCGGCGCCAGAGTGTCGGCGAGCTTCGCCTCGCTCCACAGCGTCGAGGGGTCCTTGCCCTCGAGGCGCCACTGGAGCTCGGCGAGACGCCACTCGGGATCCTGGAACGCGGCGGTGAGGCGCTTTGTCTCGTCGGCGAACGCGGCACGATCGTTGGAGTAGCGGGTGATCTCAGCCGGGGTGAGAATCGGCCGCTCGTGGTCCGCCCACGCGAGGAACTGGCCGATGATCGGGAGCTGCTGCTCCTGGGCGGCCAGACCGCCCTCGGCGACGGTCGCTGCCCAGCCCTCGTCGCCGATGCGCTCGAGCACCCAGTCGGCGGCGGCGTTGTCGCTCTGAGCGATCATGGCCCGCACCAGTTGGCAGAGGGGTACCGCCACCGTTGGGTCCTGCGCGAACCCGTACTCGTCGACGGCAATGCCGAGCTCAGCGAGAGCAGCTGGGTGGGCGCCGCCGTCGGTGGCGGGCAGGTAGAAACGCTCCCAGTCGCCGAGGGTCACCGGCTGATCGGGGTCGAGGCGGCCAGCGACGACGTCGCGGGCGTAGCCGGCAAGCAGAACGATCTTGATCGTCGAGGCGAGTGGCATCGGGATGTCGGCGTTGTGGAGGATCGAGGGGTCCGCCGGGTCGAGGCTGCCGTCCGGGGAAACCGTGTATGCGACGAGCGCGACGTCGGCGGCGTGGTGCCCGAGATACCGGCGCACCTGCTCGTACGTGGTGGGGTCGCCGAAGATCCCCGCGGTGGCGCTCGGCGCCAGGCCGACCAACAGCCCGGCGGCGGTGATGACGGAGCGAAGGCGGGCGGTGAGGGTCATGGCAGTTCTCCTTTCGCAAGAGCCATGTCGGTGTGCGCCGTCTAGTGCCCACCAAGGGCAAATGTGACGCCAGCGAGGACGCCAACGCTCTGGTTGTTGACGTGCGTCTCGCCGCTCGTGTCGAGGTTGAGCAGTCCCTGGGTGAGGCGGCCCTCGAGGAACCAGCGGGTACGGCCGATCTCGGCCCACACTCCCGCCGCGAAGACCAGGCCCACCTCGGTGCGGCGCAGCTCTTCGGTAACGTCGATGGTTTCGGATCCGCCATCGACATTGCTCCGCACCGTGGCGCCTGCCAGGTAGCCCACGCTGGCACCACCGGCCAGGTAGGGCCGCACCGTGCCTTTGAGCACGTCCCAGCGGAACAGCACCGGCACCTCGACGTAGCGCAGGCGCACATCGGTCTCGAGCGAGCCTTCGACGCCGCCGATCGAGCCGACGGCAGTGCCCTTGGCTCCCCGCTCTGCGAGCATCGGCTCGACGAGCAGCGCGGTGCGGCTCCCCAGCGGCAACTCGAGGCAACCCCCCCCACCCCACCGCAGCGCGGTGTCGTAGGCCACGAGGTCGTCCTCCTGCTGGACCACGCCCGCCCATGTCGCCGATACGACTGGGCCGAGGCGCGTCTGCGACACGGCGGACGCGGCGCTGGCGGTAAGGAGCGCGGCAACCATGACGGTGCGCAGCCGGTTCATGTGGTGCCTCCCACGGCCTTCGAGCGGGCCGCGTACAGTCTAGGCAGGGCACCGCCCCCGCCCGCATGTGCCGGAGGTCATGCGCGGCCCCCATGACTTCCGGCACATGGTAAGGGGCGCGTCCGTGAGTTACGATCGCTTCGTGATCGGCGAGGAACAGACTGGGAGGATCTTCCAGATCGGCGGCCTCGTCGCCTGGGCGATGGTGGGTGTGGAGACGTTCCTCCAGTTCGCGCACGGCATCGACCGCGGTCTGGTACCGAAGATCGTGGCCGCCGTACCGGCGGAGCTGGCGCCACGAGCGATGGGCCTCTCGATCACTCTTCTGTGGGTCGCCGCCCTGCTGATGTTCCTCGCCTTCGGGTTGGCCTTCCGTTCGACGACGGCCGCCGTGCTTCCTTCCCCGCGCAGGCGCCTCATGCTTCTGCTCGCCGCGCAGGTCGTCCTCGCGCTCGCGCTTTCGAGCGATCTGCTGTACCTGGCCGCCGCCGAGATTCCGTTCGTGTTGCACGGCCGCCGGGCGCTCGCCTGGTTCGGCGGCCAGTCGCTGCTGACGGCCGTGGGGGCGTTCACCAGTGAACCGATCGCGCTGCTCTCCGGCGCCGCGTTGCTGGCGCGGCCTGTGGCGTTGTCGCTGACGGTGCTTTCGGCGCTCGCCTGGCAGGGGCTCGCCTTCGCCGCCGGTACGATCGCCGTCAGCGAGTCGCGCCGCCGGCGCGAGCTGGCGCAGCTCATCGCCGAGCTCGTGGCGACCCAGCAGGTGCTGGCGCAGAGCGCCCGCGCCGCCGAACGGACCCGCATCGCACGCGACCTCCACGACGCAATCGGCCACCATCTGGCGGCGCTGTCCGTCAACCTCGAGCTCGCCTCGCACCTCGCAGAGCCGCCCGCGGCGCCGGCGATCGCCGCCGCCCAGGAGACGGCGCGAGCGCTGCTTGCCGAGGTGCGCTCGGTCGTCGGTGCGACCCGCGGCGAGACCGACGTGGAGCTCAGGCAGGCGCTCGTCCTCCTCGCGAGTGGCGTCGAGCTGCCGCGCGTCCATCTGGCGCTTCCCTCCGGCCCGGTCGTACTCGCACAGCCGACCGCGCATGCTCTCTTCCGCGCAGTGCAGGAGGCGATCACCAACGCGGTACGGCACGCGGCCGCCCGAAACCTCTGGCTCGAGGTCCGCTTCGAGGACGGGGGAATCACGCTCACCGCCCGGGACGACGGCCGCGGCGCCACCGCAATCGTCCCAGGCAACGGCCTCCGCGGCATGCGCGAGCGGATCGAGGCGCTCGGCGGACGCCTCACGATCGAGGCGAGGCCGGGTGCCGGACTGGCGCTGCTGGCCTGGGTGCCGGTCGGCGGAGCGGCGCCGTGATCCGCCTCGTCCTGGTCGACGACCAGACGCTGGTTCGCCGCGGAATCCGCGGCCTGCTCGAGCTGACCGAGGACATCGTCGTGATCGGCGAGGCCGGCGACGGTGGCGAGGCTCTCGATTTGGTCGCCGCCAAGAGCCCCGACGTGCTGCTGCTCGACGTCCGCATGCCGGTGCTCGACGGCATCGAGGTGGTGCGCCGCCTCGCCGCGGCGCATCGGCTCCCCCCGACGATCCTGCTCACCACGTTCGACGACGACGAGGCGTTGCTCGCGGGCATGCGCGCCGGCGCGAGAGGCTTCCTGCTCAAGGACGTGACGCTTGAGACGCTCACCGACGCCATCCGCGCCGTGGCGCGCGGTGAGACACTGATCCGGCCCGCCGTCACCGAGCGCGCACTGAAGGCGCTCGAGCAACTGCGGCCGGAACTTGCGAGCCTCGACCGTCCCGATCCGCTCACCCCCCGAGAGATCGAGGTGCTGCGCCTGCTGGCCGCTGGCTGGAGCAACCGTGAGATCGCGGGCGCCATCGGCACCCGGGAGGGCACCGTCAAGAATCACATTTCGAGCGTGCTCTCCAAGCTCGGCGTGCGCGACCGTACCCGGGCCGTGCTTCGCGGCCTCGAGCTCCGTCTGATCTGACCGCGGCCGGCAAGAGACGGGAAATCTCCTTTCACGGGTCTTGAATGCAGGACCGGCCTGGAGCTCTTCACACCCGCCGACTCCCGCGCTCACCACGTCAACCGGATGGGCGGCTCCAGGGGGTCGCTGCATCTCAACGCAATACAGGACGTCGGACGACTGACGGTCTTGGAAGATAGGCTGACCCCTGAAGTCCCGCCGTTCGTCACTCTCGCAGAGGCTCTCATCGACTCCGGGCTGAAGTGCTTCAGTTTATTGCGTCCCGACACATTGCGTGTCAAGAGAGGCGCTGTCTCAAGGAACCCAGCCTTCTTGAAGGTTTAGCGTGACATTAGTTCTCTCTTAACAAGGGGCATTCAAGGTGTCTGCAGCTGCGGCGCGGAAGGAGAGCCATGAATTGAACGGACTCTCTTCCGTTTGGGGGGCAATCACCGGTTTCCGAAGTTGATCCATGTCGACGCCTCGCCTGCCGAGCATGCGAAAGGGGGTGATGAGGGAGATGAGATAGGAACGT
Source organism: Thermoanaerobaculaceae bacterium (assembly GCA_035542075.1). Taxonomy (GTDB): domain Bacteria; phylum Acidobacteriota; class Thermoanaerobaculia; order Thermoanaerobaculales; family Thermoanaerobaculaceae; genus RBG-13-68-16. The sequence goes on from DATKMD010000021.1 coordinate 10,160, forward strand.
CGAAGAAGAATCGCCAGATGGAACAGAGAAAGACTCCTGGAGTAGACACGAGGAACTTCAAAAGGAGGTTCATCCCATGAGGCAGCACAACAAAGTTCTTTCCTTCTTGATCGCGATCGTCGCGGCGGTGTCCCTTGCGGTTCCATCCGTTTCGCTGGGAGATGATTTCAAGGAATCAGGCAAGTCGAGGGAATCAGGGACGTGGATGACGGGCGACTGGCACCAGCACACGTTCTTCACCGACGGGACCAACTTCATGGGGGATGTTAGGATTGACCTTTCCACGACGCCACCGACCTTCACCATCCTCGACGGTTCCCTCGTAACCGACCCCAAGGCCGTCTTCCCTGCCGGTGATTACAAGGGGGTCATCCCGCAGGGCTTCCGGTACGGCCTCGACTTTCAGGCCAATTCCGAGCACGGCGGCAACCGAGGCTCCCGCGACGCATTCGGCCGCTTCTGGGATTCAACAACATTCTATCCGGGAGGCCTCGCTAGCATTCCGCTGCTCGGGGATGCCGCCTCCTACGGCAACTCCTGTTCCTACCTGACCGTGGACTCCCCGTCCTGCGGTAGCGCGTCTCACCGTGTCATGTGGCGCTGGCAGGAACTGATGGCTGGCAGTGTATTCGGAACGTACATGTCGGCCTTTGACTGGATCACCACGCTCCGCGGCCAGTACCCTGACAAACAGATCATGACCGGCATGGAGTGGAACGTTCCTGGTCACGAGCATGCGAGCAGCGGCTGTCTCGACAACGACGGCAAGTGCGTCGCCGAATTCGAGTACCGGTTTGACCAGAATGACAGCGACGCGACCGGCCCGACGTCACCCCAGGCTATTGCTGCCGGCATCAATTGGACTGGCAAACTCCAGAACTCCTACTACATCCCCGCCAATGGCTACTACGAGTACCCAACGACATTGGGCCTCAATCTCCTGCACAACAAGACCATCGACGGTCTCGCCTGGCTGGACGCGAACCACCCGAAGACCTCATGGGTCAACCCGGCCCACATCGAGCGCGCAGGGTGCGGTTTCGACTACTCCACCAATCAGATCATGGGCGGCTACTCGATCGCCGCTCTGCGCGATATGAACGACACCGCCCCGACCGTCTTCTTCGGGTTCGAGGGAATGCCCGGCCACCAGAAGGCCTCCAGCCGTGGTGAGTTCAGTTCGTCCGCCTGCGGCGGCGGCACCTACGGTGGCGCCGGCACCTACATCGCCACCGTTGGTGGAGTGTGGGACAACCTGCTCGCCGACGGCCGCAAGATCTTCAACTTCGTGAGCTCCGACTTCCACATGACCCGGGACGACTTCTACCCGGGCGAATACGCGAAGACCTACGTCAACGTGACGCGCAGCCACGACGAGCACGGGAAAGGGCATCAAGAATGGAAGCACGACGAGCGCGAGGACGGGGCCGTCAGCCAGCAGGACATCCTGAACGGCATGCGCTCCGGCAACTCCTTCGCGGTTCACGGCGACCTGATCAACGAGCTCGACTTCAGGGTCTTTCACGGGGTCTCCGTCAAGAACCAGAGCAGCGCGAACTTCGCCACAATGGGCGAAACCCTTCGCATCGAAAGAGGGGACAGGATCACCGTCCAGATCAGGTTCAAGAGCCCATCGGTCAACAACAACGGCGATGTCCCGGTTGTTCACCACGTGCAGTTGATCCAGGGACAGATCAACCCGACCAGGGCCAAGAAGTTCAACAAGGATGGCGCGCCGAACCCGGCGTACAACACCATCGACCCTACGGTCGCCACCATCGTCGAGACCTTCGACGCTTCTTCATGGAGGGCCGATCGTGAAGGCTTCACCACGATGACGTTCACGGTGCCGCGCGTCCGTGGCGACATGTTCTTCCGCATCCGGGGGACGAACCTCGGCTATGGCGTGACAGTGACAGACAGCAGCAACCCCCCCAAGATCGTGTTTGGGACGACCAATGATGCGTACGGCAGCCCGCTCATCAACACACCTGGTACCAACAGCGCCGCCGCGGTGTGGAAAGACCTCTGGTTCTATTCCAACCCGATCTTCGTTCATGTGAAGTAGGCATCCATCGCCGGGAATTCTCTGACGAAAGTTGGGAAGGGGGCCGTCCACGGTCCCCTTCCCAGTTTTTCATTTCCGTCGGTAGCCTCTTGGCACCGACACGTCTTTACTCTCGCGGTCTCGTGTTGAAGCGAGCCAGCGATACGACATGACGATGGGTGAGGGATCGCTCGTTGTCTGGGCTGTAGGAGCCACGGGGGGAGCCGGTTAGGATCTGAGTCTTCGCGCCCGACGCTGGACCCGCGACTAGGACTGCTCAGGCTGTGCGGGACTTGACGGCTGCTCCATACTGAGGTGTCGGTCCGCGCGAGTGTCGCCAACCGTGGGCCGCCGATGCGGAGGGTTGATGACGAGCGCACAGCCCGCAGGAGCGAACGGCCCGCTATCGGGTGTGCCGTTCGTGCACCGCGTCGTGCCGGCGAGCCGACGAGACGCCCTCAAGCAGGAGATCGAGACGGCCCAGGCGGCCGGGCTGCTGTCCGGCCTCATCTTCCGCAACTACACCCGCATCTTCGACTGCCCCCTCCCGGACGACTGTGTGGGTGCGCGCTCGCTGATCGTCGGCGCTCTTCCACACCCGCAGTCTCGTGTGACCTTCACCTGGCATGGCACGCGCTTTACCGTGCTCGTGCCCCCGTCGTACATCCGGTACTGGGAGCTCACGCGGCAGGCCGAGGACACCCTCAACGAGCGACTCGCTCCGCTAGGGCACTGGGCCCGCTTCGCGCGCGTCCCGCAGAAGGCGCTCGCGGTGCACAGCGCACTTGGATTGTACGGACGCAACAACATCGTCTACGTGCCGGGCCTCGGCAGTTTCCACATGCTGGTGAGCTACTACTCCAGCCTGCCGTGCGAGGAGGATCGCTGGTTGGAGCCGCGGCTCCTGGAGCGTTGCGAGCGCTGCACAGCGTGCCGCCGGGCCTGCCCGACCGGCGCGATCCCGGAGGAGCGCACGGCGCTGCGCCAGGAGCGCTGCATCACCTTCTACAGCGGGTACAGCGGCCCGCAGGACCTGCCGGAGTGGCTCGACTCCGACTGGATCGAGTGCCTGATCGGATGCCGGCGCTGCCAGATCGTCTGCCCGGAAAACCGCCCATTCAGGCGGTGGGTCGAGGACGACTGGGAGTTCTCCGAGAGAGAGACATCACTGCTCCTGAATGGCCTCACCGGGGCGACGTTGCCGGATGCGATTCGGGTGAGGCTCGACGCGATGGGCCTCATCGAGTTCTTCGGTCTCGAGGAGTGCCTGCAGATGCTCTCACGCAAGCTCGCGATCCTGACGTCTCGCCTGCAAAGGGGCGCACCAGGTCGCTCTACCTAGACGTCGACGGCCCGGCCTGCCATCTCCAAAATCCTTGCGTGGCACTCTGGTTCGCCGGCGCCGCTTCCCAACGATCCCCTTCTCAATGGCCAACTCGGCTCATGGAGTCCGGCGCCGGGCAACACCGGGCATCGTCTGCTCCGAGATCCAGGCCCCCAGATCCGGCGTCGTCTCGGCGGCAGGCACCGTCGCCAGCGCGGCGCACAACGGTGCTCCCTCCTTCATGTTGACCTCGACGATCTCGAAGCCGGCCGACGTGAGCGCCTCGACCTCCTCAACCGTCACCTCGCGCTCATTGCGCTCAAGCGTCCGGCCGAGAAACAATCGGGAACCCCGCGAGTGGATGAAGAAGGCGCGGCTTCGCGGGTGATTGCCGAGACAGACGGTGGGAATTCCTGACATTTGGGTCTCCCTCGCACCCGCATCACACCGCCAAGCTGTGAAGACCGTGTTGAGACGCCGTGGAGAAGACTCAGGACGGCCATTCCAGCGCAGCCGGATGCGTCGGGGCTACCCGCTACACTGACGGCGGCGCCGCGGAGCCGGGTCCGCACTCCCGGCGGAGAGGCGCGGGCTGGCAGCGCAACCCGGAAGGCCGCTGGCCGTACACTGACGAGGGAGGTGGGTGGATGGAGGTACACCTCGAGCTGCGCGACGTCTCGAAGCGCTTTGCCCGCACGGTCGCGGTGGACGGTCTCTCGCTCTCCGTTCCACGCGGTGTCGTCTACGGCCTGCTGGGCCCGAACGGCGCGGGCAAGACGACGACGATCCGGATAATCATGCGCATCACGCTCCCTGACAAAGGGGAGGTCCGTCTCAGCGGCGTACCGGTGGACGATGATTTGCGCGAGCGGATCGGCTACCTGCCCGAGGAGCGCGGCCTGTACCGGAAGATGAAGGTCCTCGACCATCTCGCATTCCTGGGGGAGGTGCGTGGCCTCGAACGCGGGGAGGCGAGGCGCCGGGCCGCGACATGGCTGGAAAAGCTAGATCTCACGGAAAAGGCTGGCGCGAAGGTGGAGGAGCTGTCAAAAGGGATGCAGCAGAAAGTGCAGTTTGCTGGTGCCGTGCTCCACCAACCGGAGCTGGTTGTGCTCGACGAGCCTTTCACCGGTCTCGACCCGATCGCGACCCGGCAGTTCAAGGACGAAATCCTCGCGATGCGCTCGGCGGGGACGACGGTGCTGCTCTCAACGCACGTGCTGCCTCAGGCCGAGGAGCTCTGCGACCACATCTGCCTGATCAACCGGGGCCGGCCGATCCTCGGGGGCTCGCTTGCTGAGGTGAGGGCGCGGTTCGTGCGGCCGTCGCTGAGGGTTGTGACGCTGGCGAAGGGCACGGAGATGGCCACGGTGCCGGGCGTGGCGGCCGTCCGGTCGCACGAGGGTCGGTTCATCCTGGAGCTGTCCCCAGGCGCACCGGCTCACGACGTGATCCGTGAGCTGGCGCGGTTGGTGCAAATCGAGTCTGTCGAGCCCTTGCTGGAGTCGCTGGAGGACATCTTCCTGCGAGCGGTGGGAGGCGACCATGCTGCGGTGGCGTAAGCTCGCAACCGTCCTGCGCCGCGAGTACCTCTCGCGCGTCAAGACCAGGGCGTTCTGGATCTCCACCGCCGTGGTCCCCGTGCTCATCCTGACGTTCGCCATCCTTCCCAGCTTGCTCATCACGTCCACCGGCGGCCACTACACAGTCGTGGTGGTCACGCCGGACACGCCGCTCGTGGCGGAGATCCAGCGCATTCTGGCTGCCAGTGAGGCCGCGGACACGGGGCTCGTCGGCAAACTCGACGTCACGCTGCACCAGGTGGAGCCCGCGGCGGACGCGGCCGGCCAGAGGACCGAACTGAAACGCCAGGTGGTGGCGAAGGACGTCAATGGGGTCGTGATCCTGCCGGCGGGTATCCTCGTGGACGGGAAGGCGGAGTACATCTCGACCAACGTGTCCGCGCTGCGCCTGATGGGCCGACTCGAGCGCGCGGTGGCGGCGGCGGTGGTCCACCAGCGCCTGACCGGCGCCGGTTTCGCAAAGGACAAGGTGGACGCCCTCACCAGGCCAGTTGACCTTACCGCCGTGAGAATCGCCGAGGATCTCTCCGAGAGTCAGAAGGGTGCAGCCGAGCGGAGCTTCATGCTGAGCTACGTGCTGACCTTTCTGCTGTACATGACGATGATGTTCTACGGGTACTACGTCCTCCGCGGCGTGCTGGAGGAGAAGTCGTCGCGGGTCGTCGAGGTGGTGGTCGCAAACATCCGACCCACGGAACTGATGCTCGGCAAGATCTTCGGGATCGGCGCCGTCGGCCTGACCCAGTACGCTCTGTGGGTGCTGGTCCTCCTCAACCTGACCCTGGTCGGAGCGATGTTCGGGAGCCCCCTCACCGAGGGGCAGGCGGCATACCTGTCGCCCACCCTGATGGTCTTCTTCGTTGTGTTCTTCGTGCTCGGGTTCCTGCAGTACTCCGCGGTCTACGCGGCGGTCGGGGCCGCGTTCAACACGGAGGAGGAGGCGCAGCAGATGCAGGTGGTTGCCAGCCTCGTGCTCGGCTTGTCGTTCGTGCTGATGTTTCCGGTGATGGCGAACCCCGATTCGACGGTGTCCGTGGTCCTCTCCATGGTACCCGTGTTCGCACCGATGCTCTTCTTCCTCCGCATGACTATCCAGTCCCCACCCCCGTGGCAGACGGTCCTGTGCCTGGTGCTGCTCGTGGGCAGCGTTCTTGCGACGGCGCGCTTTGCGGCGTCGGTGTACCGGGTCGGCATCCTGATGTACGGGAAGAAGCCCACTTTCCGCGAGATCTTGGAGTGGGCGCGCAGATCCTGAGCTGCCCGGTGTGATGCGTTTCAGGGGCCTGACGTCGCACGCCCGGGAGAGGTTACTGGCCAGGGACATGGCGATCGCGGCCCGTCGCTTCCTGCGCCTGAAACGCTCGGGGAGGTCGGGCGGCGGCTCGCCGGGACGCTGGTTGCGGCCGGGGTCGAGACCAGCCCCGTAACCCGCGCCTCCGGCTGGGCGGAGGCGCTGGCCGACCCGAGAGGCCTGGTTGTGGTTAGCGTCCGCGAGGAGGCGCTTCCCGATGTGGTGAAGCGCCTGCGCAGCGTGGACCCGGGCCGCCTGGTGTTCGCCCAGAACGGGTTGATCCGCCCGCTTCTGGCGGAGTTCAAAGGCTGCACCCGGGGTCTCATCTGGTTCACCAGCAAGGGCGAATTCTTCAGGGTTCTCCGGCCCAGCATCTTCTCCGGGCCGCAGGCGAAGTTCCTCGCCGAAGCGCTCGGGCGCGGCGGAGTTCCATCGCTGGCGGTTGGCGGGGACGCCTTCGCGGCGGCCGAGGCGGAGAAGATGGGGTTCAACTGCGTCGTCGGCCTGCCGCTGGCCGTGCATCAGGTGAGCCTCTCGGAGTACCTCGAACGCTGCCAGGACGAGGCGAGAGCGGTGTTCAGCGAGGCCGCCTCCGTGACCGCCCGGGCGACCGGGGCGGCGCCCTCGCCAGGCTGGTGGGACGAGTTTGCCCGCCTTTCCGTACAGATCGGTTGGATGCGCGCCTCGGCCGCCAAGGCCTTGGAGTACCGCAACGGGGCGGTGATCCGGCTGGCCTACGAACTCAACCTCGCGGCGCCGGTCAGCGAGCGCTTGCTCGCCGCGATCGGCATGCCCACCGGGTCGTAGAGAACCTTCACCGTAAGGCGTTCGGGCGTCAGGACTTATTGCGACTGTGCTTTCGGGCGATCGCGACCTGGGATACAATCGTGCGGAGCCCGAGGCGAGGCTCATCTGCCATGCGGTCCAAAGAGAAACCTACACCCGCCGTACGTGCCAAGCGCCGAACCTCGCCGTCTCTGGCGTCGGTGCCGGTTCTCGACGATCCTTCGCTGTTCCTCAACCGCGAGCTCTCCCTGCTCGCCTTCCAGCGCCGGGTGCTCGAGGAGGCGGTGGACAACTCGAACCCGCTCCTCGAGCGGGTCAAGTTCCTCGCCATCGTCGGCTCGAACATGGACGAGTTCTTCATGGTGCGGGTGGCGGGCCTGAAGCAGCAGGTGGCGGCGGGGGTCCTCGAGCTCTCACCGGACGGCCTGACCCCGGCGGAGCAGCTCGTCGTCGTGCGCAGGGAGGCGTCGGCGGTGCTTGCCGAAGCTCACCTCTGCTGGCAGGAGAGGCTGCACCCGGCTCTCACGAAGGCAGGGATCCTGATTCACGACTACAAGAACCTGGGCAAGCGCCAGAAGACCAACCTCAAGCGCTACTTCGACCAGGTCGTGTTTCCGGTGCTCACGCCGCTGGCCCTCGACCCGGGCCGGCCGTTCCCGCACGTCTCCAACCTGAGCCTGAACCTCGCCGTCCTGGTCAAGGGTGCCGATGGCGAGCAGCATTTTGCGCGGCTCAAGGTCCCGGACACGCTGCCGCGCCTGGTGCCGATCAAGCCGGCATCCGGGAAGGTCCGGCGTGACGACTCGGCCCCCAAGGAGCAGCACTTCGTCTGGCTCGAGCAGGTGATCGCCGCAAACCTGGGCGCACTCTTTCCGGGCATGAAGGTCGTGGAGACCCATCCGTTCAGGGTCATACGCAACGCCGACATCGACATCCAGGAGCTGGACGCCGCGGATCTCCTCGAGACGATCGAGGAGGGCGTGCGGCGGCGGCGCTTCGGCACGGTGGTGCGGTTGACGGTCAGCAACTCGATGCCCAAGACGCTGCGCGATATCCTCATCGAGAACCTCGAGGTTGACCGCCGGGACGTGGCGCGTGTGGAAGGACCCATGGGGCTCTCGGCGCTCATGAGCCTCACCTCGATCCCGCGGCGAGCCCTGAAGGACAAGCCTTTCGTGCCCGTCGTATCCCCGAGGCTCGATCGCAGGAGTCCGGATTTCGACATCTTCTCCATCATTCGTGAAGGCGACGTCCTGCTCCACCATCCTTTCGACTCCTTCGAGCCGGTGGTGGACTTCTTGCGGGCCGCCGCGCGTGACCCCGACGTTCTCGCCATCAAGATGACCCTGTACCGCGTCGGGCGGAACGCCCCGGTGGTCCAGGCGCTGCTGGAGGCGAACGAGAGGCACAAGCAGGTCGCGGTGCTCGTCGAGCTGAAGGCGCGCTTCGATGAGGAGCCGAACATCGAGTGGACGAAAGCCCTCGAGTCCGAGGGGGTGCACGTCGTGTACGGCCTGCTGGGCCTGAAGACGCACTCCAAGACGACGCTCGTGGTGCGGCGCGAGGGGAAGGCAATCCGGCGGTACTGCCACCTCGCCACCGGCAACTACAACGTCGTGACCGCGCAGGTCTACACCGATCTCGGGCTGTTCACGTGCGATGAGGCGGTCGGCGCCGACGTGACCGACCTGTTCAACTACCTCACGGGGTACTCCGCCAGAACGGCGTACCGCAAGCTGCTGGTCGCTCCGATCAACATGCGCGAGCGGCTCGAGTCGCTGATCGCCCGGGAGATCGGACACCAGCGGCGGAAGCGCGGGGGCCACATCATCTTCAAGATCAACGCGCTGGTGGATCCGCCGATGATCCGGAAGCTCTACGAGGCCTCGCAGGCCGGGGTCAGGGTGGACCTGCTGGTCCGGGGCATGTGCTCGCTGCGGCCCGGTCTCGCGGGAGTCTCGGAGAACATCACGGTCACTTCCCACGTGGGCCGTTTCCTCGAGCACAGCCGGATCTACTGGTTCGCCAACGGCGGCGAGGAGGAGGTCTACGTGGGCTCGGCCGACCTGATGCCGCGAAACATCAACCGGCGCGTGGAGGTGTTGTTCCCGGTGGAGTCCGAAGCGCTCGTAAGGCACATTCGTGACGTCGTCCTCGCGACCTACCTCGCGGACAACGTGAAGGCGCGCAGGATGCGAGCCGATGGGAGCTACGTGCGGCGTCAACCGAAGGCCCGCGAGGCGGCAGTCGACGCGCAGGCGCAACTGATCACGACCAGGAGCAGCGAGACGACGTGACGCCGCGAGCACCCGCACGGCGAGGCGGCACGGTGGGCTCGAGCCGAAGGCCCGCATAAAAGGCGAGCAGACCAGTGAACTCTAAGCAGCGCACGGTGGATAGCCGCGGCTGTCGGGTGGGGAGTTCGGTGGCCCCACCGTTGTGCTTCGTGGTTGCGGACCGTCTCGACGCCGGAAAGATCACAGCCTGGTTCGCCCCCACCTGGCACGTCACTGCGGGGCGGGCGGCTCCCCTCGTTCAGCGGTACCTCGGCACCTTCGACTGGGCGCTCTGGAGGAGCGGGGGTCGGCTGGTTCTCGAGCGCGAGGGCGACCAGACTCGGATGCGCTGGCAACCGGGCGGCGGAAAGCCGGCCCGGACAGTGCCGTTGGCACGGGAGGTGAGGTTCGCGGCGGACCTTCCCGGAGGCGTGCTGCGGCGCGAGGTCGCGGCCGCCGCGGGCCGAGCCACGCATTCTACACCCATTCCGGGAGCGACACCCCTCCGGGCGTTGGACCCACGGCAAGGTATGCTCAGGCGGTGCATCACGGAGGGCATCGGTGAAGGACAAAGATCATCCTATCCGCATCGGCGTTTCCTCCTGCCTGCTTGGGGCCAAGGTGCGGTTTGACGGTGGGCACAAGAAGGACGACTTTCTCGTCAACACGTTCGGGGAGTGGGTGCAGT
>DATKMD010000022.1:0-23403 GCA_035542075.1 Thermoanaerobaculaceae bacterium
AAGAGCCGCAGGTGTGAGCAAAGACCGGGGACAGGGGTCAGGGGTCAGGGGTCGGAGAAGAGCACGACCCGCGAGATCGATCCTTCGCGTAGCCTCGGCCGCACTCACGCTCGTCGCGGTGGGGTGCGCGAGTAGCGCGAAGCGCCCACCCGCGAAGAGCGTGCCGCCCCCTCCGACAGGCGTGACCGTCGAGGAGGGGCTGGCGTCGTGGTACGGGGAGCCGTACCACGGGCGCGCAACCGCCTCCGGCACCCGCTACGACATGTGGCAGATGACGGCGGCGCACCGCACGCTGCCGTTCGGCACTCGCGTGCACGTGGTCAACCTCGATACCGGCCGGGAGACGGACGTCACGATCAACGACCGGGGCCCCTTCGTCGAAGGCCGCATCCTGGACCTGTCTCGCGCGGGCGCCGAGGCGCTCGGCGCCATCGGGCCGGGGGTCATTCCCGTCCGCCTCGAGGTCCGCGCCCTCGGCGACGGCATGCCCGACGAGCCGTGCTGGGAGGTCCAGGTCGGGGCGTTCGCACGTGAGGAGAACGCGCAGCGTGCACGCGCAAACCTCGAGGGCAAGGGCTACTCGGTGCGTTTCGCCCCGGCCGGAGGCGGCCTGACACGCGTGCGGGCGACCGGGATCGAGGGGAAGCCGAAGGCGCTGGGGATTGCCCGTTCGCTTGCCGCAGACTACCCGGGGGCGGTTGCGGTGCCCTGCGGCGGCGGGTGGTGAGCGACGGTCGCTTCCCGGGTTCGGCCTAAGTGGTAGCGTAACGGGTCGGCTAAGCGACGCACCGCGGCAGCACAAGATTCTTTTTCTGCTCTAAAGTCTCAATATCCCGCGTGTTCGCAATTCCGTATACCTCGTCCAACCAACCGGACAACAGGCGGTTGCGGCCCGCCCGCGCCGTGCTCGACATCGGCACAGCTATTGCTAGGTCAACCATTTGTGAAGTTACGTTCCATCGGGTCCGTGTGGCCCACACGGGTGAAGTTGTCCCACAAAATTCCAGGAAGGGAGGGGCCGAGCCGATCACCCCCAAGCGGATTGACGCAAGTTCGTAGCAGCAAAACCTCGCAGTAGTGAAACCTAAGGAAGAAGGAGGAAAGGATGAAGCGTTTCGCGATTCTCACGTTGCTGATGGGGCTGGCGGCGTTGCCTCTGTTCGGCCAGGCCAACCCCACCGGAACCCTCTCCGGCCACGTCACCGACGGTACGAATTCCCTCCCGAACGTCACGGTTTCGGTGACGTCGGAGAACCTGCAGGGGACCAGGACCGCGACCACCACGGTCACCGGCGACTACATTCTGGCCTTCCTGCCGGCCGGCGATTACAGGGTTAGGTTCGAACTGGCGGGGTTCCAGACGCTGGACACCACGATCAAGATCTCGGCCGCACAGATCTCCCGGCTCGACGCCACCATGCCGGAGGCGAAGGTCGCCGAGGAGGTGACGGTCACCGGAACCTACGAGACGATCTCCTCCAGCGCGCAGTCCGCGACGACCGTGACCCAGGACCTGCTCAACAAGCTCCCGAGCGCGCGTAACCCGGTGGCGGCGGCGGCGCTCACGGCGGGCGTCACGCAGGGTGGGGTCAACAACTACCTGTTGATCTCGGGCGGCCAGCAGTATGAGAACCTCTACCTGGTCAACGGCGTGGCGATCCAGGACAACGTTCGGAACACACCGAACGCGCTGTACATCGAGGATGCGGTCCAGGAGACCACCACGCAGACGTCGGGGATCTCGGCGGAGTACGGGCGGTTCGCGGGCGGCGTGGTCAACACGCTGACCAAGTCGGGCGGGAACGAGTTCCACGCCTCCCTGCGCGACAACCTCTCGAGCGACAAGTGGGTGACGGAGACCCCCAAGACCACCTCCCGCAACGACAAGATCAACTCGGTCTACGAAGCGACCTTCGGTGGCTACATTTTCAAGGATCGCCTGTGGTTCTTCCTGGCCGGCCGCAGCTACAAGACCTCCCAGGACCGCCAGCTGTACTCGACCAACATTCCGTACACCTATGGCGACGACCAGAAGCGCTACGAGGCCAAGCTCACGTTCGCCATCAACCCCAACCACCGCCTGCTCGCCTCCTACCTGAAGGTCGACGAAACCGAGACCAACTACGTCTTCACGGGTGTCAACAACCTCGACCCCTCGACCATCGATCCCTTCCGCGACACGCCGCAGGACCTCAAGGCCGTCAACTACACGGGTGTGCTCTCCGACGCCTTCTTCGTCGAGGCGCAGTGGTCGCAGAGGCACTTCTCGTTCGTCGGCTCGGGCAGCCCCTACAGCGATCTGATCAAGGGCACCGTGGTGCGCGACAACGCCCACGGTTGGGCCTCGAACTCCGCGTACTTCTGCGGGACGTGCCCCGACAAGACACGCGACAACGAGGACTGGTTCCTCAAGGGCTCCTGGTTCGCGAGCTCCAGCTCGCTCGGCTCCCACGACGTCGTCTTCGGGTACGACAGCTTCGACGACATGCGTCGGGAGGACAACAACCAGTCGGGCTCCAACTACGTCTACTGGCCGACCGAGTACCTCTCGACCTCGACCGGCGCGATCGTCCTCGACCCTGTGCTGGGTCAGCCGGTACCGATCGTGTACGGCGACGGCAGCTCCGACTTCACGTACTGGGCGCTCCTGTCGCCTTCGATTGGAAGCCACTTCAAGACCAACTCGCTGTTCGTCAACGACCGCTGGCGCCTCAACACCCACTTCAGCTTCAACATCGGTCTCCGCTACGACAAGAACGACGGCAAGGACCAGTCCGGCGCAACGGTGGCGAAGGACAGCAGGGTCTCGCCCCGCCTCGGCATCACGTACGATCCGCGTGGCGACGGTGACTGGCTGTTCAACGCGGGCTACGGCCAGTACGTGACCGCGATCGCGGGCACCGGCAACGTGGCGGACCAGAGTGCCGGCAACCCCTCGCAGTTCGGCTACCTCTACCTGGGGGAGGACCTGAACACGGACTGCACCCCCGACGACCCGGGCGCGTGTCTCAACGAGCACGAGATCCTGGACAAGGTGTTCACGTGGCTGTACGCGAACGGCCAGGACGCGGCGGGCCGGCCGCTCGGGCGTGATGTCGACTACGGGTACGTCGCGGGGCTGTCGTCGCTCGTCGCTCCGGGACTCAAGTCACCGTACGCCGAGGAGATCACGGTCGGCGCCACCAAGCGCCTGGGCACCCGTGGCCTGGTGCGCCTCGACTACGTCAAGCGCACCTTCAAGGATCTCTACGCGTACCAAGCCGACCTGAGCACCGGGCAGGTAACCGACGACCTCGGGGTCACCAGCGACATCAGATACGTCATCAACGACCCGGGGAAGCTCGAGAGGAAGTACGACGGCGTCTCCATCTCGGCCTCGTATCAGCTCCTGGCGAGCCTGAACCTTGGCTTCAACTACACCTGGAGCCACCGGTACGGCAACTACGTGGGTGAGTCGTCGGGCGCCGGTCCGTACGCGAACAGCAGCGGCCCCTACTACTACCCGGAGTACTCGGAACAGAGGTGGACCAACCCGAAGGGTGACCTCCCCGGCGACCAGCGTAACCTCGGCCGCATCTACGGCGTCTGGGATATCTTGAACACCAAGCACAACCTGCTCTCCGTCAGCCTCATGTGGAGCTACTGGTCCGGCACCCCCTACGGCGCGTCGGGCAACATCTACTCGTACCCGTACGTCACCAATCCGGGGTACGCGACGCGGCCCACCACGGTCACCTACTGGTTCACCAGTCGCGATGCCTACCACACCGACAACCTCAACAGCACCGACCTCGGGCTCAACTACTCGTTCCGCTTCCCCGGGCTGGGGTCCAACGTGGAGCTCTTCATCCACCCCTACGTCACCAACGTCTTCAACAATATGGGGGTGGACACCCCGAACCAGACCGTGTACACCCGCTACAACGGCTCGAGCTGGCTGCTGTTCAACCCCTTCACCACGACTCCCAAGGAGTGCCCGCAGGGCACCGCCGCCGCGACCTGCAAGGCGGCGGGCGACAACTGGCAGAAGGGGCCGAGCTTCGGCCAGCCGCTGAGCGCGACGGACTACCAGAACCCGCGCACGTACATGGTTTCGTTCGGCGTCCGCTTCTAGGTTTCTTTCGCAACCCTTCACCGGTTGCGTTCCGGCCCCGGTCTTCGGACCGGGGCCTTCTTCTTTCTCCGCGGGCTGCGAGCAGCGGACTCACCCGATTCACCGCGTGAGGCCCTTGTTCTGCCAGGCGGGTGTGGGCAACCGCGATCGAGGGGAAGCCAAATGCGCCGGGGGTCGCTCGCCGAGGGTACCCGGGGGCGGTGCCGGCTGGTGAGGTCGCAGGCGCTCGCGGGGTTCCTCGCGCACCCGCCCCGACACTCGGGTCCAGCATCCGCACCCCGTCTGCACGGTGACCCCGGGCGGCCCATTTTGAGCAAAGAAATGCGCCTCGGGGCCTCATCGTCTGTGCGGAATATTCAGGGACCTGAATGAATTGCCCGGGAATGTGGCCATCTGGGAACCATTCGGGCCATCATCTGTGTTTACTCGGGCATGCACGTTACTCGTGCCCATACACGGAGAGCCTCGGCCATCGAGACGGCCCCGACAGCCCGGGGTCAGACTCACCGTCAGCGTTGCAGTGACCGAAGGGGATCGAGAAGAGGGGAGGCCCCTGGAGGTGCGCCGTGTGCGTGACCGCAGCGGAGCCGCGCCGGCCACCGCCAGCAGGCGGAAGGCCCCAAACAAAGGGGGGAAAAGAGATGCGCAAGTGGAAAGTTCTATCAATCCTGACACCGATGCTTGTTGTGTTATGCGCGGGCATGGCGTTCGCGGGGACAACCGGGATCCTTTCTGGGACCGTCACCGACGACGCCGGCGGCCCGCTTCCGGGGGCAACCGTGACGGTACAGTCGCCCTCGTTGATTGGGGGCGCCCGTGTCGTCGTCACCGGTGCCGACGGCACGTTTGACCTGCCAGCGCTCGACCCGGGGTACTACACCATCAAGGTGGAGCTCTCCGGCTTCGTGACACAGGAACGCACCGAGGTGCAGGTGCGCCTGGGTCGCACCACCGAGATTGAGGTCCGCCTGCCGAAGGCCAAGTTCGGCGAGGCGATTACCGTGGTAGCGGAGACACCGGTCGTGGACCCGACCCAGGTCTCGAGCTCCCAGACCTTCACGGCCGACTACATGAAGAACTCCGCCATCGGCGCGGCGAACCGAAGCTACCAGAGCATGCTGGGCCAGGTTGCGGGGGTGGTGCAGGACAACGGCAACCCCCACGTGTTCGGCTCCACTCTCGGTGAGAACGCCTACTTGGTTGACGGCCTCGACACGACCGACGTGGTCACCGCCACCTTCGGCACCAACTTCACCTTCGACGCCATCCAGGAGATCAACTTCGAGACCGGGGGGTACGAGGCCGAGTACGGGCGTGCCACCGGGGGCGTCGTCAACCTCATCACCAAGTCCGGCGGAAACAACTTCTCGGGGACGCTCGACGTGCGGTACCGGGAGACGAGCTTCTACCAAAACGGCGATCACTTCAACAAGGACACCAACCCGGTGAAGTTCCTCGACCCGGCGGTCACCCTGGGCGGCCCGATCCTGAGGGACAAGGTATGGTTCTTCGCTTCCGTCGAGACCCCCGACTCGCAGAACACGCCGTCGAACTCACCCACCACACGCAAGTTCAAGGGCACGTATTACATTGGCAAGGCGACGTGGCAGATCGACCCGAACTGGCGCGTCGTCGGGAAGGTCTCCGGCGACCCGGCCGACATCGACAACGTCAATGCCGGACCGGACTACACTCCGGAAGCCACGTATTTTCAGAGGCAGGGCGCGAAGATCTACCAGGCGGAGATGTCCTCGACGCCGTCCCCGAACTTCCTGTGGAACGCCCAGGTCGGCTTCAACCGGGATCAGCTGGACAGCTATCCGCAGAGCGGTGACCTCAACACGCCGGGCCACTCGGACGTACTCACCGGGCTCAACTACACAAACTACACCAACGCGCAGTACTCCAATCGCAACCGCGACGAGTACAAGACCGACCTCACCTGGTTCAAGGACAACTGGGGCGGCTCGCATGCGTTCAAGGGCGGAATCGTGTACGACAAGACCACTTTCAGCACGCACAGCTTCACCCCGGGAGGCTGGGAGTTCTTCGATCGGGGTGGGAACGCGTACACCAGTAACGGCGCCTACCAGGCGTATCAGAACACGGATCCAGGCACCCTGAGCTACCCCGGTGAACTGCTCTCGGCGTACGTGCAGGACGCCTGGGACCTGGCGCACAACTTCAGCCTGAAGATCGGGGTGCGTTACGACCAGTCGAAGTTCGAGACGGACGCCGGGGTCGCCCTTCCGACTCTCGACAAGGTGCAGCCCCGCCTCGGCTTCGCGTGGGACCTTACCAACGACGCCAAGACCATCGTGCGCGGGTCGTGGGCGCGTTTCATGCACGCCAGTGCGCTGACCCTGCCGAACCTGGCTGCGAGCCGCGCAAGCACGACCTACTACCGTCTGTCGTGCTCGTACTACATGGGGCGTTACGGTCTCTCGAGCTGCAATGATGTCGCCGATCTCTTCGGGGTTGCCCCAGACATAGTGACCGACCCGGTTGGGTGGGACCCGAACGGTTGGTTGTTGTACACGACGTTCGGTTCCTCGCCCAGCCAGATCGCATCGAACCTCAGGCCGACCTACGCCGACGAGTGGCAGATAGGTTTCGACCGTGAAATCTTCCACCGCTCCTCGATCTCGATCTTCTACGTTGACAAGAAGACCAAGAACATCTTCGAGGACACCTGCAACGGCAACCTCCCGACCCCGAGTGCCGACGCCGCCTGCGACTTCTACGTGGTCGCAAACCTGGGAGACTCGCTACTCAATCGCAAATACCAGGGGGCTATCCTGACGTTCGAGAGCCGTGCGAAGGACTGGTTCCACGTCCTTGC
This sequence comes from Thermoanaerobaculaceae bacterium, assembly GCA_035542075.1. Lineage (GTDB taxonomy): Bacteria > Acidobacteriota > Thermoanaerobaculia > Thermoanaerobaculales > Thermoanaerobaculaceae > RBG-13-68-16. The sequence goes on from DATKMD010000022.1 coordinate 6,957, forward strand.
GTCGTACACCTACTCGAAGTCGCAGGGTAGCGTCGAGTACACACAGAACGCCGGCCCTGATTTCGACATCTATCCGTCCTACTACCAGAACCGCTACGGCTACCTCTCGGACGACCGGCGGCACCGTGTCAAGCTCAACGGCTACGTTCTCTTGCCGTATGACTTCACGATCGGGGCCAACGCCTTCTGGTCCTCCGCGTTCGCCTGGACCCCGCAGTCGCCGGGTGCCTACGGTTCCATCTCGTACCCGCAGTTCGACGAGCCGCGTGGCAGCCGGCGCGCGAACGCCAACTACCAGCTTGACCTTCAGGTCTCCAAGGGTTTCAAGATCGGTCCCCTCAAGACCTCCATCATCGCCACGATCCTCAATGTCCTGAACACCGAGAGGCCAACCGATGTGTGCGAGGCTGTGGACGGTTGCACGGCAACCGACGGCACCAATTCGATCCAGGGTGCTCCAATTGCATGGCAGCAGCCCCGTGCCTTCGAGGCAGGGTTCCGCATCGAGTTCTAGAGCGCGAGGCTCGTCGCATGGCACCGGCCCGCCGCGTTGGCGGGCCGGTTTCTGCAATCGCCGCTCACCGTTACGGTTTTGCCCGGCTGCGGTTGAACGTTCGCTCAGGCCACGCAATGCGCAGCGACGCGGCGCCCCCCCGGTTGCAGGAGGCCCAGGCCTGGTTGCCCCGCGAGGTAGAATGTCTCTATGCCAGAGCTCCGGTGGGTCGAGGGCGACGTACCGCACCGGTTGCGCCTTGACGCCTCACCCAGCGGGGTCGGCCGTGCCTCGGACAACCGGCTCGTCCTGAAGGACTTCTCGGTCTCCCGGCACCACGCCAGGCTGGAGCGGCGGGGCGACACCTGGTGGGTGGTGGACCTCGGTTCCACGAACGGCGTCAAGGTCAACTCGCGCTACGTGACCGACGCGATGCTCTCCGACGGGGACGAGATCCAGGTCGGCAACTTTGCGCTCTCCTACCACAGCGGCGAGTCCTCGGTCGGGATCTCGGTCAGCTCCTCCACCTTCCTGCGCAGCCTGGAGGAGTTTCGCGAGGACTTCCGCATCGAGAAGGAGCCGAGCAAGCAGGGCGTGCAGAGCACGGCCTCGACCGCCCGCGAGCGGGTGCTGGAGGCGCTCGCGCAGGTGGCGCGCACGCTCCTCGAAGTGGAGGAGCTGGAGCCGGTGCTCGACAAGGTGATGGAAGCCGTGTTCGAGCAGCTGCCGGCCGAGCGCGCGTACATCCTGCTCTTTTCCCCCGAGGGCCAGGCTGAGCTCCGCATCGCGCGGTCCCGGGGGGGCGCGCCGCTCGCCGAGGCGCCGGTCTCCCAGACCATCCTCGACCTGGTGAGCCGGCAGAAGGTGGCGGTCCTCACCTCGGACGCCCAGGCCGACGAGCGCTTCGCTGCGGGCCTGTCCGTTCGCCTGCACCAGATCCGCTCCGCGATGTGCGCACCCCTGTGGCACCGCGACGCGGTGATCGGTGTGCTCTTCGTGGACACGCCGCTCGCAACCGGCTGCTTCACCACCGAGCACCTGGACCTTCTCACCGCGCTCGCCAACTACGCCGCTGTGGCCATCGACCGCGCCCGGCTCAACGACCACATCCGGGAGGCTCGCCGGGTTCGCGAGCGGCTCGAGCGCTACCACTCACCCGCCGTCGTCGAGGCGATCGTGGGGCGTCACCGGGCCCCTGTTGACGCGGAGCGTCACGAGACCCGTGAGGTCTCGGTTCTGTTCGCCGACCTCGTCGGGTTCACCAGCCGCTGCGAGACCATGGAGCCGCAGGAGGTCGCACGCTTCCTCGCCGAATTCTTCACGCTCGCGTCAGACTCGGTGTTCGAGTTCGGCGGAACGCTCGACAAGTTCATCGGCGACGCGGCGATGGCGTTCTTCGGCGCACCCCTCGAGCAACCCGACCACGCCGAACGGGCGGTGCTCGCAGCGATGGCGCTCCGCCGCCGCCTGGCGGCCTGGAACCACGAGCGCGAGCTCGCCGGCCTCGACATCGTCGAGGTGCGCATGGCGGTCAACTCGGGCCTGGTGGTCGTGGGCGAGATTGGCTCATCCAACCGCGTCGATTACACCGTGCTCGGCAACACCGTCAACGTGGCGGCGCGCTTGGAGGAGACGGTCGCCGAGCCCGGCCAGATCGTGGTCGGCGCCGCTACCCAGCGGGCGGTGGCGCACCTGTTTCCGACCCAGCACCTGGGCAACGTCCAGCTGCGGGGTATGCAGGGCAAGCTCCCGGTGTTCCGCCTGCTCACCGAGGAAATCACCGACCCGAGCGCCTGATGGCCCTGGAGAGCATCACCTTCGTCACCTCGAGCACCGAAAAGCACCGTGAAGCCGAGCAGATCCTCGGCATCCTCCTGCAACGCGTCGATCTGGACCTGGCCGAGCCTCAGGGGTTGGACGTGGTGGCAGTGGCGCGCGAGAAGTCGCGCGCCGCCCAGCGCATGCTCGAGTGCCCCGTGCTGGTGGAGGACACCTCCCTGGAGCTCGCGGCGCTCGGTGGCTTCCCGGGGCCGCTGGTCCGCTGGCTGCTGCAGGCGGCCGGCCCCGAGGCGATCGCGCGCATCCTCGACCCGTTCCCCGACCGCGCCGCCCGTGCGCGCTGCGCGGCGGTCGTGTGGGATGGCCGGCACGAGTGGCTCGGGATCGGCGACGTCCCGGGCACGATTGCAAGTGAGGCCCGCGGCGTCGCCGGGTTCGGCTGGGACGCCGTATTCGCTCCGGAGTGGGGCCGCGGCCGGACATATGCGGAACTTCCACCCGAGGAGAAGAACGCCCGCTCGCACCGCGCGCTCGCCCTCGCGGCGCTGCGCGAGAGGCTTCATGCCAGGTAAGCCATAGGGAAAAGGGAAGAGGGCAAACGTGGAGCAGGACCAGCGTCCGTTCCCCGTCCTCCCTCTACCCTCTACCCTCTACCCGCTTCCCTTTCCTCTTTCGGGCCGGCAGCGGCTTGCCTGCTGCGAGCAGGTGTGCGTCTTCCTGGAGCAGCGACCATAGATCGCGCGCGGCCTGCTCGAGAACCTCGAGGGCGCCGGCGTTGCGGATCACGTAGTCCGCCACGGCCTTGCGAGCCGTGTCGTCGAGTTGGGCCGCGACGACCTGCGCGAACCTGCTCGCGCTCCAGCCGGCCGCGAGCGCCCACGCCCGCCGCGCCTCGAACGGGGCGGTCACCACCACGAGCCGATCCTGGTCGCGGTACGCCCCGGTCTCGACCAGCAGCGCCGCTTCGACCACCGCGACCGCCGGCAGCTTGGACGAATGCGCGAGCGCGGCGTGCCACCCCTCGACCGCTCTCCTGACCAGCGGGTGCACCGCCTCCTCGAGCTTTCGCCTGGCCTCCGGGTCGGCGAGCACCAGACGGGCCAGGGCATCACGGTCCACGCCGCCATCGGGAGTAAGGGCACCGTGCCCAAACAGCTCGCCCACGGCCAGTGCGCCGGGGCGACCCGGGCGGTAGAGCTCCGCGACCACGAGGTCGGCATCGCACACCGCCGCCCCGAGGCCCGAGAGCAACCCGGCCAGCGTGCTTTTGCCGCTCGCGACGCCCCCGGTGAGCCCGACCTTCAGCATGCGCCGCGCCTCAAGCCTTCGCCTCGAGCCCTCTCCGGCGCGCCGCGGCCGCGACGGTGTTCCGAAGGAGGCCGGCGATCGTGAGGGGGCCGACGCCGCCGGGCACCGGGGTGATCGCCGAAGCCACCGCGCGCACCGCGGTGAAGTCCACATCCCCGACGAGCGTGTAGCCCTTCTTCTCGAGCTGTGCCAGGCGTTCCCCATCGCCCGGAAAGAGGCGCGCCACCATCTGCGGGTCCTCGACCCGGTTCACCCCCACGTCCACGACTACGGCCCCAGGCTTGACGAACTCAGCGCTCACCAGGGCCGGCTTGCCGACCGCGGCGACCAGCACATCCGCCTCCCGGCACACCTCCGACAGTCCCCGGGTACGCGAGTGGCAGACCGTGACCGTGGCGTGGCGGGCCAGGAGCAGAGCCGCCATCGGCTTTCCGACGATCTCCGAGCGGCCCAGCACGACCGCGCGACATCCGGAGAGCGCTACACCGGACGCGTCCAGCAGCTCGAGCACACCGCCCGGCGTGCACGGCACGAACGCCGGTCGCCCCTGATGGAGGAGCCCGACGTTGGTGGGGTGAAGGCCGTCCACATCCTTGGCCGGATCGATGAGGTCGAGGAAGACGCGACCGTCGAGCGGTCTTGGCAGCGGCAGCTGGAGCAGGACCCCGTCCACGTCGGGGTCGGCGTTGAGGCGGGCAATCAGGGTTGCGATCTCGTCGCCCGAGGTCGCAGCGTCGAGGTGATGGGTGGCCGAGCGGATTCCGATCTGCGCGCACGCCTTGCCCTTGGAGGCGACGTAGGCGTGGGAGGCGGGGTCGTCCCCAACCAGGATCACCTCCAGACGGGGCACCACTCCTTGCGCAGAGATCTCCTGCACCTGTGCGGCGGCGCGCTCGCGCATCGCCGCCGCGACAGGCGCACCCTCGAGGATCCTCGCTGTCATCAGTCTTCCCTTCGGGCCACGGTAAGCGCGGCGATGCCGCGCGAGAGGTCGCGGCTCTCGATCACCGCGAAGCCCTCTCGCTCCAGGACGCCGGCCATCTCCAGTCGGTCGGGGAACGTGTCCACGGAGGCCGGGAGGTAGGCGTAGGCGTCGCCGTCGTGCGAGATCAGGTGCCCCAGCGGCGTGACGAAGAGGCGGTTCCACACGGCGATCGCCCCCGCAGCCGCGCGCCCCCTCGGGCGGTGCAGCTCGAGGATCGCCAGGACACCGGTGGGAGCGAGCACACGCCGGATCTCGCGAAACCCGGCGGCGAGTCCCGAGAAGTTTCGCACGCCAAAGGCGATGGTCACAGCTGCGAAGCTGCCGTCCGCAAACGGCAGCGCCAGTGCGTCCGCGCCCGTCCAGGCGACCGTGCGCTGCTTGCGCCGCGCCTTGCGAGCCGCGAGCGCGAGCATGTCGAGGCAGAAATCACCGCCCACCACCGCACGGTCTCGCACCCCCAGCGCAACGTCTCCGGTGCCGGTCGCGAGGTCGAGCACCGCCCCCTTTGGCGCACTCGAGAGCGTCGCCACCAGCCTCCGCCGCCACCCGACGTCGCGGCGCAGGGAAAGGAGGTGGTTGAGGAGGTCGTAGCGCGGTGCGATCTCGCCGAACATCCGACGGATCGCATCCGGCCTGCGAGCCAGGCGCTCGTCCATTGACGCGAAGGTAGCACGTGCTCGGCGACGTCCTCAAGGCGACGCGCGGCCCGCGATCTCCGGGGCCAGGTCGTGGACCACGACGAAGCGCGACACCGAGAGCTCCTCGCGGGCGCGTCGCGCCAGCTCGCCGCACTCCCCCAGGGGCCGCGCCCCACCGTCCGGGAAACCGAAGCAGGCACCTCCCGACGGGATGCCGCGGCCCGAGGCGACGAAGATCCGCTCGCCGTCCGCGACAGTACCGTCGTTGCAGACGGCAATGCCGTCGCGCCCCGGGACCAGCGGAGAACCGAGGAAACTCGCCGGGGCGTCGAGCCCGAGCAGGGCCAGCAGAGTCGGCGCCACGTCCACGTGGCCGCCGACCACGGGCACGTCCCCGACGAGCCGGCCACCGGGCACCAGCACGAAGAGGGGGACGCGCCGCAGCCTCGCCGAGGCGGACGGGTCGCTCCTCTCCATCCCGGCGATGGCGAGCAGGCGGGGGTCCGGCCCGAGGCCGGCCTCGTGGTCGCCGTACAGCGCGACAACGGTGTCGGCAAGCACTCCGGCGCGCTCCAGCTCGGCGATGAACTCCGCCAGGGAGGCATCGAAGTAGTGCATCGCGTGGATGTAGTTTCCGAGCGGCGTGCCGGCGGCCTCGCCGACGTCGAGAACCTTGTGCCGGTCCGGGAAGAGGTCGAAGGGATGATGCAAGCCGAGCGTGATGAGGAACGCGAAGTACGGCTGCGGGAGCGCGCGCAAGGGTTCCACCATGCGCGAGAAGAAGACGCCATCCGCGAGCCCCCACCCGATCACCTCGCCCGGCCCGAGTTCAGGCGCGAAGATCATCCGCTCGAAGCCGTAGTGCGGGTGGAGCACGCCCCGGTTCCAGAACCCCTTCTCGAACGGATGGGCGGAGATGGCGGTGTAGCCCGCGCGGCGGAGGAGAGCAGGCAGTGCGACGAAGCGGTTGCCGGGGCGCCGGAACGCGACCGCGCCCCGGTCCAGCGGGAATAGCGAGTTCAACACGGCGAACTCGGCGTCGGAGCTGCGGCCCTGCCCGGTCTCGTCGAAGACCAGCGGGAAGTAGAGCGCCCTGGAGCGCAGCCCGTTCAAGAAAGGCGTGATCTCGGCCCCGCCGACGCGCGCGCCCACCACCCACTGCTGCAGCGACTCGACCTGGATGAGGATCAGGTTGGATCCCCTCGCGGCCCCGAATTCGGCCGGACGCACGAGCGAGGCGGCGTGGCGCGCGAAGTACTCCTCCACGCGCTGGCGCTCGCCGGGTTCGGGCGTGTGACGTCCTGCCCATTCCCGGGCCGTGCGGGCGAAATCGAACAGGTGCACGTTGACCAACCCCCACCGGCCCAGCAACGCCGACTGGGAGAACAGCTGGTCAGCGATCGCCGGATCGCGCAGCCCTTCCCGCAGCGTGCGCAGCGCAGGAGAGCCCGCCAGCAGGCATGCGACGGCGAGCGCAGCCGTGACGGCCGCGCGCGCCCACCTCTCCGGCGCCACTTCCAGCCGCCGGCGCGGCCAGAGCAGTGCGAACGCGAGTGCGCTCGCCACGCCCACGGCGAGCCACGCATCGCTGGACCGCAGAAGCGCCCACACGCTTCCCTCGATCCGGCCGAGCTGGCCGATGCCGGCCATCGCCACCGCCGGTACGACCGTGCCGAAGAAACGCAGGTAGACGACGTCCGCCACCGCGACCAGGCTCACCGCCGCCACGAGCGCGAACCCCACCCAGGCGCGGGCGCGGCCTGGGAACAGCACCACCGGGAGCGCCAGGAGCGCCGCCGCGGAGGCCGTCAGAACGCCGCCCCCGCGCCACAGTTGAATCCCGGCGACCTCGGAGAACGTGACCGCGGCGAGCCCGACCGCGGCCCAGGCGACAATCACCGGGAGCGCCTCCACGAGCAGCCACGCCCACGAGCCCGATCTCGGCCTGACCCGGCGTGCCGCGATCGCGAGGGCGACCGCCGCCAGGGCGAAGCCGATCTGCAGGAGGGCACAGCGCCGCACGACCCACACCGGCACGCGGAGCGGTCCGCCTCCGCTCGGGGCGCCGTACCAGGCCACGTGCTCCCGCACCATCTCCCACTGGAGCAGCCACCTCCCCGACCCCGCCGGTGCGTGGACACGCGCGGTGATCGCGACGGTCTCGCCGGGCCGCACCGGGGCGGGCAGTCGCGCGCGCATCCCGTCCTGTTCAACGACGGTCCCGTCTGGGCAGAGCCAGTGGTAGGAGAGGTGGTCGCCCGCCTCCTCGGACCAGGTGGCGGTACCCACGTTGCGCAGCCGCAGCCTCACGTCCGCGTTGCGGTCTGCCCAGAACACACGCGGCGTACCGTGGTCGAGGAGCTGCCAGGCAAGCGCGGGCTCGGTCGCGCCCGACCATGTCGCGCGGGCGAGGACGAGCAGCACCAGCAACGCGCGGGCAAGACGTCGAGGCAGGCTCACCCGCGGGATTCTAGCCCGCCGGCGGGGTCAAGACCGGCGGACCGCCCGGGAGGTGGGGGGCAAGCCCCGCCTTCGCCGGTACCTGCCGCTGCACCGGAGCGGTGCCGAGGCCGTGATCGAACACCATCTGACCGCCCAGGTACCCGTTGTACCCCACCACGCCGGCCGCCGCCGCCGCGAGGGCGAGGTACGCCCACGGGATCACGCCCTTGAACCATCCCCGCCAGGCCAGCACCAGGCGCACGGCGGCCACCGCCAGCAGCAGCCACATTGCGAGCTCACCGATCTCCTCGTGGCGCTCGATGAGCGGTCCGACGCCGGCGGGCACGATCGCATCGTCGCGCGCTGCCTGGCCCGAGAGCACCGCGGCCACGCTGCCCAACGCGGCCAGGACCATGAGCAAGCCGGCGGAGCTCTCCAGGGCACGCCCCCGCGGATGCCGCGCCAGCAACTCGAGGAGAAGCGCCACCAGGCTCAGGGCGATCGGGAAGTGGATGATCGCCGGGTGCAGCGGATCGGGCAAGAAACCCATCGTGACCCCCACGGACAGGCCGTCAGGCAAACCTGACCGGCGATAAGATACCAGCCATGGACGTCTTCGTCCTCCTGGTGGTGTGCGGGTGCGCCGTGATCGGCGCGATCTGGGGGGCGTTGCGCATGGCGACGCTGGTGGCGGCGGTCGTCGCCGCCGTGCTCGCCGGCCGGTGGGCCGGACCAGCGGCGGCTCAGCTCTTTACGAGCACGCCCGGACCGACGGCCGGCCAGCACACGCTTGCCGTGGCCGCGGTCGCGATCGTTGCAGTGGTGCTGGTCTGGCTGGCCGGGACCGGCCTCCGCCGCGGCGTGAAGGCGCTCCACCTCGGGTGGCTGGATAGGATCGCCGGTCTGGCGGTCGGCGCGGCCGCGGCCCTCCTGATCCTGGCGCTGCTTTTCGGCCTGGCGGCCCTGAACGGTCGCCCGCCGTCGTCACCGTGGGCGTCGCGCCTCTCCCAGGCCGGGCAGACGTTCCTCGCCCTTCACAAGATCTCGGCCAGGAGCGCGATCCCGAGCAGCACGCCGAGCACACCGACGAGGAGCGGCCAGCAGCCCCACTGAGGCTGCAGGCGTCGGTCCAGCTCGGCCTCGAGGAGCTTGCGCAGCGCCTCCACCTGCTCCTTGGGATCGCTCACTGCGCCAGCATACCTTGACGCGTGGTGCCCCGCGCCGTAGATTGTGGGTACCGTCCTGCCACCTCCAAAACGGAGGTGATCCATGTTTGCCAAGGTGTATTCGGCCGTGCCGCGCGGCGTCGAGGCGCTGCGCGTGCAGGTGGAGGTGGACGCGAGGCCCGGCCTGCCGATGCTCTCGGTGGTGGGCCTGCCTGACCCGGCCGTGCGAGAGGCGCGCGAGCGGGTCCTGGCCGCGATCCGCCACCTCGGGTGTCAGCTCGAAACCAAGAGCATCGTCGTCAACCTCTCGCCCGCCGAGGAGCGCAAGGAAGGGGCGCTGCTCGACCTGGCCATCGCCACCGGCGTGCTGATCGCCACCGGTCTCGTCCCCGACGGGACGCCGGAACCGTGGCTGCTGGGGGAGCTCTCCCTGGATGGTGCGCTTCGGCCGGTGCGCGGCGTTCTCTCGATCGTGGAGGCCGCGACGGCGGCAGGAGCTGCCGTCGTGGTGCCGGTGGACAACCGTCGCGAGGCCTCGGTGGTGCGCGGCGCCCGCCTCCTCCCGGCTGCCACTCTCGATGAGGTCGTGCGCCACCTGCGCCGCGAACAGGCCCTCGCCGAAGTCATTGGCGGTGACGGCCGCATGGACCCGGCGCCCGAGGGTGCCCAGCCCGACCTGTCCGAGGTCGCTGGGCAGGAGCATGCCAAGCGGGCGCTCGAGATCGCCGCAGCGGGCGCGCACCACCTGCTCTTCCTGGGTCCCCCGGGGGCCGGCAAGACCATGCTGGCGCAACGGCTCCCCGGGATCCTGCCGTCGCTCGACGAGGCGGAAGCGCTGACGACCACGAAGGTCTACTCGGTGGCACCCGGTGTTCCGCGCCCCCAGGGGCTGATCTCCCGGCGCCCGTTCCGCGCCCCTCACCACACGATCTCGGCCGCGGGGCTGGCGGGTGGCGGAACGGTTCCGCGGCCGGGGGAGGTGTCGCTGGCCCACAACGGGGTGCTGTTTCTCGACGAGATCACCGAGTTCCGCCGCGACGTCCTCGAGGTCCTGCGCCAGCCGATGGAGTCGGGCAGGGTCGTGATCGCCCGCGCCGCCGGCTCGCTCGCCTTTCCGGCCCGGTTCCAGCTGGCGGCCGCGGCCAACCCGTGCCCGTGCGGTCACCTCGGGGACCCGCGCCGCGAGTGCCGCTGCACGCCGCCGGAGATCAGGCGCTACCGTGCCCGCCTCTCGGGACCGCTGCTGGACCGCATCGACCTCCAGCTCGAGGTCCCGGCGGTGCCGTACCGCGACCTGGCCCGGGGTGGCGGCAGCGAGGGCTCCGAGACGGTGCGAGGCAGGGTCGTCGCGGCGCGGGGGCGCCAGGCGCGCCGGCTCGCGGGCAGCGGTCGGCACACCAACGCCGAGCTCTCCCCCGGCGAGGTGCGCCGCTGGTGTGCCCCCGACGGAGAGGGAGAGCGCCTGCTGGAGCTGGCGTGCGCCAAGCTCGCGCTCTCGGCGCGGGCCGTCCACCGCATCTTGCGGGTGGCACGCACGATCGCCGATCTGGAGGGTGCCGCCGGCCTCGCCGCCCGGCACGTGGCGGAAGCGATCTCGTACCGCACGCTCGACAGGGTGGCGGCGGGCTAGCGAGAGGTGGGGGACCCCTTTTCGCCAGCGACACAACGCCAAGGTCATTGGGGGCCGGAGAGCAGGGCCTTAGAATAGTTAAAGATGCAGCCGAAGCCCCCGGGCACCGTCGAGCAGGCGCTGCAGCAGGGTGATGCGCGCCACGCGTTTCTGACCCCGGCCGAGCGGGGTGGGCGCTGGCGCGAGCTGTTCGGCGACGCGGCGCCCGCCGTTCCCCACCCGTACTGGCTCTACTCCGAAGCGGAACAGGCGCCGGTCCTTCTCGGGTTCCCGCTGCGTGTCTCCTCGACCTGGGAGGCGTTCGGCCGTGAGCTCACCCGCCTCCTGGAGGCCGAGGCCTCGTACCGGCGCAGCCTGGCCCTTCACGACGAGGTGATCAAAGCCCCGCTGGTGGAGCACCGCAGGCTGCTGGTCGGGAGGATCGCGGAGATCCTCGACAACGCTTACCTCCACGACTACGGGCAGCGGCTGCCCGAGATCTTCCTCCTGATCCTCACCCGCGAGATATCGGAGCGGCTGCGCGCGGCCGTCAGGACGCTCGCCACCAACACCCCGGAGCTCCCGCCCAGGACCGTGGACGAGATCCGGTACGCGATCGCGCAACGGCTGGCGGACGTCACTCACCGCGCCCGCACCCACGCCCTCGATCGGCTGCGCAACGCCGAGGCGGTCAAGCCTTCCACGGCGTCGAGGGCGTTCGCGGACCTGCTGAGGGACGACCTGCTCCCCTTCGGCGAGATGCGCTTCGGCGCCGAACTGCGGGAGCTCGGCTCGTTCATCCAGGGGCATCTCCACCTGGACGCGGCGCGCTTCCAGGGCCTGTTCAGGAGCACCACGGAACAACTCCGGGAGCTGCGGGAGCTGGACCCCAACTTCGACCGGGTGCTGGCATCGATGGACGCGGAGGCGCCCGCGCTGCCGGCCGACCGTCTGCTCTTCTCGAAGGCGGTCATCGACCTGCTCGAGATCTGGCCCCACCCGAGGACCCCGAGCCTGTCCCCCGACATGCGCCGTCTGCTCATCGACCTCGCCTGCCGCTGCAAACGGTTCGAGGTGATAAGCACCCTCCGCGACCGCATCTTCCCGGTCTCTGACCGGGGGTTCCGCACCGTGACGCAGGTGCAGGGGCAGGTGGTGCAGCTCTCCAACTCGACCCGCCCCTTCGACTTCACCTCCCCCGGGGTGCTCCCCTCCGTGGTGAGACGCTACGGTCTGCTCTACGACCTGGTGGAGTTCACCCAGATCATCGAGGAACTGCGCCGTCGGGGGCGCGGCACCGAGGAGCAGGCGATGCGGCAGATGGTGCGCTTCCTCGGGCGCGTGGACGAGATCAGGGAGCGTCACCGGCTCAGGTTCGAGAAGTTCCTCGGCGACGGTGCGTTCTACTCGGCGCGCAGCGCCCGCGGCATCTTCCTCGCCGGAGCGGAGCTGCGCCTCCTCTACGAGCGCATGCGCAAGCAGGGCTTCCCGTTCGAGCGCGGGTTGCGGCTGGCCATGAACGTCGGCACCTACCACCTGCTGCCGATGTTCTCGGCGTCCGGTGACCGTTCGCACTTCGAGTTCTTCGGCCACGGGCTCGTGGAGCTCGCTCGGCTCACGACCGGCAAGACGACCCACGAGGTCGAGGACATCACGGATTTCCTGATCGCCGCCGGTTACGACCTCAACCGCGTTCTGCAGTTCCTCGAGCCCGTGCGGCACGCCAACCGCTTCACCGAGTTCATCAAGGACCGTCCGTATGCCGCGTTCATCGCGGAGAACGGCGAGCTCGTGAACCTCGGGGGCGTCGCCACGGAGAGCTTCCTGCGCGACCTGGAGTCCGACTGGGGCGAGGTGCACGCGATGCAGGCCGAGCACTACGGCATGCGCTGGCTGCTCATCCCGACCGGTCCCGAGGGTGATGAGGCCCCCTGGGTGGGCCTGCGTGCGCTCGGCACCGCGCGCCTGAAGGGACTGGAGCCGACGCAGCTCGCCGAGGTGATGGTCATCGAGCACCTGCTGCCGGGAGCCTTCCCGCTCGAGAAGGGTACGCCGCTGCTGCAGACCATTCAGCGGCTCTCGGCCGACGCGCTCGAGGCGACGGAGCCCGGGGCCGCCAGCGTGGAGGTGGACCCGCACCTGTGCGTCGCAAGTGTCCTGGAGGACGAGGCCACGCGCACCTGGTACATCGGCACTTTCGAGGACGAGGTGGAGGCGTTGGCCAGTGCATTTCGCGTGAAGCTCGCCCCTGTCGGCCTCAAGGACGGTGAGCCGTTCGAGTCGTGGCTGTTCCAGCATCGCGCCGACCTGGCCAAGCTCTACCAGGGCCTCCGCCGCCAATCGCCGGGGGCAACCGTGCCCCTCGAGGACCTGCGCCGACGCGACGGCTACTTCACCTGCCTGCTCGCCACGCCGCACCGCTCGCCGAGGTGAGAAAGGCTTGGGGCTTGGGGCTTGAGGCTTGGGGCTTGAGACCGCAAGCCCACAACGCACTGCCAACTTTGGTGGGCAGGTGAGGACCAAGCTATGGTAAGCTTGGTTCCCGAGATGAGGACTCCCATCGATGTCTACATCCCCGACACAAGCGCACTCGTAGAAAACCCCGAAGCCCTCGATCGCCTGCTCCAGCCGGGCAACCTGGTCGTGCTCCTGCACCAGGTGCTCGACGAGCTCGGTCGGCTGCAGGCCAGCCGCACCAAGTCCGAGGGGGTGCGGGCTGCGGCACGCGCCGCCACCCGCAGGATCCTGGCGTATCGCAACGGTGCCCTCATCCACCACAGCGTGGAGCGGTTCCTGCGCGGGGAGCTGGACCTGGATGTCTTCTCCACGACCCCCACGGGCGGCGTCCTGGCCTGGGAACCCGCCGGCAGCGTCACGTCGGGCAACGGCAACGGGCACGGGGACAACCTGATCATCCACGCCGCCCGCCGCATCCAGGCGATGAACAACGGCAACGGCCGCTTCCGCGTGGTGCTGATCTCCGAGGACTCCAACATGCTGCTGCGCTGCGACGCCCTCGGGCTGGACGCGGAGCCCCTGCGGTTCGGGAAGCTGGACCTCGCCCGCCCGGAAGAGATATTTGATGGGGTGGACGAGCTCACGGTGGGGCAGGAGGTGCTGGATGCGTTCTTCTCCAGCGGTCCGCCGCGTGAGCGTTTCGTTCCCCTCTCGCTGCTCGGGGATCGGCAGCGGGAGCCGGTGTGGAACCAGGGCCTGGTGCTGCGCTGCGGGAACCGCGAGCTGCTTCTGAGGGTGAACGCCAAGCGCGAGTGCGCCAGCGAGCTCCGCTTCGCGCAGTACTGGGACGCCAAGAGGGAGTGCTGGGCGCCCCGCACCGTACTGGGGTTCACGCCGGCCGACGCTCGCCAGGTCTTCGCCCTCGAGTTCCTGCTCGACCCCGAGGTGCAACTCGTGGTGCTCGATGGGCCGGCCGGCTCCGGCAAGACGCGTCTGATGGTCATTGCGGCGCTCTACCTGCTGTTCGGGCAACCCACCAGCTTCAAGGTGCACCAGCGCTCGCAGCCGCTTTCCGGGGCCGAGCCTGGTTTTGAAAATGGGCTCATCCTGCTGCGCCCCGAGCACTCCTCCAGTCGATTCCAGATGGGCTACCTGCCGGGCGACCACGACGAGAAGATGTCGCCGTGGCTCGAACCGTTCTTCCAGGCGATCCGCTCCGTGTCGCTCGCCAACGGCCACGATTTCCTGCGCGACCTCGAGTCCGCCGGGCGACTGACCCTGCTCTCCACCTCCCTGCTGCGCGGCCTTGACATCGAGAACTCGCTGGTCCTGGTGGACGAGCTCCAGAACGGCGACAGGCACCTGGCCAAGACGTTGATGAGCCGGTTCTGCGCGTCCTCCAAGGTGGTGCTCGCGGGGTGCCTGGACCCGATCCAGATCGACAACCCCTACGTCGACTGGCGCTCCAACGCGGTCACCCGGATCAAGGAGGCCTACCGGGGGTTCGGGCCGTACGTGGCCCAGGTGCGGCTCGTGCGCAACTACCGGGGACCGATCTCCACCAAGGCCGACGAGCTGTAGAGACAGGGGTCAGGGACCGGGGGACAGGGGACAGGGGTCAGGGAACAGGGAAAAGGGAACAGGGAACGGCGTTCGAGGAAGCAAACTGCGAGCGCTGTGCGAGCGCACCACCACGCCCAAAGGGCGCTTGCATTCGGCATCCTCTCGACCCAGACTTCCATCCGCGGGAATTGCTGGTCTGGCGTGGAGGTACTCATGAGAGGACTTGCAGTCGTGATGCTGCTGGCGGCGACGGCGGCCGGCGGCGGGGAGGCGACCGACATGACGAAGAATCTGCACTGGCTCGGCCACGACACCTTTCGGTTCGACGGGCCGCCCGTGGTGTACGTGGACCCGTACCAACTGCGGGACGGGCTCCCGGCAGCCGATGTCATCCTGATCACCCACGACCACTTCGACCACCTCTCCCCGGCTGATGTGGCCAAGATCCACAAGGCCGGCACGGTGGTCGTGGCGCCCAAGGAGGTGGCGGGCAAGCTCTCCGTCCCCGTCACCGTGATCGGGCTCGGGGAGAGCAAGACCGTCGCCGGAATCACGATCAAGGCAGTGCCCGCCTACAACACAAACAAGACGTTTCACCCGAAGGCGGACGGCAAGGTGGGCTTCGTGTTCACGCTGGCCGGGGTGACGTACTACCACGCGGGCGACACCGACGTGATCCCGGAGATGAAGGGGCTCGCACCCGATGTCGCGTTGCTGCCGGTCTCGGGGACCTATGTCATGACCGCCGACGAGGCGGCGACGGCCGCGCGGCAGATCAAGCCAAAGGTGGCCGTCCCGATGCACTACGGCGCGATCGTGGGCTCCGACGCCGACGCCAAGAAGTTCGCCAAGCTACTCGAGGGGAGCGGCATCCAGGTCGTGATCAAGACGAAGGAGTGAGGCGTCGGATCGGGCGCAACTGGACGATGAGCGGAGAGTCGTGGGCGGCCCTGCCCACGGCGGGAACGCGCGACACAGGAAGACAGAAAGAAGAGGGGCGGGCAAGGCGCCCGCCCCGATCGTCTCGTGCAGCCGCACTCGTGCTACTGCAGCTCCCTCCACCAGGAGATCTGAGAGCCGCTCGTGCCGGGAGGCGGAAGCGAGACACCGCCGTGCCCGATGTAGGCCTGACCCCCCGCGCCGACCGACGACTGCGCTGTCAGGGTCTCGGTTGGGCCCGTCATGAAGCCCGACGCGGCCCCGATGCCGACGTAGGTGACCTCGGTCGTCGGCGCGACGGTGGCCAGCGTCTCCGGGTCGAACGACACCTTGAGCAGGTACGCGTTGCCTGCGCAGGCGGAGGCTTCTGGGTCGTAGAGAAGGAACAGCGCGATGACCGGGCCGGTCGCCCCTGGCTGCGGGACGTAGACGATCGAGCTCGCGGTGACCTGCGTCTTGTGGCCGAGATGCTGCGAGCCGCCGGACCCGAAGGTAATCGTGTGGATGTCTATCTTCCTGACCGTCGCGGCAGCGCCGCTCACCGGCTGGGCGATCATGTAAACGGCCGGGATGAAGTTCGCGGGTGAGCCGCCGGGGATGCCGACGTTCGCCCCGTTGATGTAGTCGCTGATCTCGTAGAACGAGCCGCTCGCGAACACGTAGAGGTCGTACACCGGGCTCAAGGCGGGGTAGGTCGCGACGGACGGGGAGTAGTAGAGCGGGTTGCCCGCGATGAGACCGGTCAAGTCGGGGAATACCGCCGGAGGGTCCCAGCTCGTGCCGCCCATGCTGGTCCTGTCGAGCAGCCACACCTGGCCGTGCAGGTCGAGCTGCACCCCCTGGTTCACGTCGTTGTCGGGACGATAGATGTCCGCCGACGTGCTCCACATCGTGGTGTTGGCGAACGCCTCGTTGCGCAGCCACGGTCCGCCGAGCGTGGCGGTCGCGAGGTTGGTGAGCTGGCTGTTCGCGCGAACCGTCCCGGTTAGAGGGTCGAGGCGGAGGAAGTGGGGCAGCGGGTTCGCCGTGCCGGCCGTGCCGTCGTAGTTGACGTAGCCGTTGCCCACG
>DATKMD010000023.1:0-6109 GCA_035542075.1 Thermoanaerobaculaceae bacterium
GGTCGGAGGGCTGGGCTCGATGCCCAGCCCGAGCGACCGCTTGTGGCCCGCGGGGCAAAACGAAGACTCCACGCAGTGGAAAAGCAACAACAGGCCAACGCCGCACTGGTAAGGGAAGACAGCCTCACGCAGTGAAAGAAAAGAGCGCGCCCGCGGGGCAGAGGAAGAGCCGTCACGCAGTGGCAGACAGCGGGCCTTGGGTGTGTGCACCCGGATACACTACGCATGTGAGGGTTTCGTGATCGATTCGCACGCGCACCTGACGATGTTCCCCGAGCCGGAGCGCAGCGCGGCTCTGCAGCGCGCGGCGGAGGCCGGCGTGCGAGCGGTCCTGGTACCCGCCACCGGCCGCGAGGATCTCGACCTGGTGGCCGAGCTGGCAGGACTCCAGGAAGGCTGCGTGTTTGCTGCGGTCGGCTTCCACCCCCACGAGGCCGCGCAGTGCGGCGCGGCCTGGAAGCGGCGCGTCGAGCGGATGCTGGGGTCGCCAGGGGTGGTGGCGGTCGGCGAGATCGGCCTGGACTACCACTACGACCACTCGCCGCGGGAGGACCAGCGCCGTGTGCTCGCGTGGCATCTCGGGCTGGCGGCCGAGCGGGGGCTGCCAGTCGTGCTGCATCACCGTGAGGCCTGGGAGGACTTTCTCGCCGCCCTCGACGCCGTGCCGGGTGTCCGCGGGGTGGCGCACTCGTTCACCGAGGGCGAATCGGGTGTCAGAGAGGTGACGGGCAGGGGCCTCTTCGTCGGAATCTCTGGGATGGTGACGTTTCCGCGCGGCGAGAACGTTCGCGAGGCTGCGAAGGCCGTGCCCGCGGGACGGTTGCTCGTCGAGACCGACAGCCCTTACCTCGCGCCGGTGCCTCACCGGGGCAAGCGTAACGAACCGGCCTACGTGAGGCTCGTCGCCGAGGCCGTTGCGCGCGTGCGGGAGGTCGAGGCCGGGGACCTCGAGACCGAGACCAACGCCGCCTTTCGCGAGCTCTTCCTGAGTGCGCCGTGACCGACGCCGGCCCTCACGGGATCCAGAGAGAGATCCCCGTCGGGTCGGTCGAGTTCCCGTCCACCACCGTGGCCCAGCAGATGACGCTCGAGCCGTTCGTCAGCGTCCGGACCTCGGCGAAGGCGCTCGCCTGGCCGGCGGGAAGCGCGAGCGTCTGCTGCACCCAGCGCATCGCGGGGACGCTCACGGTGAGCGAGCCGATCTGAGTTCCGGCGTTGCTGAAGAACAGCACCTGCACGTTGGTCGCCACCTGGCTGGCGTTGAGAAACTCCAGGTTCGTCCTGTACTGGCCGTCGCTCCGGAGGGAGCCGAGGTACCCGACCTTGCCCGAGACGAGTCCCTGGCTCGCTTCCATGCCCACGTACGCCTGCCCGTAGGTCGTGACCGTGGTCGTGCCGGTGACCTGGGAGTAGGTGCGCGAGACCGCCTGGACCTGTTGGGTGCTCTCCAGCACGACCATGCCCTTGTCCTTCGTGAGGCCGAAGAGGGTCCCCACGATGTCCGTCCAGGTGATCTGCTGGTGGGGGCCGAGCGCGAGCGTCACCGCCGCGGGGAAGCTGCTCCCGTAGAACGTGAGCCTGAGCGAGGCGGTCGCCGCGCCTGCGTTGAGTACCGTCAGGTCTGTGTACCAGTAGGCGGGAGCGTAACCGGGGGTGCGGGCCACGCCCGAGACGTAGTACGTGTGGCCGTAACTGACGTTGCAGGACGGGGTGTAGGTGACCTGAACTGCCTGCGAGAAGGCGGAGGACGTGCCGCATGCGGCGTTCGCCCGCACGCGCAGGAAGAGCGTGGCAGGACTGGCCTGGGTAGTGGAGTAGGTGAAGTTCGTCGAGGTGGTATCGGCCGAAGACGGGCTGGTGAAGGCCGCGTCGGTCGCAACCTGAACGGTGTACGTGGACGCTCCGGACACCGCACCCCAGCTCAGCACGAACTGCTGTCCTGAGCACACCGCACCGAGGTTGGAAGCGATGCCTGTCGGAACGGCCGGAGCCGTGCACGCCAGCTGGCTCAGCGCCTGGTTCGCAATCACCAGGTTGCGCGTGACGTTGTTCCGCGCGTCGGTGATCGATTGGCCGGTGTTCCTCATCGCGTTGTAGATCGCGGTAGCCGAGGAAGAGGGTGATGCCTGGGCCAAAAGCGCAACGAGGCCGGCGGCGAACGGGGCGGAGGCCGAGGTCCCGCAGAAGAGGCTGCTCTCATACCCGCCGCCCATGACCGGGGCAAACGCGCACGTGGGCGCCCAGACGTCGAGCTTAGTGCCGGAGTCGCTGAAACACGCGACCTGCCCGACACTGGTGACGACGTCACTGCACCCGCTGCTCCCGTTGCACTGCTGGGCATCGGTGTACTGGATCTCGCCGGTGACCGAAGAGTCGTACACGGCGCCAACGGCAAGCGAGGTGGAGATGCACGCCGGCCAAGCCACCCCGTTGGTGCAGCCGCCGTTGCCGGACGAGACCACCGGCACCACGCCGGCGTTTGTGAGCTGACTGAATGCGTCCACCAGTGGCCAGACAAAGGGATCGTCGCAAGGCTGGGACGGCACCGCGTCGGACCCGCTCTGGCTGCTGTCGTACCCTCCCAGCGAGAAGTTGGCAACCCGGATGTTGTACGGGTTGCCGGCGGTGATGCTCGTGAGGATCGCGTTGATCCCGCCCAGCATTTGTGTGTCGGTGCCGCTGCCCTTGCTGTCGAGGATCTTGACCGAGACGACCGTGGCGGCGGGCGCCACGCCGATGGCGGTAGCGTTCACGCCTGCCGCGGCGGCGATGCCCGCAACCTCGGTGCCGTGGCCCTCGTCGTCCTTTGCGTAGTTGGCGTCGCCCTTGGTGTGGAAAGCATCGTAGAAGGCGATGGTCTTGGTGCCGAGAGGCGCCAGCTCGGGGTGCGTCCAGTCGACACCCGTGTCAAGGATGGCAATCCCCACGCCCGAGCCGTTGTAGGGCGGCTGAATGGCCGCCACGTGCATGAGAGACCGCCCGGCGACGTCCAGCTTGTGCACCTCGTGGTTGACGGCGATCCCTTCCACGCGCGGGTCCGCGGCCAGGAGCGCAAGAGCGGACGCCGGCGCGCTCGCGTACACCGTGGCCAGGTGCGAGTAGCGCTGGAGCACCTCCAGGCCGCTCGATGCGTAGTCACGTTCGAGGCTCTCACCGGTATCCGCGATCCAGCGCAGGCGTGCTGTGGCCCCGGGCACGGCCAGTGACGCTTTCGTCGCCTCCGGTGGATGGAACGCGATGAGGAAGTCCACGGTCCCCGTGGTAGCCGACGCTTGTGCCTGGAGAGCGGGGTCGACCTTGTTGACCCAGACCCGCTTCGCGGCCGCATCGTGAGAGAGAGATGCGGACGAAAGGGCAGTTTGGGCGTTCGGCGACGCGCCCTGGGCAGGCGGCGCAGCCACCGCAAAGCGGGCAGCCGCGGCCACCGCCAGGAGGGTGAGTGCCGTCATCCGAAAATTGGAGTGGTTTTTCGCCTTCATCGTAACCTCACGTCGGTCACAGCTTACTCCTCGTCCTCGCAAACTGTAGCTGGGATCGGTCATTCCGGGAATCGCAGTGCGTTGCCGCAAACGCTGTATCATCGGCTCGCCATGGCGGGCCCCCGTAGGTGAACAGGGCTTGAGGACGGACGCCGTGGCGGGGTTGCCTGGGGGACCGTGCACGAGCTTTCGATCGCACAGGAGATCTACAGGACCAGTCGGGCCGCGGTGGCGTCGCACGGGCCCGGTCGGCTGGAGAGCGTCAAGGTGGCGGTGGGGGAGCTGACCGCGATCGAGCCCGACCTCCTGACGTTCGCCTGGGAGGCGCTCACCGGGGGCGGCCTCGACGCCGGGAGCGTGCTCGACGTGGAGTGGCACCCGGCGCGCCAGTTCTGCGCTGCGTGCAACGCAGAAAAGCCCAGGGCGCAGGGGACCTGGCTGCGCCTGTGTCCGGACTGCGGGCAGGCCCTCCAGATTTCCGGCGGCCAGGAGCTGGACGTGCTGCAGGTGACGTTCTTGCCGGACGGGGCTGACGTCCAAGCGGAAGAGGGGAAGAGTGGCAATGGCTGAGGTGGTGGACGTGCGCGCGCGGGTGCTGGCCGCCAACGAGGAGGCGGCGGCAGGGTTGCGGAGAGCCTTCTCGGAGAGCGGCGCTCTGGTGCTCAACCTGATCTCCTCGCCCGGCTCGGGCAAGACCACGCTCCTCGAGGCCACGGTGCGGGCGCTCGGGGGACGCCTGCGCCTCGCGGGGATCGAAGGCGACATCGCCACGGAGCGCGACGCCGACCGCCTCAAGGCGCTCGGCATCCCGGCGGTGCAGATCCTCACCGGGGGCGCCTGTCACCTCGACGCGCGGCAGGTGCGGAAGGTGATGGACGAGGCCAGGTTCCCCGACTTCGACATCCTCTTCATCGAGAACGTCGGCAACCTGATCTGCCCGACCTCCTACGACCTGGGCGAGGACTTCAAGGTCGCCCTCCTGTCGGTCACCGAAGGGGACGACAAGCCGTTCAAGTACCCTGCGATCTTCGCCCGGGCGGAGGTCACCGTCGTGACGAAGGTTGACCTGCTTCCCCACGTGAGCTTCGACCTCGCTGCGGTGCGCGAGCAGCTTGCCTCCCTCAACCCGACTGGAACCGTCGTGCTGACATCGGCCCGCACCGGCGAGGGGATCCCCGAGTGGTGCGTGCTGCTCGAGCGGCGCCTTGCGGCCAAGCGCGGGACGAGGGCGTGAGCGCCGGCGACCGGCAGCGGGTACGCCTGGTCTGCCGTGGCGTGGTGCAGGGCGTGGGGTTTCGCCCGGCGGTGCACCGCCTGGCGTCCTCGCTCGCGCTTGCGGGCTTCGTCCGCAACGCCCCCGAGGGGGTCGTGGTCGAGGTGGAGGGGACGGGTGCGGACGTGCGCGCGTTCGTCGAGCGGCTTCCAACCTCGCTGCCGCCGCTGGCCCGCATCGACGAGATGGAGACCGCAGCGGTCGCCCCCTCCGGGGAGACGGTGTTCTCAGTGCTCGTGTCGGAGGAGGGGCAGCGGCGCCATGCGCTGGTGCCCCCCGATGCCGCAATCTGCCCCGACTGCCGCTCTGACATGGAGGACCCGGCTAACCGCCGCCACCACTACCCGTTCACGACCTGCACGAACTGTGGGCCCCGCTTCACCTTGGTCCACGCCCTCCCCTACGACCGCGAGCGGACCTCGATGGTGTGCTTTCCGCTCTGCCCCTCGTGCCGGCGGGAGTACGAGGACCCTGCGGACCGCCGCTTCCACGCCGAGCCCGTCTGTTGCCCGGAGTGCGGCCCGCGGCTGTGGCTGCAAGACCCGGGGACAGGGCACAGGGCACAGGGGACAGAGGCCATTCGGGAAGCACGGGAGGCGCTGCAGCGCGGCGAGATCGTGGCGGTGAAAGGGTTCGGCGGGTTTCAGCTCGCCTGCCTCGCCGGCGACGAGGCGGCGGTGGCACGGCTGCGGGAGCGCAAGCGCCGCCCGAGCAAGCCTTTCGCGGTCATGGTCCGCGACCTCGAGACCGCCCGGCGTCTGGTCCGGTTGACGCCGGCCGACGAGTCGCTGCTGGCTTCGCCGAACGCACCCGTGCTCCTCGCGCCCGCCCTCGAGGGCGCGGCGGTGGCGGGCGGCATCGCCCCGGGACTCGGCGACCTGGGCGTGATCCTTCCAACCACGCCGCTGCACGTGGAGCTGTTTCGCGGCGCGCGCTACGACGCGCTGGTGATGACGTCCGGAAACGCCAGCGACGAGCCGATCTGCCGCGGGAACCGCGAGGCTCTGGCGCGTCTGGGTTCGATCGCCGACCTCTTTCTGCTCCACGACCGAGACGTAGTGCGGCGCGCGGACGACTCGGTTGCCCGCGCCGGCCCCGGCGGGCCTGCCCTCGTGCGCCGCGGCCGGGGGTACGTGCCCGAGGCGCTGCCGCTGCCGGTGACGGCACGGCATCCGGTGCTGGCGCTCGGCCCTTTCCTGCAGGTCACGGCGTGCCTCGCCGTCGGAAACGCCGCGTTCTGCTCGCAGCACGTCGGGGACCTGGACGGCGAGCCGGCGCGGGCGTTCCTCGCCGAGGCAGCACACGGGCTGGAGGAGTTCCTCCAGGCCACGGGTGAGCTGGTCGTGGTGGACCCGCA
>DATKMD010000024.1:0-26359 GCA_035542075.1 Thermoanaerobaculaceae bacterium
CGGGAAGTACAAGAAGTTCGTCGTCCCACAGGGGTACCGCTTCAACGTCGACGGCAAGAAGCTCGCCGTGGCGGACCTCCGGCCCGGTATGCGGCTCAGCGCGACCGTCGTGAGCGAGAGGGAGATTGGCACGGTGACCGCCGCGGAACTCGAGGCCTCGGTGTCGAAGCCGCAGCCGGCTCCGGCCGCCGCTCCTGCACCGGCTGCCCCGCCGGCTCCACCTGCTCCACCACCGCCGCCCGCTCCGGCCAAGAAGCTGCCCAAGACCGCAGGCCCGCTGCCGCTGGTCGGGTTGCTCGGGCTGCTCTTACTCGGCATTGGAGTTTGCCTTTCGGGTCTGCGCCGCCGCTTGCAGCACTGATGTCATACCCACCTTGCATGGGCGGGCCGGCTGAAGGGTCGGCCCGCTTCATCTTCCCTGAGGCAACGCCGCTGTCGTCAGCCGAGGCAGATGAAAAGATCGAGCGCGATGCCCAGCACCCAGTGCGCCACGACCACGTAGAGCAGCGACCGCGAGCGGAAGGCGACGATCCCGAACGCGAGCCCGCCCACGATCGCGCCGAAGATCTCGCCCGAAGGCTTGCCGATGTGCACGAGGCACGAGAGGGCCGTCTGCACCAGAATTGCGTTCCAGTCGCCGAGCCTCTCCCGCAGCCCGAACTGGATCAAACCACGGAAGAAGATCTCGAACCCGACGTAGTACGCAAGGTAGGCCGCGGCGTGCGCGAAGAACGCCGAGGCCGAGGCGCAAACCAGCAGTGAGACCGGGTACTGTGCCACGAACTCCGGGCGCCTGGAGGCCAGCGCGCTGAGCGCGACCATCACGGGCAGCAACACGGCGAGCGCCTTGAGGCCGAATCGCCAGTCGCCGATCGCAAGGCCGTAGCTCGAGAGCGGCTCCCTGAAGACCAGCCCGACCAGCGCCAGCGAGACGAGGCCGAGCAGCACGAACGACGACAGGTAGCCGACCAACCCGGGCGCCCAGGGTGCGCTGGCGGGAAAACCTGCAGGCGAGACAGGTTGCCCCTGGAAGAGGCTCCCGGCGAGGTAGTACCTCCACAGGGTGAGGACGACCGGCGTCCAGAGCAGGATCAGCGTCGGCTTCCGGTTTCCACCGGAAAACAGTCCTCGGAGCGAGAGCGAGGCGTCGAACCGATTCACGGCTTCGCCCGCCGTCCGTGCAGCCACTCGCAGGTCAACCCGATCCCCTCCTTCAGGGGTGTGACGGTGTAGCCCAGCTCACGCTCCGCCTTGGCCGAAGAGTACGCCCAGTCGCGGAGGAACGTCTCCACCCAACCGGGGGTGATCCGCGGGTAAAGACCGAGCCACTTCGCCTTCTTCTTCTCCACCTCGGCGTAGGCCGCCGCGAGTCTCGCCGGGAGGTTGAGCCGCAGGTGGCGCTTCCCCGTCGCCTCGTCCACGAGGTCGAACAGGCGCGCCAGGGAGACGTTCTCCCCCCCGAGGATGTAGCGCTCGCCGACCCGTCCCCTCGCCATCGCAAGGAGATGGCCTCTCACGAGATCGTCCACGAACGCGTAGTTTCCCACGTTGACCCCGCCGGCGAGGAGCACCGGAAACCTTCCGCGGTCGTAGAGGTCAATCATTATGGTTGTCGAGTTCCCCTCCGTGAGCTTGCCCGAGCCGTACACCCTGGTCGGGTTGACGATCACGACCGGCAGGGCGTCCGCCGCCTGCCGCAGGGCCTCCCGCTCGGCGGCGGCCTTGCTCTCCTCGTACTCGGTGAAGAAGCGGGGTGTGGACCTCGGCATCTCCTCGTCGCCCACCACGCCGGGCGGCGTGGGGCCGAACGTCACGATCGTTGAGGTGAGGACGATTCTCGCCACTCCAGACGCCCTCGCCGCTGCGAGCACGTTGCGGGTCCCGCCGACGTTGAGCTCAAAGAACGTGCTCGGATCGCGCGCCCAGTTCCTGGCGTAGGCCGCGAGGTGGAACACGCCGGAGCACCCCTCCATGCCGGCGCGCAGCGAGGCAGGGGCTCCGATGTCGCCCACGACGACGGTGATGCGTTCGTCCTCCAGTCCCTCGCGGGAACTTGTCGGACGCGCGAGCGCGCGCACCACGTGGCCGCGCCGCACGAGCTCCGCGACGAGCCTGCTGCCGATGAATCCGGTGGCCCCGGTGACGAAGAAGGTGCCCGGCTGCCCCGTCACGTCCATGGAAGGGAGGATCGCACGCCCCGCCGCGTGCCGCCACCTCACCGTTTTTGGAAGAGGCTCAGGGGCCACTGACGGGCAGGGGCAGCCTCGCTTAGGGCCTCCTTGCACGGCGATCCTGCGGTGAGCAGGTCCTTGACCCTGTCCTCCAAGAGCGAGCGACCGCGGGTCTTGAACAGGCTTTGAACGGTGTTGGCGGCCGCCGCCGCGCCCTCGGCATCCAGCCCCAACGTCGGGCTGGTGAAAGGACCCCGGATCCTCGCGGCGCCCGCGAAGTTCGCAAGTCCGACCCCGAGACCCTGCGTCGCCTTGGACCGGAACCCCAGGTCCAGCATCTCCGTTCCAAGGTTGGCGGTGCCCTCGACGGCGAGGTTGATCTGCGAGGTCTCCGCCGCCACCCTGCGGTCGAACCGCACGATGCCGCCGTCCACCGGCACGTTGATCACTGCGCAGCGCAGCTCGGTGGAGGTTTCGCTCCTCCGCGCCGGGTTGACCGCGTCCAGGGCCTGGGTTATCACGTCTCCGCCCAGTCTCAACGCCGCGCCTTCGATACGACCGGGGCCGACCACGATCCGCACCTTCCCGCCGAGGCCTGCCATCCAGTCGTGCAGCGAACCGCCGCTCCCGGCGAGCGACACCGAGAGGTCGGTGGGGGCGCCGCTGACGTCGGCCTGCACATCCGCGAGCCCCAGCAGCGTCTTCAGCTCGACGGCGCTGCCAGTCAGGTTCGCCGCGAACGACTGGCGCCGTCCGGCGTCCAGCCGCAGCGAGCCGGCGATCCGGCCTTCGCCGAGCTCCATCGAGAGCGGGTCCGCGGCAAGGCGCCCGTTGGCGAGCGAGGCCCTCACGGCCAGCGAGCGCACCCGGGTGCCGCTCGGCAACACGAGTGTGTCGGCGCGGAGGTCGGCCGTGGCGTCGATGGCCTTCAGCATGCCGAGCGGCAGAGGCTCCGCGGAGAAGAGCTTGCCGCCTTTCGCCGGCCTGGTCGCGGGGGACGCCCCTGGGCTCGTACGCTTTCCGGAGAGCTGCGAGAGATCGAGGAGCGGTGCCCGCAGCACCACCGCGACCGTGGACCGCGGGCACCCCGACACGCAGCTCAAGCTTCCTTGAACCTCGCTCTTCCCCACGGTGGCGCGCACCGGGTCCAGCACCCAGGCCTTCCCGGAGTCTCGCAGGCGGCACTCGACCCGCAACGGCGTGGGCGCAGAAAGCGGTACGCCCAGCGACGCCGCGAGCGCAGTTGCGTCGGAGGCCTCGAGGCCGACGTTCAGCTCCACGCCCGCGAGGTCACGCACCTGCCGGATCGCGCCCTCGATGGTGAGCATTGCGTCCTTCGTCGAGAACGCCAGCTTGATCGGGAACGGCCCGCTCCCGAGTACGGCCTCCAAACCGCCGATCGCCCCCGAGACCGAGACGTTCGCACGCTCGAGCGTCAGCATGCCGTCCACGTCGAGGTTGCCCTTTGCGGATCTGCTCGGGACCAGGGTGAGGAGCCGCACGGCGGCTTCGACCCGCCACCCGGCGCACCCGTCGCGGTACCCGAGAACCGCGTCGCTCATCTGCAGTTCATGGATCCCGAGGCGGGAGGCCAGTGCACTTGTCCCTCCCGAACTCCCGGTCGACTCGGTGGGCACGGCCTGGGCAAAGACCCAGTTGCCCTCCCCCTTCGGGTTGGTCTCGAGCAGCAGATCGGGCTCCACAAGCATGAGACGCTCAACCAGCACCTGACGGCGCAACAGGGCGAGCAGCCGCAGCCGGAGCTCCACCCGCTTGACGCGCAGCATCTCCTTCCGGGACCCCCACGGCGCGTTGGACAGCGTCACGTTCTCGAGCACGACCGTTGGGGCGAGCGAGACCCGCGCGTAGGGACCCTTGCCCACCGTGAGCTCGCGCCCGGTCTGGCTCTTCACGGCAGCGGTGATAGTGCCCGTGAACCGGCTCAGGTCCACGGTTCGCAGGGCCACGGCCGACGCCAGCACGAGGAGGACGGCCGCCCAGATGACGCCGGCGAGCAACCAGATCACGAGGCGGTACCTGCGGGCGCGTGATCCGCCGCCGCCGGGATCGTTTCTCTCGTCCGGAGAAGCCACCGCCGCGTCCTCTCTGTTTCGAGACTAACACCGCGAGTCACAGCGTCAAACGGAAACGTCCGTGTCAGCGCGGTGTGAAGCGCCCCTGCCACCACTACGTCAACCGCGGAGCAACAGCGAGCGCGGCGGCCGCGGTCGCGATACCGACGATCGTGTCTGTCAGGTAGTGGTAGCGGCAGTAGAACGTCGCCACGTAGAGCGTGAGGATGACCGGTGCCAGGACCCACGCGAGCCGGCGGCTGTAGCGCCACGACATCACCCACATCACCGTCGCGGCCGCGGCGTGCGGGCTCGGCAGCGACCCGCCGACGTAATGAAGCCTCGATCGGATGAACTCGCCCGCCGCGGTGAACAGCCAGCCGTCGAGAGGCACGGTGTACGCCGAGCCCATGAACGCCGTGGGCCCCGCCACCGGAAACAGGATGAAACCAAAGTCGCACGCCACGTTCGCCAGGCCGAGCGCGAGGAGGCACTCCTCCAGGGCACGCGGCCCGTGGCCCCGGAAGATGACCAGGCACACGATCGGGTAGAGCGCGATGTAGACGACGTAGGCGAACATCATCCACTCGGTCAGCCAGGGCCGTGTGAACCTCTCGAGCCAGAGCGTTGGTTGCACCCCGAACACGCGCGCCTCGAGATCCACCACGAGGCCGTCGAGCCAGCGTCCGTGGACGATGAGTTGCAGCCGGTCCACCGCACCGAACAGCCAGGCAAAGGCCAGCGAGACGGTCGCTGTGCGCGCCACGAACCACACCCAGCGGTTCCGGATCCGGCCGGTCACGACAACGGCCGCGAGGAAGATCCCCGCGGCAGCCATGTCCCTCGCCACCAGGCCAGCCCACTCAGCGACGCGTCCTCGGAAGATCAGCGCGAGCAGGGCGAAACCTACGACGGTCGCGAGGACCAGGGCGTCCGTGGCCTCGAGGCGCACGCGCCCAGGGTGGCCAGGTGAAGTGCGGCCCTGCGCTTCTGTCGGATGTCTCGCTGGACCCATCGCGGCGTTCCGCCTCCATGGTACCCGCCCGCGCCACCACCGTCATCGAACGGCCCGATTCCACCGATGGCCCGTGCTATCCTCCCGACGTTCTCGCACGCCCCGCCGAGGGGCACGAGGGCCGCCGACGATGCCGTGCTGCCGAACAGACCGGGAGCGACACCACCCGCCGACGATACCGGGTCCACCGCGGTTCGCCGAATCGAGAAGATGCGACCTTTCCTCCGGAGCAAGTCGCGCGGCTCTGGTCGCGCTCGTGTTTTCCGTCCTCTCGCTCGCGACTGTCCCGGCGCGGCTCGCGCTTGGAGCGCAGACACCTGAGACAACCCAACCGATCAAGCGCATCGTGTTCCTCTTCTCCGACGAGCCCACGATCCCCGGCAACGTTCTGATTGACCGTGGTCTCCGCACCGGTTTCGCGAAGGACCCGTCGTTCCGGACGGAGTACTTCCACGAGTACCTCGACCTCACCCGGTTCGAAGGCGAGGCGTACGACCAGCGCCTCGCGGGCGTCCTGAGTCAAAAGTACGGAGGCCGCCAGCCGGATCTCCTCATCGCCGTCGCCACGCCGGCCGTGCTCTTCGCGGCCAAGTGGGGTCCGATCGTCTTCCCCGGTGTGCCGATCGTCTACGCCGCTCCAACCCAGACTGCGGTATCTGCGCTCGGGCCCGGCTTCAACGCGGCTGGGCTTGTCGCCGAGTTCGACTTCCGAGGCACAGTCGAGGTCGCGCTCCGCCTTCGACCGAAAACGCACCGGGTCGTGATCGTGGGCGGTGCCACCCGCATGGATCAAGGCTACCTGGAGCTCGTCCGCGCCGATCTCGCCGGGCTCGAGCGTCAGGCGACGGTCGAGTACCTCGTGGGCCTGCCGATGAGCGAGTTGCTCGACCGCGTGGCGAAGCTGCCCCGCGACACTGTGATCCTGTACGTGTCCATCTTCCGCGACGGCAGCGGCCAGGATTTCCAGCCGCCAGACGCCGTGGAGATGGTGGCGGCTCGTTCCTCCGTCCCGGTGTTCGGCCCGGTGGGGACGTACCTGGGCCGCGGCATCGTCGGCGGACACGTTTTCAGCTGGGAGGAGGCCGGGTTCCGCGTGGCCGCGCTCGCCCTCCGGGTGCTGCACGGTGCCCGCCCTACCGCCATTCCGGCATCCAGTGAAGACTTGTGCTCCTGGATCTTCGACGCGCGCCAGCTCAAGCGCTGGGGCATCCGCGAGAGCGCCCTTCCCGCGGGCAGCCAGTTGCTCTTCAAGCCGCCCTCCCTCTGGCGCGAACACCCCTGGTTGGTGGTCGGTGCTATTGTCTTCTTTCTCCTCGAGACGGCGCTCATCGTCGGCCTGGTCTTCGAGAGGCGCCAGCGTCTGCAAGCGCGGGAGCAGCAGCGGCTCCTCTCCGCCATCGTCGAGTCGTCCAACGACGCCGTCATCGGCATCGACACCGAGAGGCGCATCGTGACCTGGAACCAGGGTGCCCAGAAGATTTTCGGCTACGCGCCCGAAGAGATCATCGGGTGCGGTGCAGATACCCTCGTGCCGCCGCAACGGTTGCGGGAAGCGTCTTCGGCTTTCGAGCGTGTGATGACGGGCCGCACGGTCGCCCCGTTCGAGACCATCCGGCTTAGGAAGGACGGGTCACCGGTGGATGTCTCGATCAACGATTCACCGATCTATGACCAGAAAGGCCGCATCATCGGGATCTCCTCGACCCAGCGCGACATCACCGAGCACAAACGGGCGCAGGCCGAACTGTTCGAGTCGCGGGCTCTGATGACCGCGACTGTCAACAGCACGTCCGACATGATCTGGTCCGTGGATCCAGAGGAGTTCGGCCTGCTTACATTCAACCGCGGCCTCGAAGACTACTTCTGGGAGCAGCGTGGCATTCGTATCAAGCGTGGCGACCGCCCGGAAGAGCTCTTCCCACCCGGGGAATTCGTCAGGCGCTGGAACGAGATGTACCGTCAGGCGCTGCGAGAGGGTCGATTCTCCGTCGAGTACACGACCTTCTCGAACAATCGAACGCTCAACCTGACTTTACACACGCTTGAGAGAGATGGCAGGGTTTTCGGCATTTCGGTTTTTGCGAACGATATCACTGAGCGCAAGCGCGCTGAACTGGAACGGCAGCAGCTCCAGCAGGAGCTCTCTCACGTTGCGCGCGTGACGATGATGGGCGAGCTGACCTCCTCGCTCGCCCACGAGCTGAACCAGCCGCTCACCGCTATCCTGAGCAACGCCCAGACGGCGCAGCGCATGTTTGCCGCAGGCAAGCCGAACCTGGAGGAGCTGCGCGAGATCCTGAGCGACATCGTGGCCGACGACGAGCGCGCGGGAGGGATCATCGGACGCCTGCGGGCGCTCCTCAGGAAGGAGCAGCCCGAACTTCAGCCTGTCGAGGTCAACGGCCTGGTCATGGAGGTAGCCGGCCTCGTCCGCAGCGACACCATCATCAGGAACGTCCCGCTCACGCTGGACCTCGCCCCTGACCTCCCTCCGGTCCGGGGGGACCGGGTCCAGCTCCAGCAGGTGGTCCTCAACCTCATGCTCAACGCCCTCGATTCGATGAAAGGGACGACCGGCAGTGACCGGAGGCTGGTCGTGCGCACGGAGAGCAGCGAGGGGGTGGTGCGGGTGGCGGTGCGGGACTCCGGAACGGGGATCCCGGCGGACCAACTCGAGCGCATTTTCGAGCCCTTTTTCACGACCAAGGCGGAGGGGCTGGGAATGGGGCTGGCCATTGCGCGCTCCATCGTCCGCTCCCACGGCGGGCGTATGTGGGCCGAGAACAACGCGGGCAGCGGGGCGACTCTCACCCTGGCCTTGCCGATCGTGCAGTGACACAATAAGGACCGATGTCCGAGCGTCCGCCCATCGTCTTCGTCGTGGACGACGACGCCTCCGTGCGCCGCAGCCTGGCCAGGCTTCTCAAGGCCCACGCGTACCAGCCTCAGGTGTTCGCCTCGGCGCAGGATTTCCTCCAGCACGAGGGCGACTACAGCCCCGGCTGCCTCGTCCTCGACCTCCAGCTACCGGACCTCTCGGGCCTGGACCTGCAGGCCGAGTTGGCGGCAGCGGACCGGGCGATCCCCATAGTCTTCATCTCCGGGCACGGGGACATTCCGTCGAGCGTCAGGGCCATGAAGGCCGGCGCCGTGGATTTCCTGCCCAAGCCCGTTCGTGCCGAGGTGCTGCTGGAGGCGGTGCGAGCGGCCGTGGCACGCGACCTCCGCGAGCGCCACAGCCGGGAGGCGGTTGATGCGGTCGCGGCGCGACTCAACACACTGACGCCGAGGGAGCGCGAGGTCCTCGCCCTGGTCGTGACCGGCAAGCTCAACAAACAGATCGCGCACGAGCTCGGCACCACCGAGAAGACGGTCAAGGTGCACCGCTCCCGCGCCATGCACAAGCTCGGCGCGGCCTCCGTCGCCGAGTTGGTCCGCCTGGCCGAGAAGGTCGGCATCCATCCTCCGGAGGCCTGAGGAACCCCCGCTGTCGTATTGGCCTAAAGCCCAATAGACACGCCGGACGCGAGCTCTCACACTGCCAGTGGGGTACGAGGCCTGCCGATCTTGAGGCCGATGTGCCCTGCGTCACGGAGGCTCCATTTGTCTGAGACTGCGGCTCAACACAAGGCGACCGTGCTGGCGGCCACGCCGGCCATCGCGGTGGTGGACGACGACGAGTCGATTCGTCGCGCCCTCTACCGCCTGCTCAGGAGCGATGGCCTCGCCGCGGCCACCTTTGCATCCGCGCACGAGTTCCTGGAAGCCCACCGTAGACAGGAGTTCGCCTGCGTGATCCTGGACGTCTACATGGGGAGGATGTCGGGCCTGGACCTCGCGGAGCTCTTCATGAGTGAGGGGACGCACCTCCCAATCGTCCTGATCACCGCTCACGACGACGAGCAGATCCGCGAGCGGGCCAAGCGGGTCGGTGTTTCCGCCTACCTCCGCAAGCCCGTGGACGCAAAGGTCCTGCTGGACGCGGTTCGCCGGGCAGCCGGGATTGATGCCTCCCCCGCGGTCCCCCTGGGATCGTGAGCGTTTCCGCCCCGCCCAATCCTTGAGTTGGTGGCATTGGCCCAAAGGCCAATTGACGCCTCCGCAGGAGACCAACGAACATAGCCCAACGAGACGCCATCGTGCCCGGAAGATTTCCCTGGGCTGCAGAGTAAAGTGCGCCTGACACCGGCGCCGGTACGCGAAATGGTGAAACGGAGGGAGACACGATGTCCAAGAGCATCCGTACCGGAGCAACACTCGCGGGTGGAATCCTGGTGGCCTGCGCCGCGATGGCGGCCGCGCAGGCACCCGTTGCGCCACCGGCACCGCCGGCCGTCCCCATGCAGTGGGTGGGCAATATGATCAACATGGAAGGCGGGGGCAGGACGTTTCTGACGGTCCACGCGGACTCTTTCTCCTCGCCCGAGGTGGTCCAGGCCCTGCTGGAAATGTTGAGGGACAAGGGTCAGGACGCGGTCGTCGCCCAGTTGAACGCCATGCCGCCGATCGGCTACATGAAAACGACCAACACGGTCGCCTACTACTTCCCCGTAATTCGTTACATCCCCACCGCCACCGGCTACAGGATCGTGGCCGTGTGTGCCCGCCAGATCACTGCCATGGGAATGGCTACCAAACCCATCGTCACAACCGAGTACCCCGTGGGCGCGATCATCCTCAACGTGAACAAGAACGGAAAGAACGAGGGCCAGGCCCTCCCCGCGATCAAGGTCGAGTTCGACAAGGAGGGGAAGTTCGACCCCAAGTCCTACGGCACGGAGCCGCTCAGGATCCTCAACATCAAGGAGGAGAAGGTCAAGTAGCCTGCCAGAGTTCTTGCCCGACGCAGGGGTCGACCTGAGCCCTGGGCACCGAACATGGTTCGCGCATCACGGCGGGTGGTAAGGTTCGTACCACTGAACACTGAAAGGAGGAGACGATGCGTGCTCTGCTTTCAAAATACTGGTGGCTGGTACTCTTGCGAGGGACCCTTGCGATCGTCTTCGGCATCCTTGCCTGGCGATGGCCAGGCCTCACGCTCGGGATGTTGGTTCTGTTCTTCGGTGCCTACGCCCTAGTCGCTGGCCTCTCCGCAGTCATCGCCGGCATCGCCGGACGCAAGGAGAGCGAGGACTGGTGGGTGCTGCTCCTCGAGGGGTTGGTCGGCATCGGGATCGGCATTCTGACCTTCAGGGCACCCGGGTTGACGACAGTCGCGCTGCTGTTCTTCATCGCCATCTGGGCGATGGTCAGTGGCCTCATGCAGGTGGTGACGGCTATCCGCCTTCGCAAAGAAATCAAGGGCGAACTGTGGATGGTGCTGGGCGGGATCCTGTGGATCTGCCTCGCCCTGTGCCTCGTGGCGTTCCCGCTCGCGGGTGCCCTGACGATGGTGTGGGTGATCGCTTTCGTCGCTGTGCTCTCCGGCGTGACGCAGATCCTGCTTGCCTTCAGGCTGCGCCACCTCGCAAAGGCTTGACAGGGGGGAGGCTGCCCATCGGCCGGAGCCGAAAGCCGTGTTGTGCACGGGCTGTCCCGCGCTTGGCGGGGCAGCCCGTCAGGCCCGCTCTCGCGCTGAACGGCGTGACGAACTCGGGGAGGCGATCATGAGGGAAGTAAAGGTGAGGGGTCTGCAGATGGGACATAACCTCAAGCGACGCGTTGCACGGCATGGCCACGGTGCCGGTGTCTGGCTCGTGTTCCTGCTGCTGACCACCGGCTCAGCGGCGCTGCGCGCGCAGCAACTCGAGCCACGAGCGTACTCCCCCTCCCCGATCGGAACGAACTTCTTCGGTGTCGGCTACTCCTTCATGCACGGTGGCGCCACCCTGGACCCCTCCGTGCCGATCGAGAACGTCAACGCCCAGATCAACAGCGTGGCGCCGTACTACGGCCGGACCTTCGGGCTCGTGGGCCGTTTGGCCCAGGCCACGGTTGGCGTGCCGTACGCGTGGGGCACGGTCACGGGGGACGTGATGGACGTGACGCAGAGCGTCCGGCGTTCCGGCTTCGGCGACCCGCAGCTGCGTTTCGCCGTGAACCTGATCGGCGGGCCGGCTCTGACCCCACAGCAGTTCCGCACGCGCAAACCGCAGACGACCCTGGGGGCAAGCCTCACCGTCCTCTGCCCGTTCGGGGAGTATTTCCCCTCGAAGCTCATCAACATCGGCACCAACCGCTGGGCGTTCAAGCCGGAGCTCGGGCTCTCGCACCCGGCGGGGAAGTGGACGTTCGAGGCCTACGCCGGGGTTTGGTTCTTCACCGATAACAGTGACTTCTTCGGTGGCCACGCCCGCACGCAAAGCCCACTCGCCGCTTACCAGGCGCACGTCGTCTACAACGTCAGCCCGCGCATGTGGGCCGCCTTCGATTTCACCTACTACAGCGGCGGGCAGACCACCCTCGACGGCCAGCGCAAGGATGATCGCCAGAACAACACGCGGGGCGGGCTCACTTTCGCCGTTCCAATCACGCCCCACCAGTCGCTCAAGGCGAGCTGGGCCAACGGCGTGACGGCCCGCATCGGCACGAAGTTCCAGACGATCGCTGTGGGCTGGCAGTACGTCTGGTTCGACTCCGTCAAGCCCCCGGCAGGAACCTAGCGCCGCTCGGGCTCCATCGAACCGCACACTCCCTCATCCGACCGGATCCCCCATTTGACAGCGACTGCCGACACGCGGCACGATCCCGGCACATGACGAACGATCGCTCCGGTTCGCTTGGCACGGTGCTTTGGTTGCTCACGGTGATGGTGGCGCTGCCGGGTTGTGTCGGCGCTCCTGAAGGGCTGACCCCGGTCAGCGGGTTCGAGGTCGAGCGCTACCTTGGCCGCTGGTACGAGATCGCGCGCCTGGACCACTCGTTCGAGCGTGGGCTCACCGACGTAACCGCGGAGTACGCGAGGCGACCGGACGGCAGCGTTTCGGTCACGAACCGCGGCTTCGATCCGGCCAAAGGGCGCTGGCGCGAGAGCCAGGGGGTAGCGCGTTTCACCGGCGACGCTTCGGTCGCGAGCTTGAAGGTATCGTTCCTCCGCCCGTTCTGGGGCGGGTACAACGTGCTCGCGCTCGACCGGGACGGCTACCAGTGGGCGCTGGTGGCGGGCCCCTCGCGCTCCTACCTGTGGATCCTCTCCCGCGAACCGACGCTTGACCCCGCCGTGCTGGCGTCGCTGCGCGACCAGGCGCATCGGTGGGGCTTCGACACCGAGGCGCTGATCGTGGTGTCCCATTCCAAAAGCATGGGTGCGGCGGAGAAGCAGGCTCGACACGATCCCCCCACCCAAGTTCAGGTGGGACCGTTCCTGCAAACGAGGAGGGTACCGTGCAACATCACATGATCGCGATGTTGACGCTCATCGCCGTAACCGTGGCGATCCACGCCTCCGGTTCGGTGGCGCTGATACGGATGCTTGAGGCGTACCTCCCATTCTGGAGGCGTCATCCCAGTTTCGTGGTCGGTATTCTGAGCCTCTCTTGGGTGGTTGCCAGCCTCGTCATCCTGCACATGTTCGAGATCGGGGTGTGGGCCACTTACTTGTTTCTGCGTGGCCTGTTCCCCGATTTCGAGACAGCAACCTACTTCTCACTCGTCACGTACACGACCACCGGGTTTGGCGACGTGACCCTGCCGAAAGAATGGCGCATCCTGGGCAGCAGCCAGGCTCTCGTCGGCATCCTGATGACGTCGTGGTCCATTGCGATCCTGATTGCCGTCGTCACTGGCACCTACAAGGAGGACCGGGACAGATCGATAGCAAAAACAGGGGTAGGGCAAACCTGACACCTCCCGGGCGGTGTCCCCGGTCCGGACGGTGCAGGCGTGCAGCGGGGGCCTGCGAACAACCATGTAGAATCGGGATGCCCGGTGCGACCATGTATAGGTCGGGGGATTCAGGGAAGAAGAATGGGCCGCACAAAGAGATCTGGTGAGAAGGGGCGCACCGAAGGGCACGCCGCCTCGGGTGCGCTCGCTGCCGAAGTGCACAGCCCCGCTCATTCTGCTACGCCGACTGCGCCGCGTCCTGCGACGCCGGGGACCCCCGAGCGCAAGCCCTCGGGCTTCTCGATGCTGCTCCTCCACCTGCACCCGAGGGCGGTGCCGGCCGAGGCGCTCGCCTTCCCGCGGACGTTCGGCCTCGGAGGCATCGCGGTCGTACTCTTCCTCCTGCTCGCGGTCACCGGGTCGCTGCTGCTTTTCGGCTACGAACCCTCCCCCGAGCGGGCCTACGCTTCTGTCCGCGAGATCACCGACCAGGCGCCGTTCGGAGCGTTCGTGCGCAACGTCCACCACTGGGCGGCCAACGGCTTTCTCCTGGTGGCGTTCCTGCACCTTCTGCGGGTGTTCTACACCGGCGCCCACCACCCGCCCCGCCGCGCGAACTGGATCGTGGGGCTGGCACTGCTGCTGTTGGTCGTAGCGTCCAACTTCACCGGCTACCTGCTGCCCTGGGACCAGCTCGCCTACTGGGCGGTGACGATCGCCACCGGGATGCTCGAGTACGTGCCGTTGCTCGGCGGCACGCTGCTGCGTGCGGCACGGGGAGGCGCCGAGGTCGGCTCGAAGACGCTCGCGCTGTTCTTCGTGATGCACGTGGCGATCCTGCCGATCCTGCTGTTCGCCTTGACGGCCTTCCATTTCTGGCTGGTACGCAAGGGT
This sequence comes from Thermoanaerobaculaceae bacterium, assembly GCA_035542075.1. GTDB lineage: Bacteria > Acidobacteriota > Thermoanaerobaculia > Thermoanaerobaculales > Thermoanaerobaculaceae > RBG-13-68-16. Next base: position 13,917 of record DATKMD010000024.1, read on the forward strand.
GGAGGGGTCATCCTGCCGCGGGCCAAGGGCGAGGATTCGCCACGCCGCACGCTCGTGCCGACCTCGCCGAACCTCGTCGCGCGCGAGGGTCCGGTGGCGCTCCTGACGCTCGCCTCTGTGCTGATCATCGCGGCGGTCATCGAGGCGCCGCTGCTCGCACAGGCCAACCCGGGGATGAGCCCCAACCCCGCGAAGGCGCCCTGGTACTTCATGGGGTTCCAGGAGCTTCTCCTGCACCTCCACCCTGCCTTCGCCGTGCTCGTCGTGCCGCTGCTCGCGGCCGCACTGCTCCTGGTTCTGCCCTACCTGCGCTACGCCGAGACCCCGAGCGGGGCGTACTTCCACTCGCGCACCGGGGCGCGGAGCGCACTGGCCGCGGCAGCCGCGGCCCTGGTGCTCACGCCGAGCTACGTGCTCGCAGACGAGACGATCCGCCGCACGCCGCCCTGGGTGCCGGCTCTGCCGCAGGTGCTACGCAACGGGCTCATTCCGGTGCTGATCGCCTGCGCAATCATCGCAGCTCTCTACCTCGCCGCACGGCGGCTGTTGCGTGCCTCGCGGCTCGAGGCCGTGCAGGCGGTGTTCACGTTCGCGATGGTCGCATTCGTGGTGCTGACCGTGACCGGCTCGCTCTTCCGCGGCCAGGGGATGGCGCTCGCCTGGCCGTGGATGATGGCCGCGGCACACTGAGGAGGACGGGTGAGCGACGAACCGCTCGTGGAGCAACCGGACCGGCGGCGTTTCCTCTCGCGCGCCTGGAAGATCCTCGGAGTCGCAGCCGCGGCCGAGTTCCTCGGCGTCGTCGCGGCGTACCTGTGGCCGCGCAAGGGCGCAGGCGAGGCCGGGGGAAGCATCGTCGAGGCCGGCCCGGTCGGCGAGTTCACGCCAGCGTCGGTGACCCCGTTCCCACAGGGACGCTTCTACCTCGTCCGGCTCACCGATGGCGGCTTCCTCGCGCTCTCCTCCAAGTGCTCCCACCTCGGCTGCACGGTGCCCTGGAACGAGAAGGACAAGACGTTCCCGTGTCCGTGCCACGCGTCGGTGTTCGACATGCGTGGGAACGTTCTCTCGCCGCCGGCACCACGCGCGCTGGACCTGTTCCCGATCACCATCGAGAGCGGCGTGGTGAAGGTAAACACCGGCCGCCGCATCCAGCGCGAGCGGTTCGAGGACAGCCAGGTGGCGTACCTGTGAGCGTGAGCAAAGGTACTGTCCCGGCGAACGGAGCAGCCCGGGGCGATTCCCTGCGCCGCTTCCGCTTGCTCGGCGTCCTGGCCACGCTCGGCATCGTCCTCTCGGTTCCCCTTTACCTCGCGGTCCGCTCGCTCCGCGGCCCGCGCACGACCGCGGCGCCCGAGGCGCTCTACGTCGGGAGCGAACGGTGCGCCCCCTGCCACAAGGCGGCCTACGTCGCGTGGAAGGGCTCCCACCACGAGCTCGCGATGCAGGCCGCGCGCGAAGGAACGGTTCTCGGCGACTTCAACGACGCGACGTTCCAGCTTCGGGGCAAGGCCTGGCGGTTCTTCCGGCGCGGCGAGAAGTTCATGGTCCTGGCCGAGGGGCCCGACGACGCGCTCCACGAGTACGAGGTCGCCTACACCTTCGGCATCGACCCGCTGCAGCAGTACCTGATCCCATTCCCGGGCGGGCGGCTGCAGTGCCTTTCGGTGGCGTGGGACACCCGCGCGAGACGCTGGTTCTTCCTCTACCCCGGCAAGGACATCCCGCCGACCGACTGGCTCCACTGGACGCGGCAGGCGCAGAACTGGAACACGATGTGCGCCGACTGCCACTCGACCGCGGTCCGCAAGCGCTACGACGTGCCTACCGACACCTTCCACACGACCTGGTCGGAGATCATGGTCGGTTGCGAGGCCTGTCACGGCCCCGGCTCCCGCCACACGGCCTGGGCGGACCAGCCGGCGATGGCCCGCCCCCAGGTCGAGAACTTCGCCCTCCTCACGCGCACCTCGGGCCTCACCAACCGCGAGGTGGTCAACCTGTGCGCGCCGTGCCACGCGCGGCGCGCGCAGATCGCCGACCAGGGCGTGCCGGGCACGCCGCTGCTCGACCGCTACCTGCCGGTGCTCCTGAGCCCGGGCACGTTCTGGCCAGACGGCCAGATCCTCGACGAGGACTACGAGTATCACGGGTTTATCCAGAGCAAGATGTACGCGAACAACGTCTCGTGCCGCGACTGCCACGACGTGCACAAGGCGAAGCGGCGCACAGAAGGCAACGAGCTGTGCACGCGCTGCCACCGCGCCGATACCTACGACACCGAGAGCCACCACTTCCACAAGAAGGTCTACAAAGGGGCGCCGAGCGCGGGCGCGCTCTGCACCTCGTGCCACATGCCCGGCCAGTACTATATGGTGGTCCACTTCCGTCTCGACCACTCCCTGCGCGTGCCGCGCCCCGACCTCTCCGCCTCCATCAGAACGCCAAACGCCTGCAACGCGGCCGGGTGCCACGCCGACAAGAGCGTGGCCTGGGCCATCGAAAAGTACGACAGCTGGTACGGCAAGAAGCGCAAACCTCACTTCGGGACCGTGCTGGCGGCCGGGCAGGCGGGACGTCCGGAGGCGGGCGCGGAGCTCGTGCAGCTCGCCCAGGACCAGCTCCGCCCTGCGATTGCCCGCGCGACGGCGCTCGACCTGCTCAACCGCTACCCCGGTGCCGCGGCTGACGCAACGCTCGAGAAGGCGCTCGGCGACGACGACGTGCTGATCCGGCGCACCGCCGCGAGCCAGTTCCAGCCTCCGGATCCCGCGCGGCTCGTGAAGGCGCTCGCGCCGCTCCTCAAGGACCCCGTGCGTGCCGTGCGCACGGAGGCCGCGGGGCGCCTCGCCGAGGTGCCGCCTGGGCTCCTGAGCGACGCACAGCGCACCGCGCAGGCTAGCGCTCTCGACGAGTACGTCGCCGTCCAGCTCTACGGCTCCGACATGCCGTCCGGCCCCTACAACCTCGCGAACCTCGAGGTGCTCCAGGGCCGGTTCGCGGAGGCGGAGAAGCACTACCGCCGCGCCCTCGAGATCGACGACCAGTTCTTCCTCGCCAAGACCAACCTCGCCATGCTCCTCGCCCAACTCGGGCGCAACGCCGAAGCCGAGCCGCTCCTGCGCGCGGTCTCCGCGCAGCAGCCGAACAATGCCGGATCGGCGTTCAACCTGGGGCTGCTCCTTGCCGAGGAGGGGAAGACCGCCGAGGCGGAAACCGCGCTTCGTGCCGCTCTGAAGGCCGACCCGACGCTGGCTGCGGCCGCCTACAACCTTGCGGTGCTGGTGGCGCCGCGCCGGCCGGCCGAGGCGGTGGAACTTGCGCGCAAAGCAGCGGAGGCGCGCCCAGACGAGACGCGGTACGCCTGGACGCTTGCCTACTTCCAGGACCGCGCCGGCGACCGGGCCGGCGCCATGCGGACGCTTGAGGACCTGCTCCGGCACTACCCCGCCCACGGCGACGCCGCTCTCCTCCTGGCCGACATCCTGGAACGCGAGGGCAAGCGCGCCGAGGCGGAGGCCGTCCTGAAGCGCGCCCTCGAGGCGAAGGAGTTGCCGGCCGCCGACCGGACCCGCATCGCGGCGCGCCTCGGCGTCGATCCGTCCGCCCCGACCGGCCGCTGAGTCGGGGGGCACCTTCAACCCGTCGCAGCCGCCAGCGCGAGACCCTGGCAACCGGGAATGCACAGGCACTCTCTTGAGTTTTGGGTCTGAAGGGTTCCACGGACTGTTTGGTCGCGAACACACGGCCTCGGCCGGGTGCACCAGTCTGAGCGTTCTGCATCCTGAGCGGACGACCGCAGCACACCGGCATTTTGGAGGGATCTATGAGAGCTAACCCAGGAACGAGGCGGTTCAAGCGCGCAATGTGGGTCCTAGGCCTTGTGTTCTCCGCAACCTCTGTCTTCGCACAGACTGCGAGGAAACCCAACATCCTCATTATCTGGGGCGACGACATCGGCCAGTTCAACATCAGCGCTTACAACATGGGCATGATGGGTTACGAGACGCCGAGCATCGACAGCATCGCGAGACAGGGGGCTCTGTTCACCGATTGGTACGGGCAGCAGAGTTGTACGGCAGGCCGCGCCGCGTTCATCACCGGCCAGTCACCGATCCGCACAGGTCTGACCAAGGTCGGACTGCCCGGCGCGCCGGAGGGCTTCAAAAAGGAGGACCCGACCATCGCCGCGCTGCTCAAACCGCTCGGGTACGCCACCGGCCAGTTCGGCAAGAACCACCTCGGCGACCGCGACGAGATGCTCCCGACCGCTCACGGGTTCGACGAGTTCTTCGGCAACCTTTACCACCTGAACGCCGAGGAGGAGCCGGAGAACCCCGACTACCCAAAGAACCCCGAGTTCAAGAAGAAGTTCGGGCCACGGGGGGTGATCCACTCCTGGGCGCTGCCTGACGGAACTCAGAAGATCGAGGATACGGGTCCGCTGACCCGGAAGCGCATGGAGACGGTGGACGAGGAGGTCACCGCCGCGGCGTTCACGTTCATGGACAGAGCGGTCAAGGACGGCAAGCCGTTCTTCGTCTGGTGGAACAGCACACGCATGCACATCTTTACGCACCTCAAGCCTTCGTCCGCGGGCAAAACGGGTCTCGGCACCTACGCCGACGGCATGGTCGAGCACGACGCGATGGTTGGCCAGCTTCTCGCCAAGCTCAAAGAACTGGGTGTGGAGGACAACACCATCGTCATGTACTCCACGGACAACGGCGCCGAGACGTTCAGCTGGCCCGACGGCGGCACGACCATGTTCCGCGGCGAGAAGAACACGAACTGGGAGGGCGGCTACCGCGTTCCCACTGTGATGCGCTGGCCCGGCGTCATCAAGCCCGGCACGGTCATCAACGACGTCGGCGCGCACGAAGACATGCTCGTCACCCTGCTGGCGGCGGCGGGCGAATCCAACGTGAAGGACGAGTTGCTCAAGGGCAAGAAAGTCGGCGACGTCACCTACAAGGTTCACCTCGACGGTTACAACCTGCTCCCCGCACTCAAGGGCGGTGCCGAGTGGCCGCGCAAGGAGTTCATCTACTGGACCGACGACGGCAGCGTCGCGGCCCTGCGCTATGGAAACTGGAAGGTCACGTTCCTGCGGCAGAACGGACACGGCATGGACGTCTGGCAGCTTCCGTTCGAGCAGCTGCGCGCCCCCATCCTGACCAACCTCCGTATGGATCCGTTCGAGCTCGCCCAGGACATCGGCATGGACTACCCCCGCTGGTACTTGGAGCACATGTTCGCGGTTGCGCCCGCGGCCGCGTACGTCGCGCAGTGGATCCAGAGCTTCCGTGAGTTCCCGCCGCGTCAGAAGCCGGGAAGCTTCACCCTGGACCGCGTGATGGAGGCGGTAACCGCGCCCGGTGGCGGCAAGAGCGACTGACCGCGGTCTGAACACGACCTACCGTTTGTGAGCGACTCGGGCCGCCATTGGACCAAAGGCCAATAGACAGGATCTTTCCTTCCCTCCAGACTGAACGTCGTATAAACGCCGTATGACCGTAAGGCCTTCGGGTATGGTGACCGAGATGCCGGGTTGGTAACGGTGACCTCAGGCCAGCGGGCTGGTGACGGAGCAGAAATACTAACGAGGAGGGACAGATGTCAGACAAGAACTCTCCACGGTTTGACCTCACTCACACGATCCTGTCGGTGCTCTTCATCGGGATCCTGATCGCAGGGAGCTTCTGGATAATGCGGCCCTTCTTAATGCCCCTCATCTGGGGTGCGGTGATTGTCATAGCCACCTGGCCGGTCTTTGAAAAGCTCGAGGCACGCCTAGGGGGACGGCGCGGCCTTGCCGTCGCTGCCATGGCGTTGGCGATCCTGCTGATCATCATTGTTCCGATCACGCTTGCGGTGGTCACCATCGTCGGCTACGTCGGCAATATGTCGGCGCGGGTCAGCTCGCTTTCCACGCTGGCTCAGTCGGCGCCACCGGACTGGGTGAGTCACATTCCTCTGGCCGGGGAAAAGATCGCGACGCGCTGGAGTGCGATGGCCGCACTCAGCGCCGAAGACCGAGCCGCTGCCATCGCTCCGTACGTGAAGACTGCGGCGCAGTGGTTCCTGTCCAAGGCGGGGAGCATCGGCATGGCGATGCTCAACTTCTTCCTGATCGTCATTATCGCGACGATTCTCTACGCCAATGGCATGACCGTTCGGAAGGGGATCCTGGCCTTTGCCCGGCGCCTCGCCGGACGCAGGGGCGAGGACGTCGCCATCCTCGCCGCGAAGGCCGTGCGGGGCGTCGTGCTGGGCGTTGTGCTGACCGCCCTCATCCAGGCGGCTCTGGGAGGCGTCGGGGTGTTCCTGACCGGCGTGCCCGCTGCGGCGTTGCTGACGGCAGTTATGTTGATGCTCTGCCTGGCACAACTCGGGCCGCTTCTGGTGCTGGTACCGGCGGTCATCTGGCTCTACTGGTCCGGCCACCCGGTAGCAGGCACGGTGCTGCTGGTCATCGCGGCCGTCGCCGGCACCATCGACAACGTCGTGCGACCGTTCCTCATCCGAAAAGGCGCGGACCTTCCGATCCTGCTTATCTTTGCCGGTGTCATCGGCGGACTGGTCGCCTTCGGCATCATAGGGCTCTTCGTCGGCCCAGTGGTGCTTGCCGTGACCTACACGCTGCTCAAGGAGTGGGTGGCGGCCGATGCGTCGGAGGAGACGCCAGGAATGCAACCAGCCAACTGATATTGCCCTCGGCCTTTGCACGTCAGGTGCCCCTGAACGTAGGGAGCGCGGGGAACAGTTGGCCGCCGGTTCACTCCCGGGCGGGTTGATTGTGCGATAATTCAAAACAAAGGAACGCGTCAAGCGAAAAGACCGGCAGCTCCTGCTCGTCTGTGCCGTGTCGGCAGTGCTGGCGGTCGCGGCGCTCGCGCAGCCGGCACCGCCAGCTCCCACCGCGACACCGACCCCTGCGCCTTCCGACGCAGCTGCCCCGGCCGTGCGCGTCGTCGCACCGTCCCCGGAATCGGCCCAGAATCTGTCGCAGTCCATGCCGATCGATCCGGGCTTGATGGTTCAGACGGGCCCGGCCCGCGAGGGGGAGAAGAAGACAGGAAAGAGCGAGTTCGTGGTCGCGCCGATCCCGATCTTGGACCCGGCCTGCGGTTACGGTTCGGGGGTGAGCGCCGTGTACACGTTCCGGAAGAAGAAGACGGAGCACCCCCCGCCGCCGACGACTCTGAGCGGCGGCGGCTTCTACACGAGCAACGGGACCTGGGGGGTGGGCGCCGGGGCCCAGTTCTACCTCAAGGAGGATCGGTACCGCTTCGCCCTCGGGGGCAGCTTCGGACGCTTCAACTACGACCTGGGTTTCTCAGGCTCGGGCTCCGAGGGCGTCCCGATCTCGCAGGACTACGAGCTGGCCGTCGCGCAGTTCATGGTCGGCCTCGGCAAGCGCTGGTACGCCGGCGTGCGTGTTTCCTACGCGGGCAGCGAGGTGAGCTTCCGGGAGGCCGAGAAGGAGCTTCCCCCGATCCTGCAGGATCTCCTCGACACGAAGCTCGTCGAGATCGGGCTGAGGACCGAGCGCGACAGCCGCGACAGCACCTTCTACCCGACGACCGGATCGCGGCTCGACTTCATCGTGAATCACGACGACCCCTCGTACGGCAGCGACTTCACGTTCACCAGGTCGTGGCTGACCTCCGCCAAGTTCATCAAGCTCAGCGAGCCGGTGGTCCTGGCACTCGACTTCGGGGGATGCTACGCGACCGAAGGCGGACCGTTCTACGGGCAGTGCCTGTTCGGGGCCAAGAACCTGCTGCAGGGCTACACCATGGGCCTGTACGTCGACCGTTGGACCCTCGCGACCCAGGCGGAGGCACGCTGGCGGTTTGCCAACCGGTGGATCGGCACGGCGTTCGTCGGCGTGGGCGAGAACCAGCCGGTCCTGCCACGCTCGGCCGAGGCCGACTCGCTCCCGGCCGCCGGCGTCGCCCTGCACTGGATCGCGGCGACGGAGAACTTGATCACGGTTCGGCTCCAGTACGGGGTCGGCGAAGCCGGCGTGAACGCCTGGTACGTCGCGATCGGTCAGTCGTTCTGAGGCTCCGACGACTTCTAATCCGTGTGGCTTCAGCTGGGTCACCTCCAAGATGACAAGCTCGGCCTCGCCCACCCCGGGCCACTTGCTTGCGCAACGGCGTCAAGGTTCACCATGGGATAATCCGCAACGGGGAATGCCGCTATGCGAAGGTGCTGGCAGATCCTGATCATCCGGGTTGCGCCCGCGGTATTGGCGGTCCCGGCGTTCGCGCAGCCGATGCCGACGCCCACCCCTTCGCCCACCCCACCACCGATCGCGTCAAGTGCACTGACCGTGCGGATCGTCCCGCCATCCCCCGACGGCGCTCCTGACCCGACGCAGAGCGTGCCGGTCAATCCCGTGGACGCTGTGCCGGCGGAGGCGACCGCCGGCGAGAAGAAGGCCGCAAAGAACGAGCTCGTGATTGCGCCGATCCCCCTGTCCAACCCGACGATCGGCTCGGGGTTGGGAGTCGCCGCTGTGTACACGCTCGCCAAGAAGGAGATCGAGAAAGAGACGCCCCCGACGACACTGGGTGCCGGCGGCTTCTACACCGACAGTGGAAGCTGGGCAGGGGCCGTGGCGGCGAAGGCGTCCCTCAAGGAGGACCGCTTCCGCCTCACCCTCGCGGGTGCCCTCGGGAGAATCAACTACGACCTCTTCGCACTGGGTCCCAGAGAGGCAGGCATCCCTATCACGCAGGATGTCAAAGGCGCGCTCGGTGAGTTCATGGTCGGCCTCGGGAAACACTGGTTCGCCGGCCTGCGGGCCGCCTACGGAAAGACCAAGGTCGGGCTGCAGGCCAGCGAGAACGACACGATCCCGGTTCCGACTGAGCAACTCGACGTGACGCTGGTCGCGCTCGGCCTGAAGGGGGAGCGCGATAGCCGTGACAACGTCTTCTACCCGACGACCGGCTCGCGTCTCCAGTTCCTTGTGAACTACAACGACACCGCATTCGGTAGCGACTACACCTATGAGAAGACCGACATCTCCTACAGCAAGTACATCAAGATCAGCGAGCCCTGGGTCCTGGCTTTCAAGGGTTCCGGTTGTTATGCCTCCAGCGGCGCCCCGTTCTTCGACCTCTGCCTGTTCGGTGCCAGCAACGTGCTGCGCGGTTACACCGTTGGACGGTACCTCGACCGGTGGACGGTCGCGGTGCAGGCGGAGACACGCTGGCGGTTCGCCAACCGGTGGGTCACGACGGCGTTCCTGGGTGTTGGGGATGTGCAGCCGGCCTTGCCGAGCTCGGCGGACAACGAAGCGCTCCCCAGTGGCGGCCTCGGCGTGCAGTGGATCGCGGCGCCGCAGAACATGATCACCGTACGGGTGGACTACGCCTGGGGGCAGGATGGCTCGCATGGCCTCTATGTGAGCATCGGCCAGGCGTTCTGACGGTTAAGAATTTCGAAGCCTGAGCGGCTGTTGCCGGGATCGACACCGTTGAGACATAATTTCATGTGTCTGAGCCGGCTCGTCTTCTCCCGTCTCCCGGCTCAGAGGGCTCTATTGGACCAAAGGCCAATTGACGAAAGCGAAATTGTGAACGATGATTCGTGCGACGAAGAGAAAAAGGGAGGTTTCGCATGAACAGCACGAAGCGGTTTCTCGTCATCGCGGCGGCGTTGGGCCTTGCGGCCGGCCTCGTCGCGTGCTCGACGCTGTCGGTGAGCACGGACTACGACCCCGCCGCCAACTTCGCCCAGTACAAGACGTTCACGGTCATGCCCCTGGAGCAGTTCCAGAACAACCAGATCACAGCCGACCGGATCAAGGCGGCGATCACCCAGGCGGCGCAGGCCAGGGGTCTCCAGCCGGCCGCGGAAGGGGCCGACCTGCAGATCCAAGTCTTCGCCAAGCTCTCCAAGGAGACGCAAATCACCTCGACCGGGACCGGAGGCTACGGCGGCTGGGGCTACCGCGGCTGGGGGTACGGAGGCGGGATGTCCACCACGACGGTCCAGGACGTCTCCGTCGGTACGTTGGTCGTGGACCTCGTGGATGCCAAGACCAACAAACCCGTCTGGCGGGGGATGGCAAGCGACACGCTCGAACCGAAGTCCACCGGCGAGCAGAAGCAGGAGAAACTCAACTACGCAATGAACCAGATGTTCGCCAAGTATCCACCGGGGGGCGCCAAGTAAGCACGCGGCCTCTCTTCCTTCCTTCCACCTTGCAGGCGCCACGTCGAACGCGGCGCCATTCTTTTTCTGGGAACCCGGGACATACGGGCTCTCCAGGGCGGCATGTCGTTACGACGTCACGGCCCCTGTGGGGCTCCCGCGCCCCCGGACGCTGGAGCTGACCTCGCAAGTGCGTCCGCGCAGTGCGCGTTGGTGAAGATCTTCGTCCACAGATTCTCGCCGATGAGCCAGAGGCCGCTGGTGGCCACAGCCCCGCCGACCGAGACCGCCGTCGTCGCCGCACCTTTCGCGTTGACAGTGAACGAGGGCTTGCGTAGAGGGCCGCTTACTTTCACCCTGCCGGAAAAGTTGGAAACGCCGGCGCTGAGGCTCAGGGATGCTTTGGCCCACACGTCCACATCGAGGACCTCCCGGCCGAGGTCGACTGTGCCCGACCCAACCGCCGTGAACTTGGTGGTCTCAATGACGACCCGGCTCTTGAGGTCGACAACGCCCTTCTCGATCGCCGCGTTCATTACCGCGCAGCGAAGGTCGGTGTGCTTGTCCTCCTTCTGAGACGGGTTGACGACCTCCATCACCTTGCTCATCACGCCGAACCCGAGGTCGATCTTCTTTCCCTCGAGCCGCCCAGGGCCGACCACGATGCGGACCTCGCCTCCCAGGTTGGCCATCCACTCGTGCAATGAGAGCCCTCTGCTGTGCAGATCCACGTTCAAGCTGGTCGCGCCGCCCGTGGCCCGGCCCGTGCCGCCGAGCGCGTTCATGAGCGCGCCCAGTTCGACCGCGCTCCCCGTCAGGTTTGCCGACACCTTGCCCGACGCCTCGAGGCGCACGCTTCCCGTAATCGTCCCCCCTGCCGTCCTCAGGACGATCGGTTCCACGACCAGGCCACCATCCGCGAGCAGCGCGCGGGTGAAGAGAGTGCCGGCGACCGCGTGCCGGTGCAGCGCTACGTTGTCAAACGAAACCGATGCCCGGCCATCCGCTGCTTCGAGCGCGTGTAGCGCCAGCGGCGCCGTCGAGAAGACCGGTCCCTGCTTTTTGGCAGACGGTGGCTGGTCGCCTTGTGCTTCTTCGGGCTCGGCCGTCCCAAAGAGATCCGATAGGTCCAGCGCCACCGCTGACAGTTGCACCGTGACCACGGGCCGCGGGCTCGACCGGTCGATGCTCACGCGGCCCGTCACAGTGTCCCCGGCAAACGCCACTACGAGCGGGTCAACCACGAACCCCACACCCGTGTCCCGGAACCAACCCTGCACCTGCAACGGAACGCCACCCGGCAACCCCACCCCGAGCACGCACCCCAGCGCCGCCGGGTCCGTCACCTCCGCCCATACCCCAACATCCGCACCCCGCAACGCCCACAACCTCGCAATTTGCCCCTCGACTCCGATCGTCGCCCCGTCCGTCCCCACCAGCGCCTTCACCGGAGACGACCCGTCCCCGAAGGCCAGCTCCCCGACGGTCCCCACGGTCCCCGCCACCGTCAGCGGCACGCCTCCCACTGACCCCACCGCCTCCACACCCAACGCACCGTCGGATTGGGTTGCCACACCCGCATCCGCCACCTCGATCCGTGTGCCTCCTCTAACCGCCACGCTCACGTGCGCGATGTGTGTCTGGCCTGTAAGGTTGGCCATCCAGTCTCTGGGTGCCCTGCCGCTCGTCCGAACGTCCGCGGCAAACTCCCCAACCCGCCCGCTCACCTCGGCCTTCACCCCCAGCGCCGCCAGCAGCGGCGCAAGCTCGATCTCACTCCCGGCGAGCTTCAGCGACGTCCCGGACTCGGCCACCAAACCCATGCTCCCGGTCAGCGTGTTTCCGCCGAGGACCACCTGCAGCGGCTCAACCGAGAACCCGGACCCCACGTCGTGGACTCTTCCCTCCACTCGCCACGGACCACCAGCCGGGAAACGCGCGCCGAGCGCACGCCCGAACGCCACCGTGTCATCGATCTCCGCCTCCACGCCAATATCCACGCCCCTCAACGCCCACATACGCCCGATTGCGCCTTCAATCGCGGCCGTGCCACCGTCCGTCCCCACCGCGAGCTTCACTGGGAGTGGCCTCCCTCCGAAGGCAAGCTCCTCCACACCACCCACCGTCCCCGACACCGCCAACGGCACACCTCCCACCGACCCCATTGCCTCCATACCCAACCCACCCGTCTCCGTCACGACATTCGCTCGCTCCACCTCGATCCGCGTCCCACCCCCAACCAGCACGCTTCCCCGCGTGACACGCAC
>DATKMD010000025.1:0-3706 GCA_035542075.1 Thermoanaerobaculaceae bacterium
CTCCGGTCCCCCAGCGTCATCGCTCCCTCAGGAGCCAAGAGCGGGCGCATGCGCCGCATGGGTGCGTTCACGCGATGGGCTCTGAGAACCTTCCTCTTCCAACTGAGCCGATGGTACCCCGGGGAGGGGAGGTGTCAAGGACCTAAGTAGCTCGCGGCGGTTGAAAGGCAGGCGGGTACGGCCGACGTGGCCGGATGAAGAGAACACCAACCGCTGCGAGGCCCTGCCAGGCCGCAAAGCCATGAGCTCGTCTCTAATCTGGGGCAGTTGCTTGTGCCTTGTCCCACACCGGCGCCGAGGGGAACGCCCGATATCGCCGGATCCGTCCAGCAACAACGGCCACGGAGGGTACGATACAGTGGTGCGGGAGGCACAGTTCATGGAGGACCGGCTTCCGGTGTTCTGGAGCGTCCCGGTACCCGATGTGCTTTCGCGCCTCGAGACCACCCCCGAGGGGATCTCCTTTGCCGAGGCCGAGGCGCGCCGGGTGCGCTGGGGGGCCGATCGGCTGACGCCGAAGAAGCGTACCGATGTCGTCAGCCTCCTCCTGCGCCAGTTCAGCAGCCCGATCGTCCTGATCTTGATCGGCGCGGCCGCGATCTCGATCTTCCTGCGCGACGCCACGGACGCCGCCATCATCCTCGCCATCGTCCTTGCCAGCGGCCTGCTCGGCTTCTGGCAAGAGCGCAGCGCCGCCGGGGCCGTGGAGAAGCTCCTCGCCCTCGTGGAGGTCAAGGTCGAGGTGCTGCGCGAAGGCTCATCGCACGAGGTCCCGGTGGCGGACGTGGTTCCGGGCGACATCGTGCTGCTAAGCGCCGGAGCCACGGTGCCTGGCGACTGCCTGATCCTCGAGGGACGCGACCTCTTCGTCGACGAGGCGGCGCTCACGGGCGAGACGTTCCCGGTGGAGAAGTCCGTTGGCGTTGTGCCTGCCGATACCGCCCTCGCGAAGCGGACGAACGCGGTGTTCATGGGCACGCACGTCGTGAGCGGCAACGCGAAGGTGGTCGTCGCCGCCACAGGAAAGCAGACGGAGTTCGGCAAGGTCTCCGAGCGTCTTCGATTGCGCCCGGCCGAGACGGAGTTCGAGCACGGGTTGCGGCGGTTCGGCTTCCTTCTTCTGGAAGTCACGTTGCTGCTTGTCATCGGGATCTTCGCGTTCAACGTCTACCTGCATCGCCCGGTGGTCGAGTCCTTCCTCTTCGCCCTGGCCCTTGCGGTAGGTCTCACGCCGCAGCTCCTGCCTGCAATCGTGAGCGTCAACCTCGCTCAGGGAGCGAAGCGGATGGCGGAATGCAAGGTCATCGTCAAGCGGCTGGCCTCGATCGAGAACTTCGGCAGCATGAGCGTGCTGTGCTCCGACAAGACGGGCACGATCACCACCGGGGTCGTCACCCTGCGCGCTGCCTGCGATCTCGCCGGCAACGAAAGCGACCAGGTGCGCCTGTTTGCCTACCTCAACGCAAGCTTCGAGACCGGGTTTGCAAACCCGATCGATGCGGCGATTCGCGAGAAGCTCGCCGCCGAGACGTCGGCATGGCGGAAGCTGGACGAGATTCCCTATGACTTCGTGCGGAAGAGATTGAGCATTCTCGCGGGAGGTCCGTCCGGCAGCGTGATGATCACGAAGGGCGCGCTGGCTTCGGTCCTCGACGTCTGTACCACGGCTCGCAACGCTGAAGGAGCAGAGGTGCCGCTGTCGGCCGTGCGCAAAGAGATCGATGCCAGGTTTGCCGAGTACAGCAACGAGGGGTCCAGAACCCTCGGTCTGGCGTTCAGGGAACTCCGGTCGGTCACGCGCATCGGCAAGGACGCCGAGTCGGGCATGACGTTTCTCGGGTTCCTCGTGTTCCAGGATCCGCCCAAGCCGGGTGTCGCCGCCACCATCGCGCACCTCAGAGAGGTGGGCGTGCACCTCAAGATCATCACCGGCGACAACGCGCTGGTAGCCGCTCACGTCGCGAGCGAGGTGGGGCTTGGCCAGGAACGCGTCCTTGCCGGGCCGGAGCTGGCCAGGATGAGTGACGCGGCGCTCCTCGGCAGCGTCAGGGACGTCGATGTCTTCTCCGAGGTGGAGCCGAACCAGAAGGAGAGGATCATCGTCGCGCTCCGGAAGGCCGGCAACGTGGTCGGCTACATGGGCGACGGCATCAACGATGCCTCCGCGTTGCACGCTGCGGACGTGAGCCTCTCGGTCGAGGGCGCGGTGGACGTTGCCAAGGAGGCCGCCGACATCGTTTTGCTCGAGAAGGACCTCGATGTCCTCGTGGAGGGCGTTCGGGAGGGCCGCAAGACGTTCGCCAACACGCTCAAGTACGTATTCATGGCGACCAGCGCGAACTTCGGCAACATGTTCAGCATGGCCGGCGCGTCGCTCCTGCTTCCGTTTCTGCCGCTGCTGCCCAAGCAGATCCTGCTCACCAACCTCCTCACCGACCTGCCGGAGATGGCGATCGCCGGAGACTCGGTCGACGCGGAGATGGTCGCAACTCCGCGCAGGTGGGACATCGGCTTCATCCGCTCGTTCATGATCACCTTCGGCATCCTGAGCTCGGTCTTCGACTACCTCACGTTCGGCGCGCTGCTGTTCCTGCTGCACGCAGACACGGCCCTGTTCCGAACGGGCTGGTTCGTGGAGTCCGTTATCTCGGCCGTGCTCATCGTCCTGGTCGTACGCAGCCGCCGGCCGTTCTTCAGGAGCACGCCGAGCCGACCGTTGCTGCGGGCAACCCTGGGCGTTGTCGTGATTACACTGTTGCTGCCATACACGCCTCTCGCCGGCCCCCTCGGCTTCGTGCCTCTCCCCCCTTTGTTTCTGGCGTTTGTTGCGGTGGTCGTGGCGCTCTACGTCGTGTCCGCGGAGGCGACGAAGGCGGTCTTCTATCGACACGCCACGGGCGCCAGGACGGCTCACGGAGACGCCAGGAGCTGACCCTGACCCCGGCGATCCTCAACCCGGGGCTAGCGGCGGAGCGGGGGCTTGGACGGGCGCATCCGGGATCAGGGAGGGCGTTGGGATAACGAGAGGGCGAAAGGTCGGGCAGGTCAACCCGTCCCTGGGCGGCCGTGGCCGGCCGGGTGGAGGACGGCTCGGCATTGCCGAACTTACTGGAAGAGGGCCCTGCGGTACTGGGCGGGCGCTTCGTTTGTCCAGCGCTTGAACGCACGGTAGAACGCGGTCGAGTCGCCGAAGTGCAAGAGATAGGCGATGTCGGTGATGCTCAGCGCGGCATCCCGGATGTGCTTGAGGGCGAGATCGCGGCGAACCCCGTCGACCAGCCTCGAGTAGGAGACACCGGCTCCGGCCAATCGCCGTTGCAGTGTCCGCTCGGACACGTGAACCAGGTAGGCCGTCGAGCGGAGCGAGGGCAGTTCCTTGGCCATCTGGCGTGCGATCGTGGAGGACACCGACGCCGGCAGGTCGTTGCGGTTCGGCCGCGATGCGAGGAGCGACTCGGCATAGCGGGTAATGACAGTGAGCAGCCGCGAGTCCGAGTGCACGTGCGGCAAGTGCAGGACGGACGGCGCGAACCGCATCTCGTTCTCGGTCGCACCGAAAGCGATTGGACAACCGAAGACGCGCGCCAGCTCGCGATCGCTGTCGTGACGCTCGTGTTGAAAGGTCATCAGCTCGGGCGTCCAGTCGGTACCGCTCGCCTGTCGGCTGCGCACGAGCAGGAGCGTCAGGGAGAACTCGTCGTACTGC
>DATKMD010000026.1:0-24420 GCA_035542075.1 Thermoanaerobaculaceae bacterium
TGGATGCGGATGTTCCTCGGGCGTGGGCGTCTCGCGGGGCGCTCGCCCTTGCTCCGGGGCTTGCGCTCCTCTCCCGCCTCGGCTCGCCTGCCGCGGTCCCGGCGCTCGGGCTCCGGCGGGAGGATCGGCTGGAGCTTGACCTCCATGAACTCCTCGTCGATCCCCTTCACGAGCACGCGCATGGGGTCGCCCAGGCGCAGCACCCTCCGCGACCTCTGCCCGACGAGGCGGTGCCCGGTGTCGTCGTAGCGGTAGAAGTCGTCCGTGAGGTCGGCGACGTGCACCAGCCCCTCGACGAAGACCTCCTCGAGCTGGACGAACAGGCCGAACGCGACCACGCCCGTGACGTGCCCCGAGAACTCCTCGCCGATGTGGGCGCGCATGTACTCGGTCTGCTTCCACTTCACGACCTCGCGCTCCGCCTCCTCGGCGCGTCGCTCGGTGAACGAGCAGCTCTGCGCGAGGTCCTCCAGGTCGGCCTCAGCAAGCGCCCGCTCCGTGCCTGCGAGCACGTGCCCCGCCAGCAGCTGGCCGAGGAAGCGGTGCACGACGAGGTCCGGGTAGCGGCGGATCGGCGAGGTGAAGTGCAGGTAGAACTGGGTCGCGAGCGCGTAGTGCCCCTTGCACTGGGGGTGGTAGGCGGCGCGGGCCAGCGAGCGCAGCACCAGCGTCTGCAGGAAGCGCTCGCCCGGCTTGTCGGCGATCTCCGCCAGCACCCGCTGCAGCTCGCGCGGCGGGAGCTCCTCCAAGTCGCCCTTGAGCTGAATGCCGAACTCGGCGAGCACCGCCTGCAGCTCGGCCAGCTTGCCCGCCGAGGGGCGCTCGTGGATCCGGAAGAGCCCGGGCTGCCTGCCGAACACCAGCATGCGCGCCACGCACTCGTTGGCGGCGATCATCAGCTCCTCGATCAGGCGGTGGGCGCGGTTGCGGGGCGCGGCCTGCACCCCGGTCATGAAACCCTCGGGGTCGAGCAGGATCTCGGGCTCGGGCAGGTCGAAGTCGATGGCGCCACGACCCTGCCGCCTCATCCCGATGCGCCTGGCGGCCTCGTCGAGCAGCTCGAGCGAGCGCCGCACCTCGGGCGCCAGGTCGGCCGGCCATGTCCCCGTCTCGAGCCAGGCGAACACCTCGGTGTAGGTGCAGCGGCGGCGTGACCGAAACACCGTGCGCTCGGCCCGGTACCCCTCGACCGCGCCGTTGGGGGCGACCAGGAAGCGCACCGAGAACGCCAGCCGGTCCTGCTCCGGAACGAGCGAGCAGAGGTGGTTGGAGAGCTTCTCCGGCAGCATCGGGACGCAGCGGCCCGGAAGGTAGACGCTGGTCCCCCGCTCGCGCGCGGCTCCGTCGAGGGCGCTGCCCGGCCGGACGTAGTGCGACACGTCGGCGATGTGGACGAAGACCTCGATCGCGTCGTGCGGCGCGCGCAGAGCCACGACCGCGTCGTCGAAGTCCTTCGCGGTCTCACCGTCGATCGTCACCGCCGGCTGGCCGCGCAGGTCCGTGCGGCCGGCGAGGTCCTCCGGGAGCACGGAGGTCGGCAGGGCGTCGGCGTCGAGCAGCGCGGCCGGCGCGAACGCCACCGGGATCGCGAGCTCGGCGAGGACGACTTCCTCGTCCACGCCGCTCTCCCCGGGCGCCCCCAGACGCCGCAGCAGGCGTCCCGACACCGGCCCCTGCTCCGGGACATCGCCCACCGCGACCTCGACGAACTCGCCCGGGCGCGGGAGCTCGGCCGGGATCGGGTCGAGGACCACGCGCATGTTGAGCCGGCGCGCGAAAGGGTCCACCCACGGCCGCTCGGGGTCCGGGACGAAGCGACCGACCATCGTCGGGCGCCGCCGGCGCAGCACCCGCACGACCTCGCCGTTCTTGTCGGGGACGAGCTGACCCTTCCGGCGGCGCATCCCCCGGTACACGACGACCTGGTCGCCGTCCAGCGCCGAGGCCAGGTTCTCGGCGGGAACCACGATGTCGGGGATGTCACGCTCGCCGAGGCGGACGATCCCGAACCCGCGCGAGGTCAGCCGCAGCTCGCCGACGTAGTAGTCGGTGAACTCGACCGCCACTACTCGACCCTTGGCCCGCACGAGCTCGCCGCGCGCCTCGGCCTCGCCGACCAGCGCGGGAAGCTCGCGACGAACCTCTTCCCTGTCCCAGGACCCGCCCAGCTTGCGCTCGAGCTGCGCGAGTGTCAGCCCGTTGCCGCGCGCGGCGCGCACCTCGTCGAGGACGTGCTTACGGTGCATCGCCGGAGCTCCTCTGCGGGCCGGAAAGCGCGCTCCCGTTGACAGTTCTCGCACCCCCCGGTACACTCCGCGCGGCGCGTGCGAAAGTGGCGGAACTGGTAGACGCGCAAGGCTCAGGACCTTGTGAACGCAAGTTCATGGGGGTTCGACTCCCCCCTTTCGCACCACCTCTCCCCATTGGCAGCAACTGACCGGGGCGGCCACGCCTCGGGGCCACGGGGACCTCACGTGAGTGGCGGATCCTACGTTGCCACACTGGCGCCGCGGACGAAGCGCAGGGCGTCCTCGCGCTCCCAGTAGATCGGGAAGATCGTATCCAGCCGGGTCAGCTTAAGGAGCGCCTCGAGCCGGTGGTGGGGGCGGAAGAGGGCGACGCGCCGGTTGGCCTTGGTGAACCTCTGCAAGTAGCCGACCAGCTCGCCGATCCCGGTGGAGTCCACGTAGTCGATGCGCGCGAAGTCGATCACCACGCCGACCGACTGCCCCTCGAGCACCTCCTGGAGCTCGAGCGAGAATTGCTGAGCGGACTCTCCGAGCTTGATCGTGCCCTCGACCTCGATGATTGCCACCCCGCCTTCATCCGACCGGTGCACTTGCATGATTGGGTCTCCCATCATCGCTCTCACGATCTCGAGACCGTGACCTCGGCGGTTGCGGCCAGGCCACCGCCCCGCAGGCCCCGACAGGCATAGCGGCGAAGCTCACCGAAGGCTCCAAGCTCTTTCACCTCGACCTCCAATCGGTCGCCCGGCTCGAGGGGCTGGTAGAGGACCACGCGATCGAGGCCCACCAGGCGCGGCGCTTCGAGCCCAGCCGGCTGCTCGACGAGCAGGATCGCCTGAGCCAGCGCCTCCGCGACCAGCGTGACCGGCCACGGACCGGGTCCAGTGAGGGCGCCGTCGGCCGTCCCGAGGACGACCGTCCGCCGGCCGTCGGGACTCTCTTCGACCCGTTCCACCAGCCGGAAGGGGAACCCGTGTGGGATGCGCTCAGGCGCCCTCGATGACACCCTTGCTCCGCATGAACTCGACCAGGGCGTTGACGGAGGCGAACGCCTTGGCGCCGACCTCCTCGTCCTGGATCTTGACCCCGAACGTCTTCTCGATACCGATCACGAGCTCGAGCGCGTCGATCGAGTCCAGGCCAAGCCCATCACCGAACAGGGGGGCGGCATCGTCGATGTCGTCCGGAGTCATCCCCTCCAGCTGGAGCCTTTCGATGATGAGTTGCTTGACTTTTCGGTGCAGCGAGGCCTGACTCATCGCGCGAACCCCTCCCGTTTCCTGACAGAGTATAGCCGACCGGCTCACCGAGCGCGGCCCGGCGGCCAGACGATGCCGAGGTCGGCGAACGCGGAGCTGCCTCCAGCGAAACCCACCGAGAGGCGCTCGTGATCCACCAGTACCGGAAGCCGCCGCTCCCAGGTGAGCGTCACCAGCTCTGCGATCCGTCCCGGTTCCAACGTGAGGTTCACGACGGTGAACGCGACGCGCCTTCGGCGCAGGTCCTCCAGCAGAGCCCGGCAATGTGGACACCCGTTGGCGACATAGACGGAGATCACAGACGTTCCAGGGTGGGTGTGAGGGCAGGCTGGCTCAGCGAGCGCCGGCTTTGCCGGCGCGAGCGCTGGGGGCTCGGGGGGCCGCGGCGAGGACGGGCGGGCGGACGGGAAGGCCGCGCCCCCCGCAACGTGTAGCCCCGGCAGTCGTAGGCGACGTACACCGTGACGCTCACTCCCCGCCCTCCTCGCCCGGTGGCGTCCAGGGGACTTCGACCGGCTCCAGCTCTGCCAGGAAGTGCTGGTCCTCCCGCCACCCCGGCCGCGCCTTGACCCGCAGGTCCAGGTACGCCCTCGCTCCCAGGAGGGCCTCGATCCGGGACCGCGCGGCCGTTCCGATCTCCTTGATCATCGCGCCGGCCCTCCCGACCACGATCCCCTTCTGGCTCTCCCGGTCCACCACGATGTCCGCGAAGATCCGCAGCAGCGGGCCGGTCGCGGTCTCCTCCTCCTGGAACGCGCGGAGGTGCACGGTTGAGGTGAACGGCAGCTCCTTCTCGACCCGCTCGAGCAGGGCCTCGCGGATCAGCTCCGCTACGAAGAAGCGCTCGCTCTGGGTGGTGGTGAGCGATTGATCCAGGAGCGGCTCCCCCTCCGGCAGCAGCCGGAACATCGCCTCCCGCAGCTCGGGCAGGCCGTCGCCGCGCAGCGCCGATACCGGGATGACCGCCGCGTACTCGCGCTTGTCCGTGTAGAACCGCACGCTCTCGGCCACGCGGTGAGCCGCCTCGGGACGGTCCATCTTGTTGGGGAGGAGGAGCACGGGGACCGTCGCGTCGCGCACCAGGCCGACGACGAACTCCTCCCCGCCCCCGGGGGACTGGCTGGCGTCGAAGATCTGCACGATCAGGTCCACCCCCGCCAGCGTGTCGCGTAGCGCGTGCATCATCTGGACGTTGAGGCGGTGCAACGGGCGGTGGACGCCCGGCAGGTCGAAGAGCACGGCCTGGCCGCGCTCCTCGCTGAGGACACCGGTGATGCGGTGGCGAGTCGTCTGAGGCTTGGCGGAGACGATCGCCACCTTCTCCCCCAGGAGGGTGTTGACCAGCGTGCTCTTGCCCGCGTTGGGACGGCCGAGCAGGGCGACGGTGCCCGAGCGCTTCACGGCAAGCGCCGGGCCCTCACCCGCCGCAGGCGGCGCCGGTCGAGCTCCACGACCTCGAGGTCCAGCCCCTGCCAGACCGCGTGCTCGCCGATCCTGGGCAGGTGCCCGAGACGGTCGAGGACGAGCCCCGCCACCGAGTCGAACGCGACCTCACCGACCTCGACGCCGAACAGCTCCTCGAGGACCTCGACGTGGGCTGCGCCGTCCAGGAGGTAGACGCCCTCCGATTCCTTCTGGACCTCAGGTGTCTCCCGCTGGTGCTCGTCGCTGATCTCGCCGACAATCTCCTCGAGCACGTCCTCGAGGGTCACGATCCCCGAGGTGCCGCCGTACTCGTCCACGACGACCGCCAGCTGCTGGCGCGCGCTCTGGAACTCGCGCAGAAGCTCGCGCAGCGGCTTGGTCTCCGGCACCACCAGCACCGGGCGCAGGAGCTCCCCCACGGTCGGCGTCGAGCCGCCGGCGACCGACCTGAGGACGTCCTTGACGTGGACCACTCCCTCGATGTGGTCGAGGGTGTCGCGGAAGACGGGGATGCGGGTGAACATGGACTCGGCAAACGTCCGCTCGACGGTGGCGAAGTCGGTGTTGATCGAGAGGGCGACCACGTCGGTGCGCGGGGTCACGATCTCGCGCGCGACGGTCTCGGACAGCTCGACGATCGAGGCGACAAGCTCCGCGTCCTCGCGCTCGAGGATGCCGGCGTCCTCGCCCGCGCCGATGAACGCCTGCACCTCGTGCTCGTCAACCGCCTCCTCCTCGCCCTGCGCCGGCTCCTCCTCCGGACCCTCGAGGAGGGCGAGGCGGCGGAGCAGCGGCGTCCAGGGCCGGAGAGCAACGAGCGTGACCACGGTCGCCGGTTCGACCCTCGGGCCGCGTGCGATCCCCAGTCCGAGCACGATGGCCATCAGCCAGCCGAGGAACAGGACCACCAACAGGCCGGTGTTGCTGGCGCCGGTCAGGCGACCCGCGCGGACGACCGCCAGGGAGAACAGCACCAGCAGCACACCCGTCAGGACCTGGAGCGACACGATCAGCGTGGCGTAGGCGTCGGAGCGGCGGGGGTAGCCGGGGAGCAGGCGCGTGCGCTGGGTGAGCAGCCCTCCGAGCTGGATGTTGCCGAGGCGCACGATCGCGATCAGACCCGCCACCGTGAATACCAGAGGGAGGAGCAACACGACCGCAATCAGCATGGCGGTCACGGGGTTGTCCCACCACACAGCCAGGGCGGCGCTCACCTGATCAGCTCCCGCCGCAGCTGGCCCTCGAGGCGCCTCATCTCCCCCCCGTCCGTCTCGTGGTCGTACCCGCAAAGGTGCACCAGGGCGTGCAGCACGAGCGTTTTCAGCTCGGTCGCCACGCTCGTCCCGGCCTCGGCCGCCTGGCGCGCCGCCGTCTCCAGCGAGATCGCAACGTCCCCCAGGTAGGTCGGCCCTTCTGGCTGGGGGTAGTCAGCCGGGAACGAGAGCACGTCGGTGGGCCGGTCCTTGCCGCGAAACTGCCGGTTCAACGCGCGGATCGTCGCGTCGTCGCACACCAGCACGCCCACCTCGGCGGTACCCACACCCATTCGCCTGAGCACGCGCGTGGCCAGCTTCCGGAGGGGCTCGGTCTGGCGCCCGCCCGGGCGGCGAAGCCAGCGGAAGGTCACGCGCAGGTCAGTCACGGCCCTTGCGGTTGAAGTCGAAGCCCGGATAGTCAATGCGGTGGTGGAACGCGTTGCTGATGACCCAGAAGAATGCCGCTCCGATCTTCTCGATGTCCTTGAGGGTCAGCTCGCAGTCGTCGAGCTGGCCGTCCTCGAGGACGTTCTTGATCACCTGGTCGATCATGGACTGGATCCGGCCCGGCGTGGCCTCCTGCAGCGTGCGGCTGGCCGCCTCCACCGCGTCGGCAAGCAGCAGGACACCCATCTCCTTGCTGCGGGGTTTCGGGCCCGGATAGCGGAACTCCGTCTCCTGCACCTCGCCCCTGTCGGGATCCTCCTTCTCCTTGGCTCGCGAGTAGAAGTAGCGGATGAGCTTCGTGCCGTGGTGGGTGGCGATGGCGCCGCGGATCGACTCGGGCAGCTTGAACTCGCGCGCCAGCTCGAGTCCCGCCTTGACGTGGTTCGAGACGACGAGCGCCGACATCCACGGCGTGAGGTGGTCGTGGGGGTTCTCGTCCCGCTGGTTCTCGACGAAGTACTCCGGTTTGGCCAGCTTGCCGATGTCGTGGTAGTAGCAGCAGACTCGGGCCAGCAGCGGGTTCGCGCCGATGGCCTCGGCGGCAGCCTCGGCGAAGTTCGCCATCGCCAGCGAGTGCTGGAACGTGCCCGGAGCCTCGAGCGAGAGCCGCCGCAGGAGCGGCAGGTTGGGGTTGGAGAGCTCGAGCAGGCGGATGTCCGTGATGGTGCCGGTGAGGGACTCGAGCATCGGGAGGAGGAAGCTGGCAAGCGCCGCGGCGACCACGCCGCCGAAGGCCCCGGCCACGACCTGAGCGCCCAGCACCTGGCCGTCCGCGATCCTCCCATGCCAGAGTGCCAGTCCCAGGACCGCCACCGCGTTCACACCCGCGACTACCGCACCGACTCGCGCCAGCACGTAGCGCTCCTTGAGGCGTTGCGACGCGAAGGCGGCGGCGATGCCGGCGATCACGGCGTAGATCGCGACGCTCACCTCCCCGCCGAGCATGAGGGCGACAAGCACGCTCTGCACCACGGCGAAGAGCACACCGACCGGGAGTCCGAACATGAGGCTGGCGATGATCGGACCGGCGCCGTGGGGCAGCGACGGCAGGTAGATCGCGACGTGGCCGAACGGGTCGCGCATCACGCTCGCCGCCACACCGCCGGCCAGGAACGCGAAGCCGCGCTCCAGCAGCAACACGATGATCGTGAGGATCACGACCCCACCGAAACGGAGGCGTGCCTCCTCCGGGGACGGACTCTGCCTGCGCAGGAAGAACTGCCAGGCTGCGGCGAGCAGCGCCAGCAGCACCGCCACGCCCGCCACCGGCACGAGCGTCTGGCTCGAGGTGTCGCGCTCGGCCAGCGCCGCCAGCAGTCGCGCCGTCTGGGAGTTCACCTCGTCGCCCCGACGCACGAGCACCTTGCCACGAGGCAGGCGTACCGAGACCTCCTCGACGCTGCTGGCTGCCTTCAGGCGCCTTGCGAGCGTCTCCCCGCGGTCGAGCACCACGTTCGGCGCCATCGCCCGCGCGAGCATCGCGGCCAGCGGCGCCCGCCAGGCGCGCTGCACGACCGCCTCGGCGGCGAGCCGCTGCTCCAGCAGCTCCGCGAGGCCCGGCCCGCCTTCCACGAAGCGGTAGACGTCGAGCTCCACGCGGTCGTCGTTCTTACCGGCGGTGCGAAGGGTGATGCCCCGATCGGCGGCGTGCAGCAGCTCCATCCGGTCGCTGACAACGCCCTGGCGGTAGATGCGCTGCACGACCTCGCGCACCACGCCCTGCAGGTCCTCCGAGAAGCGGGCGCTGCGGAGCGCATCCGCCTCCCGCGGCTGGATCACGAGCGACGAGACTTCGCTGAGCCTCTGGGCCAGGTCGATCGAATCCATCTCCGCGTCCTTGGGACCGTCCTGGAAGACCAGACCCACCTTGTTCACCAGCGCGGTCTCCACGGCGGGGTCGTAAACGTAGACGGGAAGGACCTCGAGGCTGGCCCTGCGCCTCTTCTCCTCTGTGGATTCGGCGTCCGGCAGCACCACGTCCCGATCCACCACGACGTCGGAAGGGGCGATCTCCCCCGCGTGGATGACGGGCATCCGGCTCGGCCGGCCGGGAACGACGATCAGGGCACCCAGCACGATGAAACACGCGAACCACAGCCAGGTCGAGGACAGCACCCTCCGGCGCAACTGGACGAACTCGCCGCGCCTCACGGCCAGTCGCGCTGCCGTGGTGCGAACCTTGGTGGTGCCCGTCTCGGTCATTTCCCGTTCCCGCGCCGGCCACCGTCGAACTTCTCGTAGGCGGCGACCACCTTCTCCACGAGCTTGTGCCGGACGACATCCTCCTTGACGAAGTCGAAGAAGCAGATGCCGGGCAGGTTCCCGAGTATCTCGCGCGCCTGGACGAGACCGGAGATCTTCTCGTTGGGCAGGTCGATCTGCGTGACATCGCCCGTGATCGCCGCCCTCGAGTGGAACCCCATTCGTGTGAGGAACATCTTCATCTGCTCCGGGGTCGTGTTCTGGGCCTCGTCAAGGAGGATGAACGAGTCGTTGAGGGTCCGCCCGCGCATGAAGGCGAGCGGCGCGATCTCGATCACCCCGCGCTCGATGTGGCGCGCCACCTTGTCGTAGCCGAGGATGTCGTAGAGGGCGTCGTAGACGGGCCGCAGGTAGGGGTTCACCTTCTCGACCAGGTCACCCGGCAGGAAACCCAGGCGCTCGCCGGCCTCGACGGCCGGCCGCGTGAGCACGATCCGACGGACGCGGTGCTCGGCCAGGGCCGCCGCCGCCATCGCGACCGCCAGGTACGTCTTGCCCGTCCCCGCCGGCCCGATCGCGAACACCATGTCGTACCTGTGGAGAGCCTGGATGAACAGGCGCTGCTTGAGATTGCGCGGCACCACCAGCCGCTTGACCGAGTCCGGGATCGAGGCGTCGGTGAAGAACTCAACCAGGTCCACGCTCGGGTCCTCGTCGAGCACCCGCAGCGCGGTGCGGAACTCCTCCTTGCCGACGGAGTAGCCCGTGGCAACCAGCTTGCCGAGCTCCTGGAGAAGCTTGGCGGCAAGCGCCACGGGCTCCGGCTCCCCCTCCAGCGACACCGTGTCTCCGCGCGCCGCGACCCGTACCCGCAGGCGCTCGTTCAGATAGCGAAAGTTCTCCTCGAGGGTCCCCGAGAGGATCTCCAGGTCCTTTTCCGGCAACGTGATCGTGGTCATGCGGTTCGGGACTCCATCATCACGCTCGCCGAGAGAACGGCATCGGCGTTCACGGCGCGGCCGATTCCGTCGCCAGGAGGGGTGGCTTTTCGCAGGGGGCGCATGCTCATGCCGGCCTCAGACCGCGGGGCCATCCGTGCCGACGCGAACGTCTCGCCAGGGTGGGGGGTCAGGCGCGCGCATGCCAAAGGGTGTCGCCCACCCCGCTCCGGTGGTTCAGCCAGCGTGCGAGCACGAAGAGCGCGTCGGAGAGCCTGTTCAGCATCGGGATGATGACGTTCGACTCGGTGCCCTGATCGCGCAGCGCGACAACGTGCCGCTCCGCCCGGCGGCACACGGTCCTGGCCTCGTGGGCCAGCGCGGCCGCCCGCAACCCGGCCGGGAGCACGAAGTTGCGCAGCCTGGGCAGATCGCCCTGCATCGAGTCGATCCACCGCTCGATCCAATCGGGCCGGGTGACGCCCTCCGAGAGGGTCGCCTTCCCAGAGGGATCGGACAGAAACGCGCCCACCTCGAACAGGAGGGCCTGAACTCGCTTGAGCTGTGACGCGGCCTCCGCGGGCAGATCCTCAGCCCGCAACACGCCGATCACCGCGTTCAGCTCGTCCACGTCCCCGTACGCGGCAACCCTCGAGTCGGCCTTGGAAACCCTGGTTCCGTCGGCGAGACCAGTGGATCCGTCATCGCCGGTTCGTGTGTACACCTTCACCGCGCCATGGTACCACCGGCTTCCGCCAAGCTCGGGCCGCCCTCCGGGTGTCGGCCGTGGCACAGAGATCCCAATTTTTCAGATACTTACAGTCCTGTCCGCTGATTGGCCTCGCACGGGCCGGGTGGATGCGGGCGGGCTGCGATACGCTAGCGCGCGCTCGCCGGACGGTCGATCCCGGATGGCCGGACGTTCTGCCGTTCCCTGGGAACCCCCGGCGGCGCGGGGAGGTTTCACATGAGAACGTTTGCAGCGACCCTCGGGGCCCTGCTGTTGACGTGCATCTCCACGACCGCTGCCGATCGTCCGGAGGGGCGCTCCTTCGCGACCCGCTCCGTCACCGTGGCGCGCCACGGCATGGTCGCCGCGGCCCACCCGCTGGCCGTTCAGGTGGGCCTGGACATCCTCAAGCGGGGCGGCAGCGCGGTGGACGCGGCGCTCGCGGTCAACGCGGCGCTCGGCCTCCTGGAGCCGACCTCATGCGGGCTCGGGGGCGACCTGTTTGCGATGGTCTGGGACCCCGCGGCGGGGAAACTGTACGGGCTCAACGGCTCGGGCAGGGCGCCGCTTGCGCTCAGCCCCGACAAGGTCCCGGCCCTCTCCGATGGGACGATCGATCCCTTCTCGCCGTACGCCTGGACCGTGCCGGGTTGCGCCGACGCGTGGTTCGAACGGCACGGCCGCTTCGGCCGCCTCCCGATGAAGGATCTTTTGGCCCCGACGATCGCGTACGCGAAGGAGGGCGCGCCGGTGCCGCAGGTGATCGCGGGCTCGTGGGGGCGCAGCGTCTCTCGCTTCAAGGACAAGCCGGGGTTCGCCGACGTGTTCCTCCCCGGGGGCAAGGCGCCGGCCGAGGGCGAGGCGTTCGCCAATTCGACGCTCGCCCGCACGCTCGAGTTGCTCGCCGCCGGCGGGCGCGACGCCTACTACAAGGGGGAGATCGCCGAGAAGATCGTCGCCTACTCGCAGAAGCACGGCGGTTTCTTCTCGATGGAAGACTTCGCCCGCCACACCAGCGAGTGGCAGGACCCGATCTCGACGACGTACCACGGGGTCACCGTCTGGGAGCTGCCGCCCAACGGCCAGGGGCTGGCCGCCCTCGAGATGCTCAACATCCTGGAGCGCTTCGACCTCAAGGCGCTCGGCCGAGACAACCCGGACCTCTGGCACGTCATGGTCGAGGCCAAGAAGCTGGCGTTCGCGGACCGGGCGCACTACTACGCGGACCCGGCCTTCTGCACCACGCCGGTGGCGGCGTTGCTTGACAGGGAGTACGCGGCGCGGCAGGCCGGGCGAATCAACATGAAACGCGCGGCCAAATCGGTCGACCCCGGGAACCCCGCCCTGCAGCACGGCGACACCACGTTCCTCGTGACGGCCGACGAGCGCGGGATGATGGTGGCGCTGATCCAGTCCAACTACACCGGGTTCGGCTCCGGCTACGTGATCCCCGAGCTGGGTTTCGGACTGCAGGACCGCGGCGCACTCTTCTCGCTCAAGCCCGGCCACCCCAACGTGCTGGCGCCCGGCAAGCGTCCCTTCCACACCATCATTCCGGCATTCATGGGCAGCAACGGCCTGCCCGACACGGCGTTCGGCGTCATGGGCGGCGACATGCAGCCCCAGGGGCACGCCCAGATCGTCGTCAACCTGGTGGACTTCGGCATGAACCTCCAGGAGGCCGGGGACGCCCCCCGCTTCTACCACACCGACGACAGCGAGCCCACCGGGACCGTGATGACCGACGGCGGGAGCCTGAGCCTGGAGTCAGGGGTTCCGCAGGACGTGCGCCAGGCGCTCATCCGGCGAGGCCACAAGCTCATCGAGTCCAACGGGATCGTCTTCGGTGGGTACCAGGCCATCCACCGCGACCCCAAGACCGGCGTTCTCTTCGGTGCCACCGAGTCGCGTAAGGATGGGATGGCCGCGGGCTACTGAGCGCCTGGCCCTCTTTCTTTCTGCCCGCGGCAGCGGCGCCGCCCGGTCTCGGCCGGATGCAAGGAAGGCGAGGTGGCCGCACCGGAGCATAGCCGGAGGCTATGCGAGGATGCGAAACGCCGGAGCCTGACGCCGCAGACGGTCGGAGACTGGCGGCGCAGGGCCGGACGGTTACCTTGTCTTCGCGAGGCGGCAGCCGAGGGCGATCGAATAAAACTTCGACTCCTCGGAGTCCGCGCGCGACGTGAGCACGCACGGGGCGCTCGTGCCCATGACGACCGCCGCGAGGCGCGCCCCGGCCAGCACCGTGGCCCCCTTGTAGAAGATGTTGCCGGTCTCGATGTTCGGGAAAACGAGCACGTCGGCGGCGCCCTCGACCGGCGACTTCAGGTCCTTGATCGCGCAGGCCTCGGGCGAGAGCGCAACGTCCAGCGCGAGCGGCCCGTCCACGATCGCACCCTTGATCTGCCCCCGCTCCGCCATCTTGGCGATGATCGCCGCGTCCATCGTCGCCGGCATCTTGTCCGAGACCTTCTCGCTGGCGGCGAGCAGCGCGACCCTCGGCTTCTCGATGCCGAAGCTGTGCGTGGCCGCGATGCAGTACTCGACGATCTTGACCTTGGTCGGCAGGTCGGGTGCCGGGATGATCGCGACGTCGGATACGAAGAGCAGCTTGCCGTGAAGCGTCTGGTAAGCGGGGATGTCGAGCACCGTGAGGTGCGTGAGCACCGCGCCCCTCGGCAGGAGCCCCCTCTCCTTGTCAAGGATCAGGTGCATGTACTTGTCGGTGCTGATCAGGCCCTTCATGAGCACATCGGCCTGACCCTCTCGGACCATGTCGCGGGCTTTCGTACCCGCCTTGCCGTCGTCGGGCTCGTTCACCACCTCGAAGAGGCCCGGGTCGAGCTTGAACTCCTTGCAGAGCGCCTCGATGCGCGCCCGCTCGCCGACCAGGATGACCCTGGCGATGCCTTCGCCAGCCGCGCGCGCGGCGGCCTGGATGGTGTTCTCGTCGTGGCCGGCGGCCACAGCGAGACGACGGGCCGACGGCGCCGTGCTCGCTGCGGCCTCCTGCTTGAGCTGCTCGACCAAACCCTCCAGCGTGCGGATCGGTTTCATTGGCCTTCCTCCGGGTGGTACTCCCGCGCCTGTTCCTTCCCGTTCAGCACGCGAAGCGCGCCCTTCACCAGGGCGAACATCTCGTTCTCCCCGGGGTACACGGTCACTCCACAGCCGAGTCCGGCAACCAGACCGGAAATCGCGTCCACGAGCTTCTTCGACCGCGCCATGCCCCCCGTCAGCAGGATGCGATCCACCCGCTCGCCGTCGAATGCGGGCACGAGACTCGTGATCCACTTGGTGATCTGGTAGACCATCGCCTCGAAGACACGGGCGGCCTCGACGTCGCCCTGCTCGATCCGGCGCTCGACCTCGCGCAGATCCGCGGTACCCAGGAGGTCGATCAGGCCGCCCCGGCCCTTGTTGAGTTTCTTGAGTTGCTCCTTCGTGTACTTACCGGAGAAGCAAAGGTCGATGAGCTGTCCCGTGGGTAGGCTCCCGGAGCGCTGCGGGGTGAACGGCCCCTCGCCATCGAGGGCGTTGTTGACGTCGACGTAGCGTCCCTTCTTGTGGGCCCCGATCGAGATCCCGCCGCCCATGTGGGCGACGATCACGTTGACTTTTTCGTAGAAGGTCTCGTTCTCCTCGGCGTACCGGCGCGCGGTGGCGATCTGGTTGAGCGCGTGGCTGATGACCTTGCGGCGGATGGCCTTGATGCCGGCGATCTTCACTCGCTCGGGTGCCTCGTCCACGACGACGGGATCCACGATGAACGCCGGTTTACCGCCACCTCCTGCGAGCTCATGGGCGATGAGCGCCCCCAGGTTGGATGCGTGCTCACCCATCACGGCGTTCTTGAGGTCGGCGAGCATCTCCTCCCCAACCCGGTAAGTGCCGTGAGCCATCGGGCGCAGCAGCCCTCCGCGCGCCGCCACCGCGTCCATGTCGTCGAGTCCCAGATCGTGCTCCGCGAGCGATTTCAGAATCACGTCCTTCCTGAAGGCGAACTGGTTCGTGATGCTCTGGCCCTCCCACGGCGCGAGCTCGGCGGCCGAGTGCTGTAGCTCGGTGGTGAAGCTCTCCTGCTCGCCCTCGTACACGGAGATCTTGGTGGAGGTCGAGCCCGGGTTGACCGCCAGCACGCGGTAGCGCCGGAAGAAGGTGTCCCTGGGTGTCTGCTGCCACTCCCCGAAGCGGTGAAGGCGCACGACCGCAGCCTTGACCGCGAGGCGGACATCCTCGGGCGTGCAGTCCATCGCCAGGTCCACGCCTCGGAACGCGAGGCCGAACATGACGCTGAACTTCTTCGCAGTCGGGTAGCGCGTGGCGTAGAGGTGGTAGAGGAGGTTCCCCATGTCCAGGTTGGGGCAGATGATCACGTTGGTGCCGCCGCTCCACGCTCCGCGTCCGGCAGTGCGGTAGTACATCGCGGAGCGCTCCGACAGCGCCACGCTCATTTTCACTTCGGCATCGATTCGGATCGAGGCGTACCGGCTCCCACGCCGAACGCGGTCCGCGAGGATCCCGGGCACCAGTTCCGCTGCCCGCCGCACCAGCTCCGGCGAGGGACCTTCGTCTGATCCGCGGTGCGAGTACGAGACGATCGCGCCGCGGATCTCGGGGAGCACATCTTCGGGGATCAGATCTCGAGCGACGGCGCACGTCCCCACCGCCACGTGTGCCAGCATCTCCGGCGTCATGGTGGCATTCACACCGACGTCGCCGAAAACCACGATGTTGTGGGGGAAGATGTTGTCCGGGTGCTCGTCCGGCAGCACGAAGACCCCGGCCTCGCACGGGAGGTACCTCCTGGTCAGGGCCTTGACCATGGGCCGGAAGAAGTCCTTGGGCTCGTGGGTCGCGCCGCCCACCACGATGTCCGCATGCCCTTGCTGAACCGCGGCGATCCCGAAGTGCGCGGGGTTCGACACGAATCGGCGGGCCTCGGCGAGTGTCGTCCTCTGCCCCCCCTCCTGCGATTTCTCGGCCCTTTCGCTCGCAAAGCGCTCGATCAGCGTGGACTGCTCATCGAGATCCAGGAACGCGCTCTCCGAGAGTGCAAAATCCACCCGGTTGGGGTCCACGTGGCCGAGGGCGCCCGCCGCGACACCACGGATCACCGGCTCGGGGGCGAGAAACACCGGTCGAACGAACCGCGCCAGGTGGCAGGCTGCCTCGACCACGCGCGGGTCGACGGACTCCACGAAGATGACGGTCGGCCGGTGGCGCGGGACCGAAAGGATCTGCCTGTCCAGGGATCCCTCGATGTCGAACACGCGTCCCTCCCGTCACGCCGATTGTAACAAGCGCAAGTGAGAAACGTGAACAAGCATCTCAAGGATACGGATCGGGACTACACGGCGGCGACGCGCGCGAGCCAGCGCTCGCGCAGGAACCCAAGCGCCAGCGCGGTTACCTTTCCCAGTCCCTCCTGCGACAGAACCACGTGAGGCTGAACGCCCGAGGCGAGGGCCTCGGTGCGCGCCTCCTCCGACCCGTCGTCCTCGACCAGGATGCAGCGGATCTGGGGGTGCTCCCGGACGTACGCCGCGAGACCGGCGAAGAAGGCCCCACTTGGGTGACAGGACGTGGCAACCAGAAGCAGGTCAGGAGCCTCCGGCGGCAGCTCGTCCTGAAAAACACGCATCTCCGCCCATTCACCCACGAAGAGGCAGCGAAGGTAGGGGTGGTCGGCCGCAACGACAGGCCGGTAGAGCGCGGCGGCGACCACCTGTTCGGCGACCTGCCTGTCGGGGTCGAAGGCGTAGTCCGCACCGACGCGGATGGCATCCTGCTTCTCGGTCAGGAAGGCTCCCGCGAACAGGACCTTCCCCGCAAAGCCGTTGCGCCGGAGCGATGCAATCGCGTCCATTCGCTGCTCGTGTGCGGCAATCGGTCCCTTGAGCACCAGGGCGAGGTCGAAGGAACCGCCGGACGTGCGCTCGAGCATCTCCCAGGCCTGGCCAACCGTCTCAACGTGGAGCTCGGGGTGCCGCTCCGTCAGCAGGCGTTCGAGCTCGTAGCGCTCCGGCAGGTCGCCCAGCACGATGACGCGGCCCGGCATCCTCAATTCTCCCCTGCGATGAAGCGGTCGTATTCCCTCTCCAGGAGGTCGTAATGCTTGGCCTCCTCCTTTGCGAGGAACTCGAACATCTTCTTGACCCCGGGATCGCCGACGATCCCCGCGCACATCAGGTAGAACTCCCGGGCCTTTTGCTCGCGCTCCATGGCGATCTTGACCGCCTCCTCCGGGCGCGTGTGCTCGTCGACGCCGAACTCTCCCTTGCGGCTCATGGCAATCCTCCGGGCACCTTCCAGGACGTCTTATAGCAGATTGCGGAGCCGGGCGGCGGCCTTGAGCTCGTCACGGAACTCCGGATGGGCGATGGCAATCAGCTCCGTCGCCCGTTCCCGAAGGCTCTTCCCGAACAACTGGGCCACACCGTACTCCGTGACGACGTAGTGCACGTCGGCGCGCGTCGTGACCACACCCGAGCCCTCGGGAAGGACGTCACAGATGCGTGAAACCGTCCCCTCCCTCGCCGTGGAGGGCATTGCGATGATCGGCTTACCCCCCCTGGAGCGGGCGGCCCCCCGGATGAAGTCCACCTGCCCCCCGAACCCGGAGTAGATGTCCCGGCCGATCGAATCTGCGCACACCTGGCCGGTGATGTCCACGGCAAGCGCCGAGTTGACCGCGACCATGTTGTCGTTCTGCGAGATGATGAAAGGGTCGTTGACGTAGTCGTTGGGATGGAACTCCACGAACGGGTTGTTGTCCAGGAAGTCGAACGTCCTCTTCCCGCCCAGCACGAACGCCGCGACGGTTTTTCCCCTGTGCAGCGTTTTGGCGTCGTTGGTGACGACGCCGGTCTCGACGAGCTCCACCAGCCCATCGGAGAACAGCTCGGTGTGGATTCCGAGGTTGCGCTTTTCCTTCAGGTGCAGGAGCACCGCATCCGGGATCTCGCCGATACCCAACTGCAGGGTGGACCCGTCCTCGACCAGGGAAGCCACGTTCTGGCCGATGGCCCTCGAGGTCTCGCTGACTTCGGCCGCCATCGCGATCTCGAGCGGGTCACGATCAACCTCCACCACGTGAGTGAGCTTCGAGACGTTGATAAACGAGTCACCCAGGGCTCGCGGCATGCGCTTGTTGACCAGGGCGATCACGGTCGCGGCCCGCTCGGCGGCGGCCTTCGTGCAACCCACCTCGACCCCGTACGAGCAGAATCCGTGCTCGTCGGGGGGCGAGATGTGAATGAGCGCCACGTTGATGGGCAGGATCCCCTCGTGGATCAGTCGGGGGATCTGGTGCAGGTGGACGGGCACGAAGTCGGCACGTCCCTGCTTGACCGCATCACGGACGTTGGGCCCGGTGAAAAGCGACCGATGGCGAAACGATCTTGCGAACTCAGGTTTCACGTAATCCGCGTGGCCCAGCGTCAGGATGTGCGAGACCTCGACCCCTTCCAGCTCGCCGGCCCGCGCGACCATCGCGGAAATCAACTCCTCGGGGTTCGAGCAGCCGCTGTGGATCCAAACGTGGTCCCCGGAGTGGATCGCCTTCACGGCGTCCTCGGCCGTCGTCACCTTCTTGCGGTAGAGCTCGAGCCAGTGCACACGCCCCCCTTTCAACGGTCCGAGAAAGACAGCGGCGTGTAGGGGACGCCGAAGGTGTGCGCCAGCGCCTCGCGGCTGCACGCGCCCCTGTAGAGGTAGACGCCGCGGCGGAGGTCTGGGGATTCGGCGAGCGCTCCCTCCACGCCCCTCTCGACGACCTGCGTCAGGTATGGCAGAAGCGCGTTGGTGTACGCGACCGTCGCGGAGCGCGCCGAGACCGAGGGCAGGTTGGGAACGCAGAAGTGGAGGATGCCGTCCACCTCGTACACCGGGTTGGGAAACGAGGTCGGCCGCGAGGTCTCGAAGCAGCCCCCCATGTCGATGGAAAGGTCGATCACGACGCTGCGAGGCTTCATCAGCTTGAGCATCTCCCGGGTGACGAGCTGGGGCGCTCGCTCGCCGCGGATCGCCACAGCCGCCAGAACCAGATCCGCAAAGGACAGCACCCTTTCGATGTTCGGCCTCGTGGCGAGCATCGTCGGCACCTGGCGACCGAGGTGCTCGCAGGCGTAGCGCAGGTGCTCGACGCTGCGGTCGAGCAGCACGACGTGGGCGCCCATCCCGAGCGCTGCCTGTGCCGCCGAGCGGCCGAGAACGCCAGCGCCGAGAATCACGAAGCTCGCCGGCGGGACGCCCGGCGCGCCGGAGAGCAGGATCCCCTTCCCGCCGAACTCGTTGAGCAGGAGGCCGGAGCCGATCGTGAGGGCGAGCTTGCCGGCGATCTCGGACATCGAGGTGAGGACCGGTGCGTTCCCCCGGTTGTCCTCGATCACCTCCCCGCCGATTGCAGTCACCTCGCGCTCGAGCAGCGAGCGGAACTCCTCTGGACGCGCCGCAGGCAGTCCCCAGAACGCCACGATGGCCTGTCCGGGCACCAGCGACTCGTACTCCGGGGCCTCGGGTGCGTTGATCCCGACCACCAGCTCGCTCCGCCCGAACACCTCGCCGCGGCTGTATACGATCGTCGCCCCCGCGCGCTCGAAATCGGCATCCGAGAACCCCGCTTCGACGCCCGCGTCCCTCTGAACCCACACCCTGGCGCCCGCCTGTGTCAGCGCCTTGACTCCCGACGGGGCCAGCGCCACACGGTGCTCGCGCCCACGGATCTCCTTCGGGATACCGATGTCCATGACGATTTCTCCCTTGCAGAATTCTAAACTCCGCCAAGCCACACGCAAAGGTTTCCTCGGCCCTCCCTTGGGGTTTCGCCCCGCACCCCCTTCTCTGCTTTTCACTCCGTGAGGCTCTTGTTTTGCCTGGCAGGTGGGGCGCCGCTCGGCGCTGGCTCGCCCCCGTTCGCTTCGCGCCGAGACTCCGGAGGCCACGACCCAGCAGTGCGGCCCGGGCCGGGGCCCCTCGGTGCCCGCAAACAGCAGCGTCCCCGACACCCCACCCCGGATCCGCACGCTGGGGTCCCCGTGGCCTCCGGAGACATGGCCGCCCCACCCGCCAGGCGATTCAAACCCACCCCCTTTTGACTAGAAACCCTGAAGCCGGGAAGGAGAAACCCTCGAATGGCCGGCCTTCCTATGCGCTCGGTTTGAGAGCGGGTGTGGAGTGGGAATGCGCCCCGCGGGCCACGGGAGCCATCTCGCCTGCGCGTGCGGGCACCGAGCGGGCGCCTCGCGGTGGGGTGTCGCTGGCGCCGTCTCATGCGAACAGCGAGGGGCCCCGCCGCGGGACGTCCTTGCTCGGTCGCTCGCGCAGGTGGGTCGGAGGGCTGGGCTCGAGGCCCAGCCCGAGCGACTCGGCTCCGAGCCCGCGGGGCAAAGCAAAAACCTGGCCCCGCTGCGTCGGGCTGTGCCGCTGGAGTAGAGTCTCGGCGGAGGGTCCGATGAAGCCGCAGGAGCTCGAGGAGAAAACCGGCGCGTTCCAGCCCGCCGTGGTCATCCTGGCCGCGAACCGTGCGGGGATCTTCCGCGCGCTGAGCCAGGGGCCGATGGGCCGAGAGGAGCTGGCGAAAAACCTCAAGCTCGACGAGCGTGCCGTGGCGACCGTGGCCGACGCGCTCGTCTGCCTTGGCGTGCTCGAGCGCAGCGGCGGCGTGCTCCGCCTCCCCGACGAACTGCGTCCGGTCCTCGACCCGTCCTCGCCGACGACCCGCACCCACGCCCTCGACCACCAGTGGTACGTGCTGCAGCGCTGGGCCAGGCTCGACTCGGTGCTCGAGACGGGTGAGCCCATCCCGCGCCAGCGGGAGGACGAGGAGCGGCTGCGCGCCTTCATCCTGGGCATGGCCGACATGGCGCGGGCGGGCGCGGCGGCGCTCTGGGACGTCGTCGACCTCTCGAAGAGGACCCAGCTCGTCGACGTAGGCGGCGGTCCGGGCGAGCTCGCGCTCGCGGCGCTCGAGCGCTTCCCGGGACTGCTTGCCACCGTGTTCGACCTGCCCTCGGTGCTGCCGATCGGCCGGGAGTACGCGGCGGGCAGAGCAGTCGGCGAACGGATTCGGTTCGCGGCCGGGGACGCCCTGCGCGACGACATCCCGGCGTGTGATGCGGCGCTGGTCTCCTCCCTGCTCCACTCGTACGGACCCGACGGCGTCAGGAGGATCGCGAGGCACGTCGCGGCCGGGCTGAAGCCGGGAGGCCTCGTCGTCATCCGCGAGTTCATGTGGACCGACGGGGCTCACTCGGGACCGCTGAGCGCCGCGCTGTTCGCGGTGAACATGCTGAGCGGCACGCCCGAGGGGCGGTGCTGGACCGCCGAGGAACTGGAGGAGATCTTCGGCAGCGCCGGCTTCGGCGAGTGGAGGCTCACCCGCCTCGACCCGCGCACGACCCTCCTCGTCGGCTTGCGGGAGGGTTGACTCGCGGCGTCAGGCCCGGGGCGGCGCGCTCTCGCAGAGCGCGCGAACGGCCGCGGCCATCGCCGCGTTCACCTCGAACCTCTGCTCCAGGAACGCGAGGATCGCGAGCGCCGATTCGCGACTGCGCTCATACCCCTGCATGAAAGGCGGCAGCTCGGCGGTGAAGCCCGGGTGCCTCCGTTCGAAGCGCCGCTCCTCGGCGAAGGGGTCGCGCCCACCCTCGGGAGGCGCCTCGAGGTTGCCCGCCAGCTCCATCACGTTGCCCACGACCTGGACCTGGATCGCCCGGAACGCGGCAAGCGTCTCGCCACGCCGCAGCCGGCACAGACCGACGTAGAGCCCGGTGAGCGCCTCGCCGAGCAGCCAGGGGACAGAGTGCGGTGTCTGGCCGTCGCGTCTGCCCGGCACGCACACCGAAGCGTCGAAACCTTCTCGGGCCCAAACGATCCGGCCCGGGACGAACGGGATCGCGGAAAGCTCACACGGCTCGAACACGGCGAACTCACAGAACACCCCGTCGTCGAAAAGCGCCTTGTGCCCGTCGGGCGTGTTCCTGTACGCGAAGGCGATCGGTCGAACCCGCTCGAGCCAACCCAGGTTCTCGATGAACGCCGACTTGGAGCCCTCGCGGACCACGACGAAGAAGTCCAGATCGGAGTACTCGTCGAGCCTGTCGCTCTCGAGGCCGACCGAGCCGAGTCCCAGCAGCGCCAGGGCCGTGTCTGCCGCCCGCAACGACGATGCGATCTCTTCCAACCGCTTCAGCAACAGGTCACGCCCGGGCATTCCTTGACACTCTCCGCGGTGATCGCTCGCTGCCCCTCTCGCCGCGCGCTCGCCTCACCCCCGCGGCATCGGCAGAAGGGCGCCGCCGGAAACGGGCAGATCCAGCCCGGTGAGGTGGCACTGGCGTTCGTCGGCGAGGAACACCACCGCCGAGGCCACGTCCTCGGGCTCCGCGACGCGCTGGAGCGGAATCCCGCCCACGATCTTTTCGAGCTTGCCGGGGATGGCGAATGATGCCGTCGACATCGGCGTGTTCACCCACCCGGGTGAGACCAGGTTGACCCTGATGTCCGGGGCAAGCTCCTGCGCGAGGGACTGGACAAGCCCCCAGAGCGCCGCCTTGGAGCCCGCGTAGTGGCTGTGCCCGGGCTCCCCGCGCTCGCCCGCTGTCGAGCCGATGAACACCAAGCTCCCCTGCTTGATGACCCGCGCCGCCTCGCGGGCCAGGAAGTAGGCCGAGAAAGTGTTGGTCCGGAACATCTTCTCCAGGTTCTCGGCGGTCAGCGTCCGAATCTCGCCGTCGTTCCAGACCCCCGCCGAGTGCACGAGCACCTCGAACGCCCCGGCGGCGCGAACGAGCGCCACGCACCCGTCCTCACGCGAGAGATCCGCCGCCACCGGCACGACCCGCGTCGAACCGTGCTCCCGCCGCAGATCCTCGACGACGGCTCGCCCGGTGCGGCAGTGCGCAACGACCAGGTCCCCGGCCGCGAGGAAGGCCTTTGCGCACGCCAGCCCGATCCCGCTCGACGCCCCGGTCACCACCACCCGCCTCATGTCGTCACCTCCCTCGCAGGACCCAGCGCGTCACCGTACGCGGCCAACGCCACCAGCGCCTTGAGAGTCAACCAGCGCGAGGGCTGGCCCACCGGCTCCCCGAACGGTGCCGCCTGCTGCGGCGCCCAGCGGCCTGCGCCGTCCTGGCGCCCGAGGGCCCCGA
This sequence comes from Thermoanaerobaculaceae bacterium, assembly GCA_035542075.1. Lineage (GTDB taxonomy): Bacteria > Acidobacteriota > Thermoanaerobaculia > Thermoanaerobaculales > Thermoanaerobaculaceae > RBG-13-68-16. The sequence continues at coordinate 22,662 of DATKMD010000026.1, forward strand.
GCAGCGCCGCGAGGACCGGCGGCTCGGCCGGCCAGCCAAGACGCGCCAACGCCCAGAGCGCATCCAGGAGATCCGTCCGCCCCAGCGCGGGATGGCCAAACACCCACCACCCGCGGGGCGCGTTCCCTTCCAGGAAGAGCTTTCGCTCCACCAGGCCGCGCCCAGCCCGTTGCGAGAGCCTCGCAACCTGAGACCGCTCCGGCGGCGGGAGCTCAGCCACGAAGCGCAGGACTGCGACGGCCGCCACCGGGCAGGCGCCCCCCACCAGATGCCGGAGCTCGGGGCAAGACCACAACCCCTCGCCTCCGTCGCGCTCGGCGAGCCAGGCCACCGCCTCGCGCACCCTCGGGTGGTGGGCAAGGCCGAAGCGCGCCATTGCCGCGCAGACCTCGGCGGTGAAGCAGGCGGCCGGCGGCCTCCCCCGCGCGGCGCTGAACCCCCCCGAACGCGGCTGCAGCTGTTCGAGCAGGACCTCAGCGGCCCGGTCCACCCGTGGATCCTCGGGATCCGCACCCAGCGCCCCGAGGGCCATGAAGTGCCAGGAGGTCCCTCCCCAGCGCGCCCCGTAGGCCACGGGCGAACCCCAGAAGCCCAGCGGGTTCTGCTGCGCCAGGAGTCTTGCGGCCGCGCCGTTCTCGCGGGCGGCCAGACGCGCGCGCACGACGGCCGGACTGTCGTGCGGTCGGCCGAGCACCTCCACCAGGCAGCGCCACACCACCCCCGGTTCGTCCTCGGCGAGCAGGAAACTGGTAGGGTCACCCTTGAGGTGACGCCACCAGGTGGCCTCGCTCACGCTCCGCGCCTCCGCTTGGCCCTGGTCGCCTGGATCTGCTGAAGCGCCCCGCTGACGCGGGCGATCTTGCGATTCCGCGCCTGGATCGCCGCGATGTCCTCGAGGTTCATCGGTTCACCCCGGAGGTCGCGCAGGATCTTCTCGAGCTCGAACTGGAGCTGGTCCAACTCCGGATCCAGGAGGCGCTTGAGCTGCACGGCGGAAATGAGGGTGTACCCCGCCGCGACCTGATCCGCCATCGCCGGTGCCGACCCGCCCATGTAGGGACTCATTGACACCCTCCCCGTCTGCCGGGCGCTTCGCAAAGCTTTGCGCCCAAATGGTAACACCTTTGGCTCCCCGGGCCCGACGGGCGGAGGGGAAGACAGGCGGGCCCTCGCTCCGTGGCGGGCGCCGAGCCCGAATGGTACTTTTCGCCTGGGACACGACCCCAGGGGGGAAAACATGGCTCCGGACAGCCTGGACCTTTACGAAGTCGAGGATCTCTACACCGAGGACGAGCGCATGGTGCGCGACACCGTCCGCGCGTGGGTGCGCGAACGGGTGCTCCCGCACATCGAGGGCTGGGCGTGGGAGGGACGCTTTCCCGCCGAACTGGTACCCGAGATGGCGGAGCTCGGGCTCTTCGGGGCGACGTTCACTGATTACGGCCTCCCCGGCCTCTCCAACGTGGCGTACGGGCTCGTGATGCAGGAGCTCGAGCGGGGGGACTCCGGCCTGCGCTCCTTTGCGTCGGTGCAGTCGGCTCTGGTCATGTACCCGATCCTCACGTGGGGCTCGCAGGCGCAGAAGGACCGCTGGATTCCCTCTCTCGCGAACGGGAGTGCCATCGGCTGCTTCGGACTCACCGAGCCCGACTTCGGCTCGAACCCCGGCGCCATGCGGACGAGGGCACGGCGGGAGGGCGATTCGTGGGTCCTTTCCGGCGAGAAGGCCTGGATCACCAACGGGGCGATCGCGGATGTC
>DATKMD010000027.1:0-6946 GCA_035542075.1 Thermoanaerobaculaceae bacterium
GGGACCGCGCCGGCACCCGCAATCCTTGACAGCAACACACCCCTCTGGTAGCCTTCTCGCCCCTGTGAGGAGCACGGGCGGTCGTTCTGTGCCCGCACGCAGAGGCGATGTGGAGAGTGGAATGAAGACGTTCGTGCCGACAAAAGGTGAGATCCGCCACGACTGGTTCGTCGTCGACGCGACGGATGTCGTGCTGGGACGGCTGTCAACCGCTGTGGCCACGCTGCTGCGGGGCAAGGGCAAGCCGACCTTCACGCCGGGGCTCGACGCTGGCGACTTCGTGATCGTGGTCAACGCCGGACGGGTGAAGCTGACTGGCAACAAATGGGACGACAAGCGCTACTACCGCCACTCCGGCGACCCCGGCCACCTCAAGCAGGAGACGGCGCGGGAGTTGCGCGAAAAGTCCCCGGAACGCATCGTGCGCTTTGCGGTCTGGGGCATGCTGCCCAAGAACCGCCTCGGCCGGGCCCTCCTCAAGAAGCTCAAGGTGTACGCCGGGCCGGAGCACCCGCACCAGGCGCAGCAGCCGCAAGCGATCAAGGTCGAAGGGTAAGGAGAGAAGCCGTGGCGAGCATCCAGTACTACGGAACGGGCCGGCGCAAGAGCGCGGTGGCTCGCGTCTATCTGCGCCCGGGGACAGGCAAGATCATCGTCAACAGGCGTGACTTCGAGATCTACTTCCCCAACCGCGTGCTCAAGATGATCATCAAGCAACCGCTGCTGATCACCGAGAACGCGGAGAAGTTCGACATCCTCGTCAACGTCTCCGGCGGCGGGATGAGTGGCCAGGCTGGAGCGATCCGGCACGGTCTCTCCCGCGCCCTGCTCGAGTTCAACCCGGAGCTGCGGCCGAAGCTGAAGAGCGCCGGTTTCCTGACGCGCGACGCCCGCGAGGTTGAGCGCAAGAAATACGGCCAGCCGAAGGCCAGGCGGCGGTTCCAGTTCTCGAAGCGCTAGAAAACCGAAAGGAGAAAGGCTCTTGGCTTCCATCTCAATGAAAGAGCTGCTCGAGGCTGGCGTCCACTTTGGTCACCAGACCCGGCGCTGGAACCCGAAGATGCGCCCGTACATCTTCGGAAAGCGCAACGGGATCTACATCGTTGACCTACAGAAGACGCTGCAGCTCTTCGAAGAAGCCTCCAACTTCGTCCGGGACCTCGTGGCCTCGGGCGGAACGGTGCTGTTCGTCGGTACCAAGCGCCAGGCTCAAGACGTCGTCAAGGAAGAGGCCGGTCGGTGCGGCATGTTCTACGTCGCGAACCGGTGGCTCGGCGGCACCCTCACAAACTTCGTGACGCTCCGCAGGTCGGTGGACCGTTTCAAGGACGTGGAGCGCCAGCTCGCCAACGCCGACTCACAGATCACGAAGAAGGAGCGTGTCCGCCTCGAGCACGAGCGCGTCAAGACCGAGAAGAACCTGGGCGGCATTCGCGACATGGAGTCGCTGCCGGACGCACTGTACGTGATCGACACCAACCACGAGCACAACGCCGTCCACGAGGCCAACCGGCTCGGCATCCCGGTCGTGGCGGTGGTGGACACGAACTGCGATCCCGACGTGGTGGACTACCCGATACCGGGTAACGACGACGCGATTCGCGCCATCAAACTGTTCACCGCGCGGGTCGCCGACTCGGTGCTGGAAGGGCTGGCGATGGTCGAGGGCCGCAGCCAGGCCGAGGTCGAGCTCGTGAAGCCGCCGGTCGCCCCGCCGGTCGAGGCCGTTGTCGCCGTCGAGAAGCCGCCGGAGACCGAAGAGGCTGCGCTCCCTTCGCTCGAGGAGACGTTTGAGGAGTACGACGAGGAAACGGAGCAGTACGAGAAGCGCTGAGCGGAGAGGGAACAGGGGACAGGGTTCAGGGATCCGGTTTTCTGTCGCCTGACCCCTGGAAGCTGAACCCCGCTTTTACGGGCCAGGGGCACGCGCTTCCTGGCTCTTTTCATGGAGGGTCGAGATGGCAATTTCTGCTGCTAGCGTGAAGGAGCTTCGCGAAAAGACGGGTGCCGGGATGATGGACTGCCAGCGTGCACTGCAGGAGGCGAACGGTGACCTGGAGGAAGCGGTCAAGATCCTTCGCAAGAAGGGTCTGGCGGCTGCCGCCAAGAAAGCCGGCCGGGCGGCCAAAGAGGGACTCGTCGCAATAGCCGTGACCGAGGGCAACCTACGCGGCGGCATGGTCGAGCTGAACTGCGAGACCGATTTCGTCGCCCGGACCGAGCAGTACCAGGCGTTTGCTCAGGCGCTCGCGGAGCAGGTCGCGGCCGACGGCGTCGCCGACGTGGAGAAGGTCAAGGGAGCGCGCTACGTTGCGGATCCCCTGCACACCGTGGCCGAAGCCATCTCCTCGCAGGTCGCCACCATCGGCGAGAACATCGTCCTGTCGCGAGTCGGTTTCGTGGCCGCGGGCCACGGCATGCGAATCGGCTCCTACCTCCACATGGGGGGCAAGATCGGCGTGCTCGTGGAGCTCTCCGATTCGGCCGACGAAGAGACGGTCAAGGACGTGGCGATGCAGGTCGCTGCCGCCGAGCCCCGCTACGTGTCGCGCGAGGCCGTGCCCGCCGACGTCGTCAAGGAGGAGCTCGACATCGCCAAGGCGCAGGCCGCAAGCTCGGGCAAACCCGCGCAGGTGATCGAGAAAATCGCCCAGGGCAAGCTCGGGAAGTTCTACGAGCAGGTTTGCCTCGTTGACCAGGCGTTCGTGAAGAACCCCGAGCAGAAGGTTTCGGAGATGCTCGCCACCCGCGGCGGGGTGACGGTGAAGAGCTTCCTCCGTTTCAAGCTCGGTGAGGGAGCAGGAGACGGCGAGAAATGAGCCCAGCCCCCGCGTACCGGCGCATCGTTCTCAAGCTCTCCGGCGAGGTCCTGATGGGCAACCAGTCCTTCGGGATCGCGCCCGAGGTTCTCCCGCAGCTGGCCTCGGAGATCGGTGAGGTCCGCAACCTTGGCGTCGAGGTCGCGATCGTGATCGGCGGCGGCAACATCATCCGCGGGGTTGCCGCGACCCAGCAGGGGCTGGACCGCGTGACTGGCGACTACATGGGCATGCTCGCCACGATCATCAACGCACTGGCGCTGCAGGACGCGCTCGAGAAGCGGGACTGTTTCACGCGCGTGCTCACGGCCGTGGAGATGCGCGATGTGGCCGAGCCGTTCATCCGTCGCCGGGCGATCAGGCACCTGGAGAAGAACCGTGTCGTGATCTTCGCGGCCGGCACCGGCAACCCCTTCTTCACCACCGACTCCGCCGCTGCGTTGCGCGCCAGCGAAATCCGGGCCGACGCCCTCCTCAAGGGGACCAAGGTGGACGGACTCTACACGGCGGACCCGGCGCGGGACGCCGGCGCCCGCCTCCTCAAGAGCGCGAGCTACCAGTACCTCCTGGAGAACACCCTGCAGATCATGGACGCCGCGGCCGTCTCGCTCTGCCAGAACGAGAGGATACCCATCCGGATCTTCAACATCCGCGTTCCGGGGAACATCCGGCGGGTCGTGATGGGTGAGGACGTTGGCTCCACCGTCGCCGAGGCGTGAGAGCGGATCACGACTGACAGCTGACAGCTAACAGCCAACAGCTAACAGCCAACAGCCAACAGCCAACAGCCAACAGCAATTGCCTCGATGAAGGCCCCTTGGGCAGGGTAGGGGACGGCCAGCCGTGAGCGGTGTGGGCGGGCCGAGGTGTCGGCTTCTCCGCAACCGGATACAATAGGGCACGTTCATTTCTCGACGCGGTCCCTGCCATGCGGGCCCGCCAGGGGGTGGCAATGCGTGAGGAGGTCAAGAAAACCAAGGCGCACATGGACAAGGCGGTCGAGGTCCTGCGGGACGAGCTCAAGACCCTCCGGACGGGCCGCGCCTCGCTCGGGATCCTGGACGCCGTGCGGGTGGACTACTACGGCAACCCCACGCCGCTAAACCAGGTCGCCAACCTCTCGGTACCCGACCCGAGCCTGATCGTCATCCAGCCCTGGGACCAGACTTTGATCGCCGCGATCGAGCATGCGATCCAGAAGGCCAATCTGGGTCTCAACCCCATGAACGACGGCAAGGTCATCAAACTCCCCGTCCCCTCGCCGACGCAGGAGCGGCGCAAAGAGCTGGTCAAGGTCGCGCACGACTACGCCGAGCGTGCCCGGACGGCCGTGCGCAACGTCCGCCGCGACGGAAACGACGGACTGCGCAAGTTGGAAAAGGACAAGGTCATATCGGAGGACGAGATGCACCGCGGGATGGACGAGGTGCAGAAGCTGACCGATGAGCATATCAAGCTCATCGGCGACGTCGTGAGTGCCAAGGAGAAGGAGATCATGGTGGTGTGAGATGCGCCCGCATCGCGGGCGCATCTCACATCCCGAGCAGAGCGAAGGATCCCATGGAGACGCGACAGGCAATCCCTCGAGGCACTTGCCGGGCGTGGGGTGACGCACTCCAGGTCCCGAGCACCGCCCTTGACAGGGCGGAGGACCTCGCGACCCGATGACCGCCAATCCCGTTGCGATCATCGTTGTCGCCGCCGGGTCCTCCAGTCGTTTCGGCACGGACAAGCTCAGCGTCCCCCTCTTCGGGCAGTCGGTGCTCGAACGCGCGGTTGCGGCCGTCCGTGCGGCCTACCCAGATGCGCCCCTCGCCTTGGTCGTCCGGGCAGAGCAGGTCGAAGCAGTTCAGCACGTGTGGGGGCCGAAGGGCGTGTTGGTGGTGGCAGGCGGCCTTCATCGCCAGGACTCGGTGCGCAGTGGGTTCGACGCTCTGAACCCGGACGATGACACGGTGGTCCTGATCCATGACGCCGCGCGCCCGTTCGTGCCGGTCGAGGACGTGCATCGGGTCGCGTCGTCGGCCGGCGAGAGGGGTGCGGCTCTCCTGGCGGTGCCGGTCGTGGACACGGTGAAGCGCCTGCGAAGCGACGGGACTGTCGAGACGACCGTGCCGCGAGACCGATTGGCGCGCGCGCTGACGCCTCAGGCCTTCCGGGCCGGCGTGCTGCGTCGCGCTTGGAGCACGGTGGGCGAGGCGGCGTGGAGCGACGAGGCGGCCCTGGTGGAGCGCGCCGGCGGGGAGGTGATGGCCGTGCCTGGGGACCCCAGAAATGTGAAGGTCACACACCCCGAGGACCTTGAGGCCATCTCGGGGTTCTACCCGAGCCAGGTGCGGGTGGGGCAGGGTGTGGATGTGCACCCGTTCAAGACGGGGCGGCGGCTGTGGTTGTGCGGTATCGAGCTTCCCGGTGAGACTGGCCTGGCAGGCCACTCGGACGCGGACGTGGCGCTGCACGCGCTGACCGATGCGGTTCTCGGCGCATGCGGGGCGGGGGACATCGGCGAGCATTTCCCGCCGAGCGACGAGCGGTGGCGGGATGCGCCCTCCGAGGTCTTCGTCAAAAAGGCGCTCGCGCTCGCCGCGGAGCGCGGCTGGAGGGTCACAGGGTGCGACCTCACACTGCTTGCCGAGGCGCCACGGATCGCACCCCACCGGCAGGCGATGCGCGCCAGGGTGGCTCACCTGCTCGCCGTCCCGGAGGAGCAGATCAACGTGAAGGCGACGACGTTCGAGGGCATGGGGTTCGTGGGACGGGGCGAGGGCATAGCGGCGCTCTCGGTCGTGACCCTTGAACGCGCCTGAATGGGTCGTCGGTTTTCACGCCGTGCTCGCTGCGGTCGAACGGGAGCGAGCGCGGGTGGAGGTCGTGTGGCTGGCGGAGGGGCTTTCGGGGCCCCGGGCCCGCCAGATTCTCGAAGCGGTCCGCGCGGCCGGGGTGCGCTACGCCTCGGTCCCGAGGCGCAAGCTCGACCTCGTCGCGGGCGGTGTTGCCCACAACGGGACCGCCGCCCGCCTCGCGCCGGCGCCGCTCGCGGATTCCCGGACGCTCCTCGCACCCCCGGGGCCTCTGTGCCTGCTCGGCCTGGATGGCCTGGAGGACGCTCATAACCTGGGCGCCGTGGTCCGGACCGCGGCCGCCCTCGCCCTCGGGGGTGTGGTGGTGGCTGGTCCCCACCCGCCGCCGCTCGGTGGGGCCGCCGCCAAGGTGGCCGCGGGCACGCTTTCGCTGGTGAAGCTCGCGCACGTGGGGTCGCTTGGGGACTTCGCCCGCGCAGCCAAGGAGGCGGGGTTCTGGGTGCTGGGGGCTGAGTCCGGAGGCACCCCGGTGGACGAGCTCGAGCTGCCGGAGCGGCTGCTTCTCTGCCTGGGCGGTGAGGCCACCGGGCTGCGGGCCAAGACCCGCAAGGCGCTCGATGGCAGCGTTGCGATCCCGCTGGCGGAGGGCGTTGAGTCAATGAACCTCTCGGTGGCCGCCGGGGTACTGGCCTGGGAATGGCGGCGGCGTTTCGCCCGCCAGCCCCAAGGGGCTTGATTTTTAGTTGAGCGGTGGTATCATCCTCGTTCCCCTTCCGGGGTACGTGTGCGCCGGGGGGAGATCTTTGGCAGAGGGGAACGACGGGTGCTCCTTCCCGCGCAGGCTGGCGTAGCTCAACTGGTAGAGCAGCGGATTTGTAATCCGCAGGTTACGGGTTCGAGTCCCATCGCCAGCTCCAGGGCGCTGCGACAGCCTGCCATCGGTATGTCTTGCGAAGCCAAGCGTGCGGGTGTGGCCGAGCGGTCAATGGCAGCAGACTGTAAATCTGCCGGGCAATGCCCTACGGTGGTTCAAATCCATCCGCCCGCACCATTTCCATTCAGCGGGAGTAACTCAGGGGTAGAGTCACAGCCTTCCAAGCTGTTGGTCGCGGGTTCGATTCCCGTCTCCCGCTCCACATCTCGAGCACTGATCAGGGCCCACGTAGCTCAGCAGGTAGAGCACGTCCTTGGTAAGGACGGGGTCACCAGTTCAAGTCTGGACGTGGGCTCCAGCATGAGCCGCATCGATCGGGGCCGGGTGCGACCCGCAACCGTGCGCGGCGCCCGGCTTGAGAGTGGACGAAACGAGACCTGCAATGACCGGAA
>DATKMD010000028.1:0-16412 GCA_035542075.1 Thermoanaerobaculaceae bacterium
GCGCTCTACAACGACCCGGCCCTGACCCGGCGCCTCGCGGGAGCCTTCCGCCGGGCACTCGGGGAGGCGAATTTCGAAACGCTCAGGCCCGAGATGGTAGGGGAGGATTTCGCCGAGTACGGCCTCGTGGAGCCGCGCATCCCGATCTGCATGTTCCGACTCGGCACGAGCGATCCGCGTGCTCTGGCGGAGAGCGAGCGCACCCACACTCCGCTTCCGGCTCTTCACTCGAGCCGGTACGCCCCGGTGGCGGAGCCGACGATACGCACCGGGGTCGCCGCCATGAGCGCCGCGGTTCTCGAGCTGCTGGGGCAAGGACCAAACGAGAAGCGCTGAGGGCTCGTCGGGCACTTCAGCGCCACCCCCGTCCAGAGACTCAGCAAGGAGCCGGGCCTATCAGGCGATTCTCACCGTTGTGTTAACGTGCGGGCAGCCAAGCGCGGGTGGAGTTGATCGGGAGAGAAGCGCGAGAGGCGGCTGCCACAGCTGGTGGCGCACAGGAAGGGGAGAACAAATATGTTCGGAAAGCTCATGCGGACGGACGACAGCGTTGCAGGCCTGGTACTGAGGCTGGCGCTCGGGATCGTGATCTTCGCTCACGGGGCCCAGAAGGTGCTGGGCTGGTTCGGGGGATACGGGCTGTCGGGGACGTGGGCGTGGATGACCGGCACGCTGGGAATCCCGGCGCTGTTCGCGGCGCTCGCGATCCTCGCCGAGTTCGCGGGCTCGCTCGGCCTGATCGTGGGCTTGCTCGGCCGGGTCGCGGCGTTCGGGATTTTCTGCGACATGGTCGTCGCGGCGATCGTGGGTGGTCACATCCACAACGGCTTCTTCATGAACTGGGCTGGGAACCAAAAGGGGGAGGGGATCGAGCTCCATCTCCTCGCCGTCGGCATCGCAATCGCGGTCATGATCAGGGGCAGCGGGGCGTTCTCCCTCGACCGGATGCTCACCCGCAACAAGCAGTAGTCTGACGTTCGAAGGGGCGGTAGGGTCCTCCGGTGAGCCTGGTCACCTCGGGTGGGGGTCCGTCCAGCGCGGGCGAGGCTATGCTTCCGTGTGAGAAAGCGCCGAGCGCCGGACGATCGGGTCTCAGGATCGCCTTCGACGCGGCGCGGGGGGAGCATGGCCGGCGGGAGGCGTAGGCGCACGAGGCGCGACTTCATTCGCGACACCGCGCGGGTCGGGGCGACAGCTTGGGCTGTCGGCGGTGCGGCCTTGCGCGCTACCGCCCAGACCGACCGGTCGTTGGTCTTCCGTGTCGACGGGTGTCCGATCCACGACGGGGCGATGCGTCACGTCGGCGTGGACACGCTCCTGGGTCTGCTGGCCAGCCACGGGTTGAAGCTCTACCGCACGGACGTGCCACACCCGTGGGGCGGTCCGGCAGGAATCATCGACGCGGGTGATGTGGTGGTGGTCAAGGTCAATTGCCAGTGGAAGTGCCGAGGCACCACCAACACGGACGTCGTGCGCGGACTCATTTACCGGATCCTCGCGCACCCCGACGGTTTTGCAGGGGAGGTCGTGATCGTCGAGAACGGTCAGGGTCGCGGGGCGTTCGACGGCATGGCCGGCGGCGGCTCGTACGATAGTTGGCCCGCGGTCGCGCACACCGTCCAAGTCAACGCCGAGGACGAGACGGTGCTCACCGTGGACCACCTGGTCCACGCGGTGTTCGCCGGGCAGCCGGTGAGCAGCTACCTCCTCGACCCGATACGCGCGAGCTTTATCTCTTCGTCCGAGCACATCCGGGATGGCTACCGCACGGTCTCGCCGCCGGCGGGTACGAGACCCGCCACCCCGGTCTCCTACCCATGCTTCACCACGCCCGGCGGCCGTCGGATCGAGCTGCGCGAGGGGAGGTGGGCAGGGTCGGCACACGCCGACAACGTGAAGCTGATCAACATCCCGGTGCTCAAGCATCACGACGGGTCGGGGGTCACCGGTTGCCTCAAGCACGTCTACGGCATGGTGTCGATGTCGGACGGCTGCTCCCCCCAGCGCCACTACGCCGAGATCGGCTCGCAGTGCGGCAAGTTCTGGAGCCTCGTGAGGACCCCCGACCTGAACATCGTGGACTGTATCTGGGTCAGCCAGGCCTCGCTGACCGGCTATCCGCCCGAGACGACCCATCGGTGCAACGTGCTCCTCGCCGGTCTCGACCCGGTGGCCCTCGACTACCACGCAAGCAAACACGTCCTCCTGCCGCTCGGGGGCGGTTATGCCGCTCAGCACGACCCCGACAGCTTCTCGGGCCTTGCCGGCCTGCTTTCCGGGGCGCAGGGGTTCATCAATGCGAACGGCGGCGTCGCGGGAGTCCCGGCCAAGCTCGGCGACGCCAACATCGAGGTCGTCACCCGCAACGCGGCCGCCCGCACCTTCCCGCGCAGGGTATTGCGGCGGGTCCGCTAGGACAGGGAGTGTGCCATCCCCTTTTTCCCAATCTCAAGATCTGGTAACTTTTCATCTGTTCGGATCTGTGCCGGTTTCCGTTTGCAGAGGAGCCCAATGAAGCGACCGATCGCCGCGCCCGGGCGCGCCCCGCGCCCCGTTCTCTTGCTCGTCCTCCTTGTGGGGCTCGCCGCAGCGTGCCGCAGCGCGCCGCAGAAGCCGTCCCCGCCCCCCACTCCGCCGCCAACTCAGGCCAACCCGTGCGAGGAATTGGTCGCTCAGCAGAAGAAACTCGAGGAGTCCATCGCGAGCCTGGAGGCGGACAAGCGCTCGCTCGAGGACCAGGTCACCGGCCTGAAGCTACAGCTCGTGGAGAAGGAAAGCAGCATCAGGGAGCTCGACGAGCGTGAACGTGCCCTGGAAGCGAAGCTCGACGAAGCCATCCAGGAGGTCGTACGGGCCAAGTCAAAGCTCCGGAGCCTCGAGAGCAGGGCGGAGGCGGCATCGAACATGGCGGAGGCCGAAATCGCCCTCAAGGCCATCGAGTCGGAGGCCCGAACCGGCGAAGGGGCGCGGGACCTCTCCCAGGCCAAGCAGCTCCTGAACAGGAGCGCCGAGGAGTTCAAGAATGAGAACTACGGTGGTGCGCTCTACCTCGCCAACCAGGCGAAGGGCCTGCTGAGGACCGGTGAGGTGCGCCCCGCGCCAAGGCAAAAGCTCGCCCCCGTGCCTGGGGAGTCGCCGTTCGAGGCACCCCTTCCGCTCGAGCTGGCGAAGGATGGGAACCTTCGTGACGGGCCCGGTCTCGAGTTTCGGGTGATCACGACGCTGCCCAAGGGCACGAAGGTCGTTGGCCTCTCCCGCAAGGAGCAGTGGATTCGTATACGGGACGAGAAGGGCGCAACGGGCTGGGTTTTCGAGCCGCTGCTGTCCGCGCGCTGAGGCTCCGCCCGGCCCTCAGCTCGGCCGCTTGCTTCCGCTCTCAAAGACGAACGCCCGATTCCGGCCGGCCTTTTTTGCCTGGTAGAGAGCGGTGTCGGCATTCCTGACCAGCGCCTCGGGTCCCTCGTCGTGCTCCGACGTCGAGGCCACTCCAATGCTGATCGTGATCTTGGGTGCGTCGGGTCCGGCGCCGAACCTCTCGCCAGCGACCAGGTCACGGAGTCGCTCGGCGGCCTGCGCCGCCATCGCCGAGTCAGTGTCCGGGAGGATCAGGAGAAACTCCTCGCCACCGTAGCGCGCCGCGTAGTCGGAGACCCGAACTGCGGAACGGAAGATCTCGCCCATCCGACTCAGCACCTCGTCACCGGCCAGATGTCCTTGCGTGTCGTTGTACCTCTTGAAGTGGTCGATGTCGACCATTAACGCCGCGAGGGGACGCCCGTGCCGCTTGTGCGCCTCGAGCTCCCGCGCCAGCGTCTCCCACATCTTCTTGCGGTTGAAAAGCCCTGTGAGGCTATCGGTCACGGAGAGCTCGTGCAGCTCCTGGTTTCTCTCCCGCAGGGTACGGTTGACCTCGTCCACTTCCTTACGCCCGAGCCGCAGCTTCTCCACCATGTCGTTGAAGACTTCGGTCATGTAACCCAACTCACCCCGGCTGGAGACCGGAATGTCAACCTCGAGGTCGCCGGTGGCAACCTTCGCGGCGCCCGCGATGAGCCTGTCGAGGGGACGGACGATCGTCAACCCGAGGAGATAGGCCACGCAGCCGATCCCGACGAGCAGGCCGCCGACCAGCCAGGTGGTCGCCGTGCGCAGCCGGTAGATCTCGGCATATGCGAGAGCGCGTTCCTTCTCGGCGACCACCCCCAGGTTCAGGGCGGGGATGGTCTTGAGCGTTCCCACCACCTGGACGCCGCGGGGGTTCAAGTACTCGGACGTGGCACTCTCCTGTGCGAAGAGGCGAGTGGCCAGGTCTCGCGGCAGCGCCGCGTTCACCGACCCGGCGGTAGGAGGTGGGCTGCTGGCGACAACCTCACCGTCTCGGGTAACCAAGTAAAAACCGCTGATCTCGGGCCCGAAGTCGCCGGCCACGCTGTCCACGATCCCGCGGAGGTTGAGCCTCGCGGCCAGCACGCCCAGGAGGTGATCGTCGGCGCCGAGGATCGGTTGGGACACGGTCATGACCCCCGTCTTCAGCGCCTCATCCCGGCGGGGGCTTCCGAGCGCGGCCTCCCCGGAGGTCGCACGCGCCAGCCAGCGCTCCGGCAACACGACCGCACCCGGCGGCTCCGCGCTGCTGGCCACCACTGTGCCGTCGGGCGCGACGACCGTGAACTCCTCGTAGTCCGTGAACTTGGGGCGCACCAGAGCCAGGTAGTCGCGCAACCCGCGCACCGCCCGCTCGACCTCGATTCGCGCGACGCCGCGGTCCTGAAGCCTGGCCAGGTTCTCGATGACGACGTACGAGCTTGAGAAGACCTTGAGGTCGAAAAGCCGTTTGTCGAGCCAGAGGCCGGCTTCGCGGGATGCCTGCGAGGTCACTTTCTGGAGTTCCTGGGTGATCTTCTGGCTCAGGAAGCGGCTGTTAAGGATGTAGGAGCGCCACCCGATCGCGAGCGAGGGTATGAGCGTGGCAAGCAGCGCGAACAGCGTGATCTTGCTCTTGATGCTGTACAGCCCCAGGCGCTGCAGGGTGGGTTTCCTGCTCATCCAAGCGAGGATAGGGCCGGGGAGGGCCGCGATCAAGGCCAGCGGAGCTGTCCTCGCTTGAAAAGCCGGGCGGAGGTGATCGGTGTAATCTGTCTGGTCTCAAAATGCTGACGGAGGGACAGGGACGCGTGGCACACTCCACCGTCGGGGCCTGCGTTCCAACGCGGAAACAAGCGCGCAATAAACTCGTAGAAGCAACGGTTGGGGAGAACGAGACCATGGCTACGGTGACCGAGAACATCGTTCGACGTCAGCTGTACGAGCGGCGACAGCGCCTCGAGGCTGCTCTGCAGACTTCACCGCTGGAGACCCAGTTCACCCACCTGCTTCAGGAGGTGGACCAGGCACTGGCACGCGTGGAGGGCGGCTCGTACGGCCTGTGCGAGGTCTGTCACGACCCGATCGAGCAGGACCGGCTGATGGCGGATCCCCTCGTCCGGTTCTGCCTGGATCACCTCACCGAGCAGGAGCAGCGGGAGCTTGAACAGGACCTTCAGCTTGCCGCCCGTATTCAGCAGGGCCTCCTGCCGGAGAAGAGCCTTAGCAGCGTGGGGTGGGACGTCCACTATCACTACCAGCCCGCGGGCCCGGTCAGCGGCGACTACTGCGACGTGGTGCGGCCCGACGGTGGATCCGGTGACCTCTTCTTCCTCTTCGGAGACGTTTCGGGCAAGGGCGTCTCGGCCGCGATCCTGATGGCCCACCTGCACGCGACGTTCCGGAGCCTCGTGGCGGCTGACTTCTCGGTCGGCCAGCTGGTGGAGCGCGCCAACCGAGTGTTCCGGGAAAGCACCCTCTCGCCCTACTTCGCGACCCTCGTGGTCGGTCGTGCCTCAGCGTCCGGTGAGCTTGAGATCTGCAACGCCGGTCACTGCCCGCCGCTGGTGCTCACCGACGGCCACGTGACGGCCGTGGACCCCACCGGCCTGCCGGTAGGCGCGTTCTACAGCACCACCTTCTCCTCGAGAAAGCTCAAGCTCCGGAAGGGAGACACCCTGGTGCTCTACACCGACGGGCTCAGCGAGGCCCGCAACGCCGACGGCGCCGAGTACGGGGCCGAGCGAGTCTCGCGGGTTCTGGCCGGGGCGAGGCACCTGGCGCCGGAGGCCCTGGCGAAAGCGTGCCTGGCGGACCTCGCCGCGCACGTTGCCGGGGCACCCAGGGTGGACGACCTCACGCTGATGGTGGTTCGCCGGGCGGCATAGTCGCGGCGGGGCGACCGGGCTCGAGGAGGACGGCCTCGCGCACGACGCGGACGAGACGTCTCACCTCGGCGGGGATCCCGGCGGCGGCCACGAGATCCTTGGCACTGAGGGCGTGGCCGGCCGCCTGGCGCGCATCGAGGGTCACCACGAGCTCGTCGCCGTTCACCGTCCACTCGAGGATCCCGGCGGTAGACTCCCCGAGTTTGTTCGGTGAAGCGGGCCAGGTCGCGAGCTCCGGCGGGCGGTGCAGCCGGTAACGGCACGCGGAGACGGCCTTGCCGAGCGAGGGAGTACCCTCGCGGAGGGCCTCACAGGCGCCGAGTTGCAGACCCTCGGGCAGCACGCGGTTGGCGCGCGAGAGCATGCCCATCTCCACCGGTGCATGGCACTCCACGTCGAAGCGCTCCGCCAGGGCCTCGATTCCAAGCGGAAGCGCGGGGCCCATCGAGAGCCGGATGTGCGGGTTGTACCCCTCCGTGTAGCGCACAGGCACGGCCGCAGCGCGCAGCGCCCGTTCCAGCAGATCCATCACGTTGCGGTGGGAGAGCCAACGGGCGTCGCCGAGCTTCTGGAAGGTGAAGCGGTAGCGCGCGAGCCGGCCCGGCTGGGCCAGGGGCTCGGCCTTGGGCTGTAACCGCGGTAGCGGCCGCACCCTGTAGGCCGCCTTCTTCGCCCGCGCCAGACCCGGCGCCACCTCGCCAACCGCAGGTAGGGTGGGAAGTGCGAGTTGGGTGTCGAGCCCGTTCCCCGGTATGCCACACCGCATGCAGTCTCCCCAGCGGCAGTCGGGTGTTTCGGCCTCGATGAAGCCGCGACGACGCTCGGCCTTCAGGTACCCTTTGCGGACGCCGGCGTCGATCACGTCCCACGGCAGCACGGCGGTCAGGTCGCGCGGCCCAAGCTCGGCTTCCAGGTCGGTGCGGGCCTCGGCGACGGCCTGCCGCCAAGCGTCGGGCCTGGACCACTCGCCCCACCCATCGAACACCGCGCCCAGATCGTGAGCGCGCGCGATCACCCGGCCGAGGCGGCGATCGCCGCGCGAGAGAAGCGCCTCGAGCTGCGACTCCTCGGGCTCGTTCCAGGTGAGCTTGGCCCACCGGATGCGCCTGAAACGCGCGCGTAGAAGCTCGATGCGGCGGGACAGCTCCTGGGCAGGCACGAACGGCTCCCACTGAAACGGCGTCCACGCCTTGGGCACGAACGGCCCGACCGAGACCTTCACCGTGGCGTTTCGGTTTCCTACGCGGCGGGCCGCGTCCAGGATCCCGTCGGCGAGCCTGGCAAGCTCCTCGAGGTCCTCGTCGGTCTCCGTCGGGAGGCCGATCATTGCGTACACCTTGATAAGGTTCCAGCCGCGCGAGAACGCCACCTCGGCCGCGGCAATCATGTCGGCGTTGGTGAACGTCTTGTTGATCACCCTTCGCAGGCGGTCGGAGCCGGTCTCGGGGGCGAAGGTGAAACCCGACTTGCGGACACGCGAGACCGAGTCCGCGATCGCGACCGAGAACGACTCGGCTCGCAGGGAAGGGAGCGAGACGCCGACCCGGCGCGGGGCCAACCGTTCGGCCAGGTGGAACGCGAGCGGCTCGATCTGCGAGTAGTCGGCGGTCGAGAGCGAGAGCAGCCCGACTTCCTCGTAGCCGGTGGCATCGACGTGAGCCTCCATCGTCTTGACCACGGTCGCGGGATCGTGCTCGCGGACCGGGCGGTACCAGTAACCGGCCTGGCAGAACCGACACCCCTGCGTGCAGCCGCGCACAACCTCCATGCCGAGGCGGTCCTGCACCACCTCGACGGCGGGAACCAGGGGTTCGGTCGGCACGTCGGTGGCGTCCAGCTTCTCGGCGAACACGCGCTGGACGGGGAAGGCCGCCGCTTCGTCCAGCGATTCGAAGCTGCCGCCCTGTGCCGGATTGGCGGCTGGGGTCCAAGCGTAGAAACGGGGCACGTACATCCCGGGGATGTGCGCGATCACGCGTAGCGTCTCGGCGCGCGCGAGCCCCTGCGCCTTCGCTCCCCGGACCGCGTCAAGGAGCGCGCGGAGCAGCACCTCGCCGTCACCGATCGCGAAGGCATCGAAGAAGTCCGCGACCGGTTCAGGGTTGGCCATGCACGGTCCGCCGCCGACGATCAGCGGGTCGCTCTGGCCACGATCGCTGGAAAATCGTGGGATACCCGCGAGGTCCAGCAGGTACGGAACGTTGACGTAGTTGAGCTCGGTCTGGAGCGTGATCCCGATGATGTCGAACTCGCGCGCGGGGTGGTAGGACTCGAGGGAGTAGAGCGGGATGCCGCCGCCTCTCATCGCCGCCGCCATGTCTGGCCAGGGCGCAAACGCACGCTCGGCGAGCGCGTCTTGGCGGGAGTTGGCGATGTGGTAGAGGATGCGCGTCCCCTGGTGCGACATGCCGATGCCGTACTCATCGGGGAAGGCGAGGAGGAGCCTCACGGGCGTCGAGCTCCAGTCCTTGAGCGTCCGGTTGCGCTCGAGGCCCAGGTAGCGGCCCGGCTTCTGAACGCCCCCGAGGATGCGCTCGAGCGCCCCCCGGATTTCCTGTGGTGTCAATCAAACCCCCGGGCGATTCTAACCGACGGTGTTGCGCCACGTTTCCAAAGGGGGCGCGCCAGCTGCGCGGACGGAACTGCGACCGCGGGTTCGTTCCGCCCCCGTCCGGAAAAGGCGGGCCGCCGCCCCGGTTCTCTCGCGTGCAGTGGTTGCGTATAGTGTCGCCGTGGAGGAGGGGGTTTTCGATGATCAGACGTGCCATGCCAATCGTTATTGGACTGCTGCTCGTCGCCGCGACGGGGCTTAACGCGGCCGAGCCGCCGAACGAGGCGGAGAAGCAAGGGGGCAGCGAGAGCAAGAAGCAGGAGACGCCGGCCGTACCGAAGTCGGAGCAGTCGGTCACCGAGCACACCATCAAGGTCGGCGGGAACGTGCTCAAGTACAAGGCCACGGCCGGAACGCTGGTGATCCGCAATAACAGCGACGAGCCCGTCGCGGCAATCGGCTACGTCGCCTACACCAAGGACGGCGTCGAGGCGGCGCGTCGGCCCTTGACGTTCGCGTACAACGGCGGCCCCGGTTCCTCCTCGATCTGGCTCCACATGGGCGCCTTGGGCCCACGCCGGATCGTCACCACCGATGCGGGGCCGACGCCGCCTCCCCCGTACCAGGTCGTTGACAACGAGGACACGCCGCTCGACGTCACCGACCTCGTGATGATCGACCCCGTCGGCACGGGCTTGAGCCGCGCGGTGGGGAAGGCGAAAGACAAGGATTTCTGGGGCGTCGACCAGGACGTCGACTCGGTCGGCCGCTTCATCGTCCAGTACGTCAACGACAACGGTCGCTGGAATTCCCCGAAGTACCTCCTTGGGGAGAGCTACGGGACGATGCGGTCTGCGGGCCTCGTCGACTACCTGCAGACGAAGTGGTACATGGATTTCAACGGCGTGATCCTCGTGTCGGTCTTCGTCGATGCGAAGACCGCAATAACGTGGCTGGGCAACGATCTCGGCTACGAGATGTACGTACCGACCTACGCAGCGATCGCCTGGTACCACCACCTTGTAAAGGACGCGCCGCCGCTGGAGGCGTTCCTCGCAGAGGCGCGGCAGTTCGCGACCGGACCGTACGCTTCCGCTCTCGGGAAGGGGGACGCGCTTCCCGAGGCGGAGCGCAAGCAGGTCATCGCGGCCATGTCACGCCTGACCGCGCTCTCGCCCGCCTACCTCGACAAGGCCAACTTGCGCGTCTCCGAAGGGGAGTTCACCGCCGAGCTGCTGCGCGAGCATTCCGAGATCGTTGGCCGCCTCGATGCGCGCTTCACGGGCGTCGCCCTCGACCGGCTGGCACGGGAGGCGACCGAGGATCCGCAGGCGACGGCGATCTCCGGGGCTTTCACGGCCGCACTCCTGTCCTACTACCACGGCGAGCTCAAGTTCGGCGAGGGAAAGACATACAAGGTCGAGGTTGACCTGTGGCAGGATTGGGACTGGAAGCACAAGGCACCTGGTATGGAATTCGCCGCCCCCGTGTGGCCGAACACCGGAGCGGACCTCGCGCACGCCATGGCGTACAACCCCAACCTGCATGTCCTCGCCCTGAACGGGCTCTACGACCTGGCGACGCCGTTCCTCGGGACCGAGTACACGATGGACCACCTCGGGCTCGAGAAGAAACTGCGCGACAACATCGAAATGCGCTACTTCGAGGCGGGGCACATGATGTACCTCCATCCGCCTTCGCTGAAGGCGTTCAAGGAGGCGATCGCGCGCTTCGTGAACGCGACCGACCGGCTGTAGGTACTAGCGCCGCGTAGGGCGATCTCACCCCACCGCGACGTGGGTAAGCGGCGCAAGGCGCCGCGAGGATGGGAGAATCCGGAGGGGAGCGATGCTGATCAAAGAGAAGGTCGAACAGGCACGGGCGCTTCTCGACGAGTTCGAGATCGACTGTTGGATCACCTTCGTCCGCGAGAGCCAGATCAACGGCGATCCCTCGCTGGTCTTCCTGGCGCCGGGCCACGTGACTTGGCACTCGGCGTTCATCGTGCCGCGCGGCGGGCGCACGCGGGCGATCGTTGGCCGCTACGACGTCAGGACCGTGGAGGAGTGCGGCGCATGGGACGAGGTCGTGGGCTTCGTGACCAGTATCCGCGAGCCGCTGACCGAGTGCCTCAAGGAGCTCGATCCCCGGACGATCGCGGTCAACTACTCCGAGGGGAGCGAGATCTGCGACGGCATCACCCACGGCATGTTTCTGACCCTGGAGCGGTACCTTGCCGGCATTGGGATGGCCGACCGCATCGTCCCTGCCGAAGCGGTCGTGTCGGCTCTCCGGGAGCGCAAGACCCAGGGTGAGATAGCGAGCATGCGCGAGGCGGTTCGCCACACGCAGGAAATCTTCGGTCTGGTTGCCGGCTTCATCCGTCCGGGCCGCACCGAGAAGGAGATCGCCGCTTTCATGCAGGC
Source organism: Thermoanaerobaculaceae bacterium (assembly GCA_035542075.1). Taxonomy (GTDB): domain Bacteria; phylum Acidobacteriota; class Thermoanaerobaculia; order Thermoanaerobaculales; family Thermoanaerobaculaceae; genus RBG-13-68-16. The sequence goes on from DATKMD010000028.1 coordinate 11,229, forward strand.
GGAGGTGGAACGCCGCGGGATCGGCCTGGCGTGGGGGCGGAGCGAGTGCCCTTCGGTGTTCACCGGGCCTGGCGGTGCTGAGGCGCACTATGGCCCGACCGACACGGCGGTCGCCCAGGGCCATGTCCTCAACATGGACTTCGGCGTCAAGGTGGACGGGTATGTCTCCGACATGCAGCGCACCTTCTACGTCCTCGACAAGGCCGAGACGGTCGCGCCGCCGGAAGTGCAGCGGGGATTCGACACGGTCGTCGCCGCCGTCGAGCAGGCCAAGCGGGCGATCAGACCCGGCGTCGAGGGGCGCGAGGTCGATGGCGTTGCCCGCCGCCTCGTCGTCGAGGCGGGCTACGAAGAGTTTCCCCACGGGCTGGGTCACCAGGTCGGGCGCTTCGCCCACGACGGCACGGCTCTCCTCGGCCCCACGTGGGAGAAGTATGCCGACAAGCCTTTCAAGAAACTCGAACCGGGAATGGTCTTCACCATCGAGCCGCGCCTGGCCGTCCCCGGACGCGGGATCTGCACGATCGAAGAGATGGTCGTCGTCACACCGGAAGGCTGCGATTGGCTCTCTACGCCGCAGAAGAGTCTGGTTCTGGTCGGCTAGCCGAAGCGAGGAACCCAAGGGAGGTACCGCCATGTTCCCTGTCCAAACCTACATTGACCGCCGCGCCCGCCTGCAGGCCCAGCTCTCCTCGGGACTGTTGCTCTTCCTGGGCAACGACGAGAGCCCCATGAACTACGCGGCCAACACCTTTCACTTCCGTCAGGACAGCACGTTCCTGTACTTCTTCGGCGTGGACCAGCCGGGGTGGGCGGCAGTCATCGACCTCGACGAGGGTCGGACAGTCCTCTTCGCCGACGACCTGACGATCGACGACATCGTGTGGACCGGTGTCCTCCCCACGGTGGCCGAGCTGGCCGCGAACGGCGGCGTGACCGAGACCCGGCCCGCCGCGGCCCTGGGCGCGGTCGTGAAGGAGGCCCTGGCAAAAGGGCGGGCCGTGCGCTACCTGCCACCCTACCGCCCGGAGAACAAGCTCAAGCTCTTCAGCCTGCTGGGCGTCCACCCGGACCGCCAGAGCGACGCGGCATCCGTCGATCTCGTGCGCGCCATCGTCGAGATGCGGGTCATCAAGGGTGCAGACGAGATCGCCGAGATCGAGAAGGCCGTCAACACCTCGGTAGACATGCACCTGGCAGCGATGCGGATGGTCCGCCCGGGGATGATGGAGTCCGAGGTCGCGGCCCGGGTCACCGAGATCGCCATCGCGGCAGGAGGACAACTGGCGTTCCCCGTAATCGGCACCATCCACGGCGAGACGTTGCACAACCACTTCCACGGAAACACGCTCAAGCCAGGTGACATGTTCCTGCTGGACGCCGGTGCGGAAACCGCCATGCACTACGCTGGCGACCTCACCAGCACCTTCCCGGTCGACGCGACGTTTACACCCCGCCAGAAGGAGGTCTACCAGGTGGTGCTGGACGCCCACCTCGCGGCCGTGGGCGCTTGCCGGCCCGGCGTGCGATTCCGCGACGTGCACGGTTTGTCGTGCCGCATCCTCGCGGAAGGGCTCAAGGACCTGGGGCTGATGAAGGGCAACCTGGACGATGCCGTCGAGCAGGGCGCCCACGCCATGTTCTTCCAGTGCGGGACCGGGCACATGCTCGGCCTGGACGTGCACGACATGGAGGATCTGGGCGAGATCTGGGTCGGGTACGAGGGGCAGCCCAGGAGCGCGCAGTTCGGGCTCAAGTCGCTGCGCCTGGCTCGAGCCCTTCAGCCGGGGTTCGTATTCACCGTCGAGCCCGGACTCTACTTCATCCCCGAGCTCGCACGGCGCTGGAAGGCCGAGGGGAAGCTCAAGGACTACATCGACTACGGAACGCTGGAGACGTACCTGGATTTCGGCGGCATCCGGATCGAAGAGAACGTCCTCGTGACGCCCGAAGGGTGCAGGATCCTCGGAAAGTGGCGCCCACGCACCCTGGAGGAGGTCGAAGGCGTGCGCCGCGAGCAACGGTAGCTCTCCGCCCGCCCGATTCTGGCGTTGACCACCGGCGCGTGGCGCGCGCCCGAACGGAGCTCGGACGGGCGGACCGCCGGGCTACAATCCCCGCGTGGCCCAGCACATCGACATCGCAGGCGGTGGGGTCTCGGGCCTCGCCACCGCCGTCCTGCTCGCGAGAGATGGTTTTGCAGTCGAGGTCTGGGATCACCACGTTGGCGGGGGCGGACGTTTTGCGGGCGGGTGGCAGGTACTCGAGAACGGAACAGGGGAGCTCGATGCCCTCGAGGAACTGCGCGCGCTTGGGCTCGTGCCCGACTTCCCGGTAGTCCCCGCCAGAAGGGCGCTGTTCTTCGATGGTTTCGGGCGGCGCCACGAGGTGGCGAGCGCGGATCCGTTCGCGTACTTCGTGAGGCGCGGAGGCGGCGGCGAGAGCCTCGACGCCTGGCTCCGGCGGCTCGCTTCGGGCGCCGGCGTGGTCGTGCATGAGGGGATGGCGGCTCCCCCCACGGCCGAGGTCGTCGCCACGGGCCCGTCGCAGGCTGACGGTGCAGCGCGCGAGGTGGTGTTCGGCTCGGACCTGCCAGACACCGTGGCGGTGCTCTTCGATCCCAAGATTACCCCCACCGGGTACTCGTACCTTTTCTGCATCGGCGGGCACGCCACCTTCGGGGTCGCGCAGGTTCGAAGTGTCGACCGATTGAGGGACGCGCAGCGCGAGGCGTGGGCACGTTTCCGCAGCGCCTTCGGCGAGTTTGCCGTACGCAATGAGCACGAAGGCGGGCAGTTCATGAACTTCTGCCTGACCCGGCACCTGCAGGCGAGAGACGGGCGCTGGTACGTCGGAGAGGCCGCCGGCGTCCAGGACTTCCTGTACGGCCTCGGCAACAGGTTCGCCCTGCGCAGCGCGGGGCTCGTGGCGGCGGGGGTTGCCGGTCGCTGGGAGCAGGCGCGCTTCGAGCGCACACTTGCGCGCCCGATGCGGACCACCGTGGCCCTGCGCTTCGCCTACGAGCGTCTCGGGCGGCGTGGTTTTGCGGGTTTCTGTCGCGTCGCGAGCCGCACCGACTTCCGCCGCCTGCTCCTGCGGCTGCAGCGGCCGGAACCGATCAAGGGAGCAATCGCCGCGGTTGTGATGGCCGCGTGGCGTGAGCGTCACGGCTGCCGACATGCCCCGGTGTGTACATGGTGTCGCCGGAGGGAGCATTGAGCGGGAACCGGGCCGTGGTACGGCGTCTCGCCCACCGCCGGGGCGCGAACTTCTCCCTCGGTTTCCGCCTCCTCCCGCCCGGGAAGAGGCGCGCCGTCTACGCGGCGTACGCGGCGTGCCGGATCCCAGACGACATCGTGGATGAGGGCGCGGCCGCGGTCGGTTCCGACGTGACCCGCCGCCGCCTCGACGAATGGGCCGATGAGATCGAGCGGACCTACCGGGGCAGCCCGGGAACACCCGAGACCCGGGCCCTCGCCGAGGTGCTGGGACTCTACCCGATACCCAAGCGGGCGCTTCTCGGCCTGGTTGACGGTTGCCGCATGGACCTGGAGCGCGGCCGTTACGCCACCTTCTCCGAGCTCGAGCGCTACTGCGAGCTGGTGGCGGTCACGATCTCAGACATTTCGCTGGCGATCTTCGGGACCCTTGCCCCGGGTGCATCCGCGCTGGGCCGCCATCTTGCGATGGCGCTGCAGCTCACCAACATCTGCCGCGACGTCGGCGAGGATGTCCGCCGGGACCGTATCTACCTTCCCCTCGACGAACTGGCGCGCTTCGGGGTGCGCGAGGAGGACCTGCTGGGCGGGCGCGTCGACACCGAGGGTTATGCGGCGCTGCTTGCCTTCGAGTGCGAGCGGGCGCGCGTCCACTTCCGCGATGCGAACCCGCTGCCCAGGCTTCTGGAACCCGACTCGCGCCCCGCCGTCCGGGTCATGGGTGGCGTCTACCGGCGCGTCTTGGACGGTGTCCGACGGGATCCGCGGAGGGCGTTCCGGACCAGGGTCGAGCTGGCGCCGTGGCAACGCTTTGCTTCGGTGGCGGCCGGCCTCCTGGGTCGCCCGTTCGTGTGAGCGAGGCGTGAAGGTGTGCGCGCCACCCACCCGCCCGGGCTTGACGGGTTGATCCGCCCTTCCCGCCTTCGGGCCTTCAAGCCTGTCGCTCCTACGGGTTGGCGCCCTGGATGATCCAGTTCCTGATGACGTCGAGTTCCGACTCGGGCAGCTTCTTGGACCCGAAGAGCGTGCGCGGCATGCCCTTACCCTGAGTGGCGGTGTGGGTGACCTTCAGCCAGAGGAAGGACCCGGCCGGGTCGCCTGCCTTGACAAGCACCATCTCCGGCACCTCCTGGCTCTTGACAGCCACGAGACGCTCGTACCCCTTACCCTTGGAGAGGTCGAGGCCTTTCTTCGGGTTGTCGCCGCCATGGCACTCCGCGCACGCCTTGACGATGATCGGCTCCACGTCCCCGGCGTAGGAGAGCGGTGCCTGGGCGCGTGCGGCCACGGCCAGCACCCCGGCTACCAGCAGCACGGCGAGTGTCAGTTCGTTGCGCGTCATACGACCTCCCCGATCTCTGGTCATTCTAGCAATGCGCAGCTTTGCCCGGGAATTCCGGCATGGCCCCGAAACCTTTGTGGTGGCCCACCGTCGCTGGCGCATGAGCAGTAAACTGGCGACGTGAAGGTCATCACGACCCACCTGGGGGCGGATTTCGACGCGCTCGGCGCCGCGGCCGGGGCACTGCTGCTGGTCCCGGGGGCACGGGTCGTGTTTCCAGGATCGCAGGAGGTGGCGGTGCGGCGTTTCCTTGCCGCAGAGCACGTCGAGCTCCCCGAGGTCCGGGTGCGCGAGTTGCGCCGTGCCCGCATCACCGAGGCGACGGTCGTGGACTGCTCCTCATGGCGCCGGCTGGGTGAGGTCGGCGAGCTGATCGCGAGGGCGGACTGTCCCGTACGGGTCGTGGATCATCACCCCGAGGGCACTGACCCGATCACCGCCGGCGAGCTCGTGACGGCCCCGGTGGCCGCGACCTGCACGGTGATGGCGGGCGAACTGCAGCGGGGCAGTATCGTGCCGGATCCGATTACGGCAACGCTGATGCTGCTTGGGATCTACGAGGATACCGGCGGGCTGACCTACCTCGACACGACCCCCACCGACGTCGCCGCTGCCGCCTGGCTG
>DATKMD010000029.1:0-3821 GCA_035542075.1 Thermoanaerobaculaceae bacterium
GTGGCGCCCGTAGACGGCCTTCACCTGACCGAGCCCCGCGGTCGAGGCCCAGTACTCGTAGACGATGTCGCCCGTCCCAGGCGTAGCGGGGTCGCTCGTCAGCGGCAGGAAGTCTTCCAGCACGAGGCGGCGCAGCGCGTCGTGGTGGAAGCGGATCGTGATGTTTCGCGGCGAGGTCTGCTCGTAGAGGTCGCCGTCGAGGTCGTAGCTGAAGAGCCAGCGCGGCGCCGAGACATGATCCCCAGGAGTCATCGGCTGTGCGATCCGCGTGCGCTGGTCGACGGCGTTGTAGTCGATCTCGAGGAGGTTGGGATCGGTGCCTCCGCTCGCGAGCGCCACGTCGGGGCCGTCGACCCGGACGATGCGGCCCTTGGCGTCGCGGTCGAGGCGGGTGACGGCGGCCGAGTTGCCCCCGTCCCAGAGCGCCAGCACCTGGCCGCGGTTGTCGTGGCCGAAGGCCTGCACGCGGTCGGGCGTCGGTGCCTGGCTGCCGGCGCCAGGGCCTCCGATGGAGGTGCGCTGCTCCACGAGCAGCGGACCCGCCGGGGAGGTGAGGCTGAAGCCGTCGATGGCATAGGCGCTCGTCACCTCCGTGACGCGCCCGCCTCCGGGCTCGACGCGGTCGACCTGGAGGGGCCGCAGCATCGGGTCGTAGGCCGTCTCGCGTCGCGGCGTCTGCGCATAGCACGAGACGGGCGGCGAGCCGGCGAGGCCTCCCGTCCTGCTCCAGCCAGCCGGGCTCCGGCATCTCGCTCCCCTCGATGACCGCGCCGTTGGGAAGCCGCACCCGCCACACGCTCGAAGCGAGCGGCGGCCTCGTGGCCGTCGCCGGCGCAACCCGCACGAACCTCGGCCTCGGCGCCCTCTGCGGCTGCGGCTGCCCTCGCCGGCTCGAGCCGGTCGGCAGCACCACCCCACGCCGGCGCAGGTCCTTGGCGGCTTGGTACATCCCATGCTCCGAGAAGCCGTGCCGCTTCGCGAAGGCACGCATCGTCTCGCCACCCCGCGCGCAGGCTTGCGGGTGGCGAAGCCACTCCTGCTGCCGCCGCGTCAGACCCGCCGATCGGTTCCTCCCCGTCGCGCGTGCTCCAGGAGCATCGCGTCCACCACCGCGTCGCGAAACACGGAGTTCGTTAAGCGCTTACCCTGAACTCCGGAAGAGCGGCACGCGGAGGAATGTCGGGGAAGTCGAGATCGCGACACTCGAGTAGGTCGACTGGTTCAACCACCGGCGTCTTCTCAGCTCGATCGGAGATGTGGAGATGTCCTGCCGGCGGAGTTCGAAGCGATGTACTACGCAGGCCAAGAAGGCTCGACAAAGCGACGAGCAAGGAGGCCGGAGACTCAACTGAACGAGCCTCCGGGATTCCCGGGGCAGTTCACTACATCAGCTGCCGGGGCTCGAGAGGAAACGCTTGACCACTACTGAGCCGAAGTGTGCCCTCCTGCAAAGTCCACTTACCAGCTTTTCTTGCCAAGACAACATCGAGCGTTGCGCTGCGGTCCTCTCCGGTCAGAACAAATCGGTACTTCGCCTCCGCATCCGTCCCGAAGGTCGAGTAGTGGTACCCGTCGAAGAACGCAAGCCGGTGGGACTTCAGACCAGGAACCTGATCTCGAATGACTGGATCGACGGCGATCATGCGTGTCGCGACGTCGTAGGCATCAACGTGAGTGGCGAATAGATACCCACCCACCATCGCAGTAGGGAGCACAACGAGGAACAAGAGGCTGACCCGTCGCATCCAACGATGTGCCTTCATCGCAAGAAGACCTCCCCGGCGACGCCCTAGTGCTTTTGGTCGCCTACGAAGATGAATTCACCACCGTACGAGATGCCAACGTCAAAACCCGCCGCGGTCACACCCTCCGGATTTGGACCTGAGACGGAACCAAAAGGTACCCCCCCTTCACTCGCATCTGCGGGAATAACAAGTCCACTCTCCCAAGAGGTGAAACTCCAATCTGCTCCGATCGGCGTCCCCGGGATCCCTATTGCACCTTCAGCCTCAAGGAATCCGCCCACGGCCACGAATCCACCATTCGTCATGTGCCCATTAGGAAGCGTAACCCTCACCAGAGACAGTCCGAATTGCGAGCCTCGGCCGATTCGCACGCGCGTATAGAGTCGGCCCTCGTTCGTAAATCCCATCCGATAACCGATCCCGAAGACTGGGGAAAAGGCATCGGCGTTGACTGCCCATCCCCGATAGAACGGTTGGGGTTCAGTCGACTGCGGCCGGCCTTGCTCAGCGTTCGGAAGCGAACTCGGCAGCCCCTTGCCCCGCGGATCCCTGGACTCGCCGTCGGGCCGCGGGAGCCGCTCGTCGGGGTCAGGGAACTCGCAGTCGACCCCACAACGGACTCCTTCTTCTCCTCCCCCCGCTGTCGCGCTACCAACGCTCGTACCAAAACCAAACGCGGAAGCGCCGTCGAAAGCACCGCCGATACCAGCATCAGCCGCGAACGCGCCCGTAGGATCGATCAGCGCGGTAGGCTGGTTCAGTGCGTAGGCATACGCATTCAGATTCCCAGCATCGCCCTCGATGCGAGCGAAGCTCACCCCCGCCGTGGCCCCGCCGAGCTCCGGATCCTGCTCGAGGAACCTCCCCACCCACGCGTCGTAGAAGCGCGCGCCGAAGTAGTCGAGGCCGGTCTCGGCGTCGCGCTCCTGGTCCGTGAACAGATGCCTCGGATCGCTGCCCGTGCCGGTCCGCTTCTGCCCGAAGGGATCGAGGATCGTCTTCGAGACCGTCTGGCTCGTCGCCGTGGTCCGCGTCGTGACCGTGTTGGTCCCCACCTGATCCGGGTGGTAGGTCGTCACTGAAAGGAGGCTCTCGGGCAGGACCCCGTTGCCGAGCCCCGAACGCTCGGACGTCGCCACGCGGCGCCCGCCGATGAACAGGTGCACCTCGTGCGTCGTGTGGAAGGTGTCGACCTCGAAGGAGGCGTCGACCGCATAGCGCGCCTCGTCGACGACGCCGAAGGCCCCGGTCACGAGCTTCTCCGAGCGCTGCCCCGTGGCGTCGTAGTGGTAGGTCGCGGTCTGCCACGCGGCGGGGATCCCGACCACCTGCGCCTGGCCCGCGTCGTTGCGCCAGAAGGTCGTGAGCTGGCTGTCCTTGGTGCGCTGCGTGATGCCGCCGTCGTTGTCGATGGCGTAGCTGCCGAAGCCGGTCAGCCAGCTCCCGCCCGCCTGGCGCACGTCCACGGAGGAGAGATGCGTGGGCTGGCTGGAGGTGCGGTCGTAGCGGAGCCGGAGCTGGCCGGCGGTCTCGGCGGGACCCTTGTAGGTCAGGTTGCCCGCGTCGTCGTATGCGTAGGTCTCGCTCCCGTAACTGAGCGTGCCCAGCGTGTCGACCTCGGCCAGGCGATGGAAGACGTCGTAGGCGAAGTCCTGATCGATCTGGTTGAGGGCGTCGCTGCGGCGGAGATTCCCCGCGGTGTCGTAGGTGTACAGGAGCTGCTGGATCACCTGTGGCGCGCCGAAGGGATTGGTGACCGTCGTGGCGGAGGCGAGCCGCTGGTCGCCGGCGCCGTAGCTGTAGCTCGACTGCACGGCGGGCTGATTCCCGAAGGCGGGCGAGAGGAACGTGAGGCTCGTGAGGCCGCCGCTCGGGTGCGCGTCGAGCCCGTAGACGGCCGCGTCGACCGCGAAGCCTCCGCCGGCGTACCAGAGCACCGAGTAGGCCTGGCTGAGCTGCGCGCCGTCGTAGACGTACGAGATCGAGCTCGCGTCGGGCAGCACCGTCATCGTGGGGCGGTCCTGCCGGTCGTACGTGTACCCGAAGGCGAACTGCATCGAGCCGGCGTAGTCGCGC
>DATKMD010000030.1:0-13029 GCA_035542075.1 Thermoanaerobaculaceae bacterium
AAGAAGGACGAGACGATGCGGGTACTGGACGGCCGCTGCGAGCTGCACCTCAGCCGTGACCCAGGAGGCCGGCAGCTGGACGTGGTCGTGCTGGGCCCGGGTGACGCCCGGCACATCGGCCCGGGCATGCTGCACCGCGTGGTTGCGCTGACCGACGTGCGGATAATTGAGGTCTCCACACCCGGCATCGACGACGTGGTCCGTCTCGAGGACCGTTATGGGCGCGCGGGGACCAGCGACCCCTAGCGCGCGTGGGAGGCAACCATGAACCCGGTGCTGCTGCTGATTCTGGCCGTCGCGCCGCCGGCACCGACTCCGACGCCAACGCCGCGCGTCAACATCCTGCTCTCCAAGGAGGCTGACCAAGCCGCGGCGCCGACCGGCTCTCTCGCGGACGTCGCCAAGCGGATCAAGCTCAAGATGCCCGAGGGCCAACCGCGCGTGATCAACAACGACAGCCTCAGGCAGCTTTCCCAGGGCGTCGAGCTCACCACGGGAGCGCCCATCGGCGGCGCGGCCCCGGTTCCTCCAGCTGGTGGCACGGCGGAGAGCCCGAAGAAGGCGATGTGGCAACAGCGGTACAGGGAGGCAGTCACGCGCGTGTCCTTCCTCGAGGCCGAGATCACGCGCCTCGAGGGCGAGTGCGGCCGGCTGGAGCGCGCGTTCTACGCCCACGACGATCCGGCACAGCGCGACGGGGTGATCAAGCCCGCTTGGGACAAGGCGGTCAATGACCTGCACAAGGCCCAGGCCGATCTCGCCGAGGCACGCACGAAGCCCGATGAGGTGATGGAAGCAGCCCGGCGCGACGGCGCGCTCCCGGGCTGGTTCCGCAATGTGGAGGCAGGAGGCCCCACCACGGCCCCACCTCGCCGCACTCCCGGCCAGCCGCGTGCGATCGGGCCGGGGCCGGGCTAGTCCCGCCTGGCGGGGTTGCGCCAGCGAACGAAAACCGCTAGAAGGTAACGTCCCGCAGTGAGCGGGGGAGATTTGCGTGCGCACGTACTTCGTCGAAACGTGGGGCTGCCAGATGAACGTCCTCGACAGCCAGCGCCTGGCTGGCGTGCTCGAGGCCCGGGGACTGCGTCCGGCCGCCCGGCCCGAGGAGGCGGACGTCGCGCTGCTCAACACCTGCTCGGTGCGCGAGAAGGCCGTGCAGAAGGTGCTCTCCAGGCTGGGGGAGCTCAAGCACGCGAAGCAGTCCTCCGGTAAACCGCGCGTGGTCGGGCTGTGCGGATGCGTCGGCGAGCAGGAGGGCACGACCCTCCTCGCGCGCACGGCGGGTCTCGATTTCGTGCTCGGCCCCGGACGCATCGCGCAGCTCGCCTGGGCGCTGGATGCGGTGGACGCCGGGGAGAAGGTGAGCGCGACCGGCTTCGGACCCACTCAGGACTACGACGCGCACCTGATCGCGCGCGGAACGTCCGCGCGGCAGTACGTGACCCTGATCCACGGCTGCAACCAGCACTGCACCTTCTGCATCGTTCCGTACACGCGCGGGCGCGAAGCGAGCCGCCCGCTCGTCGAGATCGTGCGCGAGGTGGAGCACCTCGTGGAACACGGCGCCAGGGAGGTGACGCTCCTCGGTCAGACGATCAACGCCTACCGTTGCCCAAAGACCGGGGCAACTCTTGGAGAGCTGCTGGCTGCGGTCGGCGGCGTGCCGGGCCTGTGGTGTGTCCAGTTCGTGACCTCCCATCCTAAGTTCTTTACTGACAATATGATAGGGAGCATCGCGCAGGCCGCGCGCGTGGGGAGCTATCTGCACGTGCCGTTCCAGTCGGGCTCGGACGCCGTGCTCAAGCGGATGCACCGGGGGTACTCCCGTGCGGAGTACCTCGACCTCGTCGCCAGGTTGCGGGCCGCGATCCCCGACGTGACCCTGTCCACCGACGTCATCGTGGGGTTCCCTGGGGAAACCGAGGACGACTTCGCGGCGACCCTCGACGTGGCCTCCGAGGTCCGCTTCGGTCAGCTCTACGGTTTCAGCTTCTCGCCTCGCCCCCGCACCCCTGCGGCCCGCTACCCGGGTCGAGTGTCGAGGTCGGAGGCGGGGGAGCGTCTGGAACGACTGTTCGCGCTCCAGTCAGCGGTGCAACTGGAACTCAATCAAGCTCTCATCGGGAACACCGTGGAGCTGCTCGTGGACGGTGTGGCCCGCCGCGGAACCGAGTCGTGGCAGGGGAGAAGCCCCGACAACCGTGTCGTGAACTTCCCCGCCTGGAAAGGCATCCGGGCCGGCGAGCTGGCACGCGTGACGATCACCGGGGCCACCCCCCACGCGTTGCTCGGGGTTCGCCCCGAGCCCTCTGACTAAGGGCGGGAGCAGGCGGCGGCTTGACAGCACGCCGCCCCTGCCTGACATTGGGTGTGTGAGCGAGAACCCCGACGCCGTCATGGCACCGCTGGAGGTCGAGATCAGGGGCCTGATCCTGGACCCGGTCTCCAACACACCCATCGTGATCCTGAAGAAACCTAACGAGAACCTATTCCTCCCGATCTGGATCGGGGTTTTCGAGGCCAACGCCATCGCGCTGCAACTCGAGGGCGTGGAGACACCGCGCCCGATGACCCACGACCTCCTGCGCGCGGTCATCGCGTCGCTGGGTGGGCAGCTCGAGGGCATCGTGGTCCACAGTCTTGTCGAGAACACCTTCCACGCCAAGGTGCTGGTGAGAAACGCGCAGGGCGCGCTGGTCGAGGTGGACGCCAGGCCCTCCGACGCCATTGCCCTCGCGCTCCGCTGCCACGCACCGATCAGGGTTGCCGAGTCCGTGTTCCGCGAGGCCCACGCCCTCGACTTCCGCGAGGGCGAGGACCAGGAGGCGCGGTTGCGAGAGTGGCTCGAGTCGCTGACCCCCGAGCAGCTCGGCAAGTACAAGATGTAGGCTGGTCACGCCGCGGCTCAGCATGCCGGGTCAGCCCCAAGACTGTCCACCGGAGGATCCCATCGGTCTGTCACGCCCCTGCGCCTTTGTCCGAGGGGGGAGGATTCATTCGCCCGAGCGTAGGGGCCTCGGGGGTCACGAGCGCCCGGGCGGGGGAGGGAGGGCGCGGACCCCCCGCAACGAGCAGGGGCGAGCGCGAGTTCACCTCGCGCGAGCCGGGGGGCTCGGGGGGTCACGAGCGCCCGGGCCGAGGAGGGAGCGGGCGCGGACCCCCCGCAACGAATAGTTGACAGGGTTCGGACGGCGCCGATACAGTGCTGAAGTCGCTGGTTCGCCTGAAATCACGGGGGTCATGTTGATCATCACCATCGCCAATCAAAAGGGTGGGGTGGGCAAGACAACGACGGCAATCAACCTTGCCGCGGCCTTGGCGCTCAAAGGGGTCCGGACGCTGCTCGTGGACCTCGACCCCCAGTGCAACACCACCATGTCGTTCGTCGACCAGCACACCCTGGCGCGTTCGATGTACGAGGTCATGGTGGAGCGCGTTCCGATCACCGAGGTCATCGTCCCGACCCAGGTCACGAGCCTCGACCTGGCTCCCGCGCGCATCGCTCTCGCCAAGCTTGAGACCTCGCTGGTGGGGGAGTTGGACGCCCACTTTCGACTCAAGGATCGCATCCAGGACGTCGTCCCCAAGTACGAGTACATCATCGTGGACACACCGCCGACTCTGGGCCTGATCACGGTCAACGCCATGGTGGCGTGTACCCACCTGCTCATACCGATCCAGTCGTCCTACTTCGCCCTGGAGGGCACCGACGACCTTCTCGAGACCGTCGAGAAGATCAAGGTGCGTGCCAACCCCGATCTGCAGATCTTGGGGGTGCTGATCACGCTGCACGACAGGCGAACGGTGCTGGCGCGGGACATTCACGACCAGATCACGCAGGTCTTCGGGGACAAGGTGTTCCGCACCTCCGTCACGCGCTCGGTGCGTCTTGAGGAGAGTCCCGCGTATCGGGCGTCGATCTTTGAGCACGCCCCTCACTCGAGCGGAGCCGTCGAGTACTACGCCCTCTGCGAGGAGGTCATGGAACGTGTCTAGCCACAAGGGGTTACCCGAGTACCGCAAGATGCGCCACGACCGGCACTTCGTGGATGAGCTTGCCAACAACGCAATCACAGCCGTGGGGCTGATGATCCCAGTCAGCCAGATCGACGCCAACCGTGAGCAGCCCCGCTCCACCCTCGGCGATCTCAGCGAGCTCACGGCGTCGGTCCGCGCCCGCGGGGTGCTGGAGCCCCTGCTCGTCCGTCTCATACCGGGATCCAAGAGGTATCAACTCATCGCCGGCGAGCGCAGGTTTCAGGCGGCCGTCGAAGCGGGCCTCGAGGAGGTCCCATGCGTTGAGATGACCGCCACAGATCAGGAGGCGCTCGAGCTCGCTCTGGTCGAGAACCTTCAGCGCAAGGACCTGTCGCCGTTCGAGGAGGCGGAGGGGTACCGAACCCTGGTCGAGAAGTACCGGTACACCCACGACCAGGTCGCCAGGGCGGTGGGGAAGTCCCGGGCCACGGTGTCGGAGACTTTGAAGCTCCTTGCCGTCCCTCCGGCGATTCAGGACCTGTGTCGGCATGCCGACATCACCGCAAAGTCGGTCCTCCTGCTTATCGCCCGCGCCTCCAGCATCGCGGAGATGGAGCGCCTCGTTCAGGCCATCGCCGAGGAGAACCTTGACCGCGACGCCGCACGCGCGACCGCGGCACTGGGGGAGCAGGCCGGGCAGACTTCAGGTGATGTCTCGAACACCGACTCCGAGGCGGCGCAAGGCCGCTTCCGCCCCCTCAATATCCGGCTCCGGACAACGCCCAACTCGCCTGTGCGGTTCTCGCTCAGCATCCGTCAACCCGGCGTCTCGAAGGACGACGTCATCGCGACCCTGGAGGCTCTACTCCAACAGCTCCGCGCCGGGGACCTGGATGCCCGACTCGCCACCGCAACGGGCCGGCCACCAGCCACCCGAAAACCGAAGTAGCGCCAAGCTGATCGGCCCCCACAGGCAGGGCAGGGCCTTTCCGGAGGTGGCCTTGCAGCGGCCTTGGTTTAGGAATTGGGGTGTTCTCGCTGGATTTCGGTCATGGAATTTAACATAATATATCTTATCAGACCTAACAATAGACACCGCCGCTGTGGAAAGCCACCCCCCTGTGGAAACCCCTGAGGAAACTCGACCCCGTCGCTCCGTGTGCACGTTCCGCCCCGCCTGTGGCACGAACCCGGCCCCTCCCGTACTATCCAAGTGATGGGACGGATGCACCGCTTCATCGTCAGCCGGGCGTTGTTCCTCGAGACGCTGCCGACGCTGCTGCTGGCAGCTGCGGTGACGACGTTCCTCCTTCTGATCAGGGCCCTCTTCGTCCTGGCCGACCTGTTCATCTCGCACGACGTGCCTGCGGTGACCGGCCTGCGTCTCCTAGTCCTCGGGGTGCCGAACATCCTCGCGCTCACCTTGCCGATCGGTACGTTGTTCGCCGTGCTCATGACCTCCTCGCGATGGGCCGCGGACTCCGAGTTGGTTGCGATGCAGGCGTCGGGCGTCCCGCTCCGCCGCGTTGCGCGCCCGCTCGTCATGATCGCCGCCCTGGTCTGCGCTCTCGACCTCTTCCTGATGCTCGCCGTCATGCCGCAGTCGAACGCGAAACTCTCGGACACCACGCGGCGCATCGCGCTGTCCGCGGCGAGCGCGGCCATCGAGCAGCGCGTCTTCGCCGAGGATTTCCCTGGTCAGCTCCTCTACGTGGACAAGATCGATCGCGGAACCGGGCGCTGGCACGGCGTGCTCCTGTTCGACATGACCGACCCCACGGAGGAAAGCCTCGTCACCGCGGACAGCGGCGCCCTGGTGATCGACCAGCGCGACGGCACCGCGTGGCTCAACCTCCAGGACACAGCCACCCACCTGCTGCGGCCCGACGCGCCCGATTCGTACCGGAAGAACGACAACAACGAGCTCAAGATTCGGCTCAAACAGCCACCCGTGGACCGCAGCGACCGCAGGCGACTCGGCGTCCGGGAAACCTCGACCGGAGAGCTCCTCGAACGCGTCCGGGCTGCGGGCGGACCGGAAACCGAGGAGAACCGCGATGCCCTGGTGGAGCTCCACAAGCGGGTGGCAATCCCCGCGGCTGCGATCGCGTTTGCCCTCGTCGCCTTCCCGCTCGGAACCCACAACCGCCGCGGCGGCAGAGGCTTCGGCCTCACGATCTCCGTCGGCCTTGTGGTGCTCTACTACGTCCTCCTCAATAACGGGGAGCTGCTCGCAACCGGGGGCAAGCTCCCGGTGATCCTCGGCGCGTGGCTCCCGAACCTCGTGCTTTTCGCCCTTGCCGCCCTGCTCTTCCGGCGCGCCTCACGCGCCGTTGCGGGCAGATGGCACATCTTCGGGTGGAACACCATCCGTCATGGGATTGGCAGGTTGGCGGCGGCGGTCCGTGGCCGCGTTGCCGCCGGGCTCGGCCGGCTCGGGCGCAAGCGCAACAACCGCACCCGCGAAGGTAACGGCGAGGTGCCACCCCGGGTGCCCCTCACGATCGGCGTTTTGGACCGCCACCTCCTCCGCCAGTGTCTGGGCTTCTTCGTGCTTGTGGTGATCGCGGTCTGCGCGCTTTGGATCGCCATCAACCTCTCGGAAAACCTGGAGGACATCCGGCGAAACGCGGTGCCGCTGGTGGTCGTAGTCTCGTTCTACATGTTCTCGCTGCCACAGATCCTCCACGACACATTGCCGATCGCCTTCCTGATCGCCTTCCTGGCGACGGCGACCGTGCTCGACCGCCACAACGAGACCACCGCGTTCAAGGCTGCCGGGATATCGCTGAGCCGTGTCGCGTTGCCCCTCCTCCTCCTTGGCCTCGCCACTGGTGTCGGCCTGTTCCTCCTCGACGACTACGTGACCCAGCGGGCCGAGCGCTCAAAGCAGAGGCTCGAAGATGTGATCAAGGGGCGGAAGGTCGCCCGCTCCTACCGAGCGACCGACCGACCGTTCGTGTTCCTGCCCGACGGACGGACGTTGGTGAACTTCCTCGAGTTCGACCCCGACTCCAACACGCTGGTGCGGCCCTCTGTGTACGTTTTCGACGCGCGCTTCAACCTGCGGGAACGGTTCATGGCGAGGCGTGCAACCTTCACTGGCGGGCATTGGGTCGCCGAGGACACCTGGTCACGCACCTTCATGGCGGACGCGACACCGGAGTTCGTCCGCCACAAGGCCCCGGTGGACCTGCCGCTCCCCGTACGCCCCGACTACTTCGGTCGCGAGTACCGCCGGCCGCAGCAGATGAGCTTCACGGAGCTCAGGGACTACATCGCCACCCTCCGCGCCGCCGGCTACCGGGTGGACCGGCTGACAGTCCAGCTCCACCAGAAGCTCGCGTACCCGCTGGGGCTGGTCCTGCTGGCGTGGCTGTCGCTCCCCCTGGCGTTCCGCGGAGGCCGCCGCGGAGCCGTGGGCGGCATCGCCCTCGCCCTGATCCTCGGGGTCGCGTACTTTGGCCTGATGGCCTTCGTGATCAGGCTCGGCGAGGCCTCTCTGGTGCCGCCCGTGCTGGCCGCTTGGACACCGGCAGTGGTGTTTGCGCTCCTGGCGATCAACCGCCACACCACGCTGCGAACCTAGAAGACAGGGGTCAGGGGCCAGGGGTCCGGGGTCAGTGAGAAAAAGCACACGTCGCGTCCGAGCAGGCCAACCGACGAGACGTTAGAGAGCATGATTCTGGTCCCGTAAGCGACTGCCGGAGAATCCTGTTTCCTTTCTCTCCCTGACCCCTGATCCCTGACTGCTGACCCCTGTTCCCTGACCCCTGACCCCCGTCGTTTCAGGCGAGGACCTTGGAGATCCGCTCCAGGGCCCAGTCGATCTCCTCGCGCGTGATGATGAGCGGCGGGGCAAAACGGATGATGTTGAAATGAGTCTCTTTGCAGAGTAGCCCCTGCCCCTGGAGCGCCTCGCAGAACCGCCTCGCGCCCCCTGCCTCCGGGGTGAGCTCGACTCCGATCCACAGGCCTTTCCCTCGTATTTCCTTGATGTGCCTCGACTTGATGGCGCGCAGCTGCGCCATGAAGTACTCGCCCAGGCGGGCCGAGTTCTCGACCATCCGCTCGTCCAGCAGCGCGCGCAACGCCGCGTGCGCCACCGCGCACGCGAGCGGGTTGCCGCCGAACGTCGATCCGTGATCGCCCGGCTTGAAGACGTCCATGACCTCGTCGTCCGCGAGGATTCCGGAAACGGGCACGCACCCGCCTCCGAGGGCTTTCCCGATCACCACGATGTCGGGCCTGATCGCCTCGTGCTCGTAACAGAACAGCTTGCCGGTGCGGCCGAGGCCGGACTGGATCTCGTCCAGGATCAGCAGGGCCCGGTGTGCACTCGCCAGCTCCCGCAGCGAGCGCAGGAACCCCGCCGGTGGAATCCTGATCCCGCCCTCCCCTTGGATCGCCTCGACCAGGATCGCCACGGTCTCGGAGGACATCGCCCTTTCAACCGCCCGGACGTCGCCGTACGGCAGTACCTTGAACCCCGGCGTGAACGGCCCGAACCCCTGGCGGTACTGCTCCTCCGAGGAAAAGCCGACGATGGTCGTGGTGCGCCCGTGGAAGTTGCCCTCGAAGACGAGGATCTCGCCGCTGTCGTCGGGCACACCTTTGACCGTGTGCGCCCACTTGCGCGCCGCCTTGATCGCGGTCTCCACCGCCTCGGCGCCGGTGTTCATGGGGAGGAAGCGGGAGAAACCGGTCAGCTCACACAGTTCGGCGCACAGCGGTCCGAGTTGGTCGTTGCGGAAAGCCCGCGACGTCAGGGTCACGCGCTCCGCCTGCTCCTTGAGGGCCGCCACGATCTTCGGGTGGCAGTGCCCTTGATTGACGGCCGAGTAAGCGGCCAGGAAGTCGAGGTACTTGTTCCCCTCGACGTCCCAGACCCACACGCCCCGGGCGCGGCTGATCACCACGTCGAGAGGGTGGTAGTTGTGCGCGCCGAACGTCTCCTCGAGCCTTATGAGCTCGGCACTTGTCGCGGCGGTTGTGCCCATGATTCGCCTCCGAGGGCTCGCGGGAGTGCCGCGAGGGCTCAAGGCTACGCGATTGAGCCCGACGGCGCAACCTCGCCGAATGGCGTCAGGAGCCGTTGCTCGTGAACACGTACTCGACCTTCCCCGGGCCCAGCAGCGCCGTCAGGGCAGGCACGAGGGTGGTCGGGTTCACGCCGAGGACGCGGTTTGGGACGATCTCGGCTTGCCACGCTGGGCTCATCAGGCGCAGCCGAAGCTGGATGCGGCCCTCGTGACGGAGGAAGAGCTCGTGCAGCTGTTCGAGCGACTCTCTGTCGGCGAACCTTTCGAGGTCGAGCTCGACCCGCAGGGCGGTGGCCCTGCGCGCCTCGATCCCCTCGAGCGGGGTTGTTTCCTCGAGCGACAGCTCGACGTGCTCGGCGTCGGCCGCTCGCAATGTCGCGGTGACGAGCACCGACGTCCCGTCCACGATGCTCTTCTCGTAGCGCTCATACGCATCCGGAAACACCACCACCCTCACGGCCCCGGTCTGGTCCTCGAGCGTGAATGAGGCCATGCGGCGCCCCTGGTTGCGACCCTCTTTGATTGGCCGCACCTTCAGTCCCGCGATCAGGCCGCCCACCACCGCGCGATCGGCGCCGACCGCCACGAGCTCGGCGAGCCCGCTCACCGGCGTGGCCCGCAGCTCCTTCAGGACGACTGCCCACCGGTCGAGGGGGTGACCGGAGAGGTAAAACCCCAGCGTCTCCCGCTCGCCGCGCAGGGTCTCCTCGGTCGTGGTGGGGGCGGGAGCCGGAGCCGCCGCTTCGGCCTCCTCCTCGTCGAGGGCGAACAGGAAGCCCTGCCCGACCTCGAGGGCCTGCCGCTGGCGCGTGGCCTGATCAACGAGCTTGTCCAGGCCACCGAGCAGAGCGCCACGGTCCGGTTGAAGCGCGTCGAAGGCGCCGGCCCGCACCAGGCACTCGACGACCTTGCGATTGATCGCCCGCTCCCCCACCGTGCGCAGCAGGTGCGGGACACTCTTGAAGCTCCCGACCCTGGCGCGCGCCTCGATGATCGCCTCGCTGGCGCTCTCCCCCACCCCCTTGACCGCGGCCAGCCCGACCCTAATGGCGTCCCCCTCGACCGTGAAGGCCAGCTGCGAGGCGTTGATGTCGGGGCCGAGCACACGGAGGTGGGACGCGGCAAGCAAAGCCACGTAGGCCGCGAGCTTGTCCGTGTTCGCCACCTCGCTCGAGAGCATCGCGGCCCAGAAGTGCAGCGGGTGGTGCGCCTTCAGGTAGGCGGTCTGGTAGGCGACGTAGGCGTAGGCAACCGAATGCGACTTGTTGAACCCGTACTGCGCGAAGGGCACGATTTGCCGCCAGAGTGCGGCGACCTTGTCCCTCGGGTAACCTTTGGCGGCGCCACCTGCGATGAAGTGGTTCCCCTGCTCGTCGATCAGCTCTTTGATCTTCTTGCCCATCGCCTTGCGCAGGGTGTCGGCGCGAGCCATCGAGAACCCGGCGATCGTCACCGCGATGCGCATCACCTGTTCCTGGTAGACGATCACCCCGTAGGTCTCGGACAGTATCTCCTCGAGCTCAGGGAAGATGTAGGTGATCGGCTGGCGACCGTGCTTGCGATCGGCGTACTCCGCGGTCCACTGCATCGGGCCCGGCCTGTAGAGCGCGTTCAGGGCTGCCAGCTCCTCGAACTTGCGCGGCTGCACGGTGCGCAGCAGGTCCCGCATCCCTGATGACTCGAACTGGAAGATGGCGTCGGTGTCCCCGGCGCAGAAGAGGTCGTAAACCGTGGGGTCGTCGAACCTCATGCGGCCGAAGTCCGGGACCGGGATCCCCGCGGCCTCCAGGCTGTGCAGGCAGTCGTCGATCACCGTGAGTGTCTTCAGGCCCAGGAAGTCCATTTTCAGGAGGCCGAGCTTCTCGATGACGTCCTTGTCGAACTGCGTGACGATCTCGTCGCGGGAGGTGCGGTAGAGCGGCACGATCTCGCGCACGGGCCTCGGTGCGATCACAACGCCGGCTGCGTGCATCCCGCAGTGCCGAGCGAGGCCTTCCAGACGCTTGCCGATCTCGAACAGGCGCGCGACGTCCGGGCTCCCCTTCACGGCCTCTGCGAGACGCGGCGAGTCGCGCAGCGCGCCCTCCAACGTGACGTTGATCGCCTCCGGCACCAGCTTGGCGATGCGGTCGGTCTCGCCGAACGACATCCCGAGTACCCGACCGACGTCGCGAATGCAGGAGCGCGCCTGGAGGATGTTGAACGTGGCGATCTGCGAGACGTTCTCCTCGCCGTACACCGCGCGCACGTGGCCGATCACCTCGTCGCGGCGCCGCTGGCAGAAGTCAATATCAATGTCGGGCATCGAGATCCGGTCAGGGTTGAGGAAACGCTCGAACAGTAGGTCGTACTCGAGCGGGTCGATGTCGGTGATGCGCAGGGCGTACGCGGCCAACGAGCCGGCCGCGCTGCCACGGCCCGGCCCGACCGGGATGCCGTGCTCGCGCGCGTACTTGATGAAGTCCCACACCACCAGGAAGTAGCCCTCGAACCCCATCGAGTGGATGATGGCGAGTTCGGTCTCGAGACGCGTGCGGTACTCCGCCTCCGGGATACGTCTCTCCCGGCCGTCCGCGAGCCTCTGCTGCAAGCCTGCGCGCGCAAGCTCCTCGAGGTAGTCGTCGGGCAGCTTGCCCTCGGGAACCGGGTAGCGCGGAAGGTAGAACTCTCCTTCCGGGAAGGTCACGTGGCAGCGCTCGGCGATCTCCGCGGTCCGCCTGAGAACCTCGGGCTGGTCGCCGAACAGACGCGCCATCTCGGCCGGGGACTTGACGTAGAACTCGTCGTTGTACGCGTAGTCGTGGGCCATCTCGGCGAGCGTCTTGTTCTGTCCGATCCCGATCAGGACCCGGTGCGCCTCGACGTCCTCCCGCCGGTGGAAATGGCAGTCGTTGGTCGCCACCACCGAGATCCGCGCCGCCTCCGAGAGGGCCTGCATCCCCTGCCGCACGATCGGTTCGTCCCGGAGACCGTGCTCCTGTACCTCGAGGAAGAAATCGTCGGGTCCGAGGATCTCGCGGTACTCCTCGGCCGCCTGCTGCGCTCCCTTCGCGTCGCCGCCCAGCAACCTGGCTGCGACCTCGCCGGAGAGACAGGAGGAGAGGCCGATGAGTCCCTCGGCGTGCTCCGCCAGCAGCTCCTTGTCGATGCGCGGCCGGTGGTAGAAACCGTCCAGATACGCGGTGGTGACAAGGTGCATGAGGTTGTTCCAGCCGCGCTGGTTCTCGGCCAGCAGCACGAGGTGGTGGTAGGGCTTTCGCGAGCCGAACGGGTTGCCCGTGCGCTCCTTGCGACTGCCGGGCGCGACGTACATCTCGCACCCCAGGATCGGACGGATGCCCGCCTTCCGCGCCGCGCTGTAGAACTCGTAGGCGCCGAACAGGCAGCCGTGGTCGGTCAGTGCGACGGCCGGCATCCCTTGCTCGCCGACCTGGCGCATGAGCTCGTCGAGCTTCACGGCAGAATCGAGCAGCGAATAGTGCGAGTGGAGGTGGAGGTGGACGAACGGTTCCGCCATGGCCCCCTATTCTAGCCTCCCCGCTCGCGCATGCTGGGGTGTGGACACCTACCTCCGCAAGCGTGCAAGGCCCTGGGGGCGGCTCGGGACGCCCTTTCCGGCTGGTGCAAGGACCAGGCCACCACGCGCCTGCGCGATCTCGTCGTCCTGGTAGGGGTTGAGGTGTAGCGGGCCAAGGTGCGAGAGTGTGGGGAGCGGCTGGCTGAGCTGGAGGTTGGCGGGACGAGAACACGAAGGTGAGATGGGGATACCTGGTACCAATGCAACCATAGGAGGAAAGCATGAAGAGCTATGCCGGCCTTGCCACCCTCGCCCTCATGTGCCTGCCTTTTCGTCTTGTCGCGCAGGAGAACTGCTCGTATGGGCCGCTGGTTTCTGTCACGTCGGGTAGTGACGAGCGCGGTTACTACATACGCACCGAATGGAAGGTTGATTTCTACAGGCCACGGCGAGGTTATGACGTCTGCGCGGTGGGTGACCTGGTTGCGCACG
>DATKMD010000031.1:0-29023 GCA_035542075.1 Thermoanaerobaculaceae bacterium
CCTGCACAATAACCATCACGCCTACCCGTCGAGCCCGAAGTTCAGCGTGCGGCGCTCGGAGTTCGATCCCTCGTGGGTGGTGATCAAGGTCCTCGCGGCAGTGCGGCTCATCACCCTCGTGGGTGACAAGGTCAAGCTGACGTAGGTCCCTCAGACACCGGTATCTCGTCTCCCGCCTGGCTGGGTCCCGAGCTTCCACTGTCGGGTACCTGGCTCTCGGCGGCGCTTCTCTGCATTTCCGCGACTGCGCTCCTCATGTCGGCCGTAGCGGGTCAGGGGGCGCTCCTCTCAGCCATCAAGCTTGTCTCCGCCACGCTCACAGTCGGTCTCGTTCCCGGCGTGCTCTGTCTTCTGCTCGCCAGGGTGCCGGTACGGCTCTCTCTGTTTGAAGTGGCGGCGCTCGGCATCGCTCTGAGCTTTGCCATCGTGCAGGCCCTCACCATCGCCATCCTCCTCCTGCACATTCCCGTCGCGGGCGCGACCACTGTCCTGGCCTGGGGATGCGCGGGCGCGAGCCTGGTGGCGGCGTGGAGGGAGCGGCGGGTACCGGGGAGGGTGTCGGTAGGCCGGGAGGAGGTCGTACTAGGCGGCTTGATCCTTCTCCTCGCGGCGCTTCTCTATCTGCGGGGCTCGCCGATCGCCTCGGGTGAGGATCACATTCACGTAGGCGTCATCCGCCGGCTTTCGTTCATCCCCAGGCCGGCGCTCGACAACTTCTACGTCACCGTCGGCGTGGTCTACACGTATCCGTTCCCCGGCCTGCACGTCTTCTTCGCGCTGATCGCCAGGCTGGCCGACCTCGACCCGCTCTTCGTGTACCGGATGCTGCGTTTCTTCTGGGGGCTCGCCGCCCTGCTCTTCGTCTACGCTGCCGCCCGGGTCGCGTTGCGGGGGCGGGATCTCGCATTCGTCTCGGGAGCCACCGCCGCAGTCCTGGTGGCGGTTGGCGCCTTCTCGGAGGTGCCCAAGTACCTCTGGGCGCAGCTGGCGCCCTACAGCCACGTGAGCGACGTGGCGATGAATGTCCTTCTTCCCGCGTTGCTGGTGGTCCTCTTCCACTTCCTGACCTGTTCCGGGCGGCGCCCCTTCGTTTTCTTCGGGTGCGGCACCCTGGCCCTCATCGTGACGCTGACCATGGTGCACATTCGAGAGATGGTCCAGGTGCTGGTATACCTCGGGAGCTTTACCGTGGCGCTCGCTGTGCTCCGCCTCGACCGCGCCCTGCTGGCCCGCGCGGCGGGCCTCCTCCTCATCTCC
The DNA here is from genome assembly GCA_035542075.1 of Thermoanaerobaculaceae bacterium. Lineage (GTDB taxonomy): Bacteria > Acidobacteriota > Thermoanaerobaculia > Thermoanaerobaculales > Thermoanaerobaculaceae > RBG-13-68-16. The sequence continues at coordinate 1,258 of DATKMD010000031.1, forward strand.
GTCGGCGTGGTCGGCGGGTACACGGTGCTGCATCGGCGGCTCGTCGAGCACGTCGGGCCAGCGCTGGCGGAGCTCTCCGCGCAGTTGGGACGACTGGCTTCGGAGATGTCCCTCTGGGATTGGATCGCCTCGCCGCTGCGCGACGGCCCATTCTCAGCCGGTTTCCGCACTCTCTTCTCCGGCCCGAATGCCGTGCTGTTCCTGCTGTGCCCCCTGGTTCTCATTGCCGTCCGGACGGGGGCGCTCACGATCTTCTTTGCCAGCAGTATCGCTGCCTATGCGCTCATCATCCGGTTCCCCGCGCTGACGATCCCGTACTTGCAGCTGACCTACGTGTACATGTTCCTGACGCCGGTCCGAAACGTGATGTTCTTCCTGTACGTACTCGCCGGGCCGCTCCTCTACCTCGGCGCCAACGCCATCGCGAGGGTCCGCAACCGCTGGGCCGCCGCCGGCATTCTCGCGCTCGCGTGCCTGGCCCTCTGGCGCATCTGGAAGTATGGCGGCCGCGTCCTCGACCGCTATCAAGGCATGTTTCTCTTGGGCGCGGTCCTGTTGTGCCTCCTCGCGCTGGCGGCCCACCGGAGTGGAGCCGTGCAGCGGCTGGCCGCGCGCGTGCTGCCGGCCACTCCTCGCGCGGGCTGGGCTGTCGTGTGGCTGGTGTTGCTCGCGGTGACCGCGGTCCGTCTCAAGGAGCCCGCCAGATCCCCCTTCGTCATGGCTGCCCCCGTACTTCTCACCCCGGATGCGGTGCTGCGGGATTTCCGCTGTATCCCCAATGGTCAAGGTTCGTCGAGAGGCGCCGAGTCCTGCCCGCCTAGCCCCGAGCTGGTTCGCTGGGCCGAGCAACACCTCGCGATCTCCGCGGTGCTAGCCAACAACACGCTGAACCAGTACGCGGCCACTCCTTTTATGCCCCAGCGGGTGATTGCGTGGCCGACAGTGGACACGTCGGCGGCCCTGTCCGGGCGTGAGATCTTTCCGACGTACTATCGCTTTCTCGACGCCTCGATGGTGGCATACGGCGCGCAGCCGCTGTTCAACGCGAAGGAGTCTCTCGCCGAACGGCGGCAATTCCTCGACTCGGTGAAGGCGACCCACGTGCTCGTCGATCCCATGACGTACGCCGAGATGAAGCCGGTCCTCGCGAAATGGCCGGAGACGTTTCACCTGGTCTACGACGATGGCCGGTGGGCCGTTTACGAGGTGCGGCGGTGGCCATGAGCGCGCCGGATGGTCGGCCCGAGTCGAGCCTGGCGACAGCCCGCTTGGCCGTCGCACTGGGCGCGGCTCCCTTGGTCGCCCTGGTCCTGCCCCATGTCGTCGGCGGAGGCTCGGTGTCGGCGGCGGCGAGGGTGTGCGCCGCCACGCTCACCGTCGTGGTGGTTCCCGGGAGCCTCCTGGTACTTGTAGCCGGCCATGGCATGCGTCTTGGCTTGTTGGAGACTCTCGGTCTCGGGGTCCCCGTGAGCTTGAGTCTCGTTCAGGTCGCCACGATGGCGAGCCTCGGCTTCCACACATCGTCGGCCATCGTCGGGCGGATATGGCTGGCGCTCGCGCTCATCGGCGCGGCGCTGGCCGCGTGGCGAGTGCGCCGCACGAGGATCCGGGTTCCCAGGTACGAGATCGGCATTGGCGCGCTGATGGTCATTCTGGGATGTCTGCTGTATCTCAAGGGATCGCCGTTCGCGGGCGGTGAAGATTGGTCCCATGCGGGTATCGTCCGGCGCCTTGCCTCTCTGGAGGCACCCGCGATCACGAACTTCTACCACTCTCCAGACGTGCTTTACACGCATCCCCTGCCGGGCACGCACTACGCCATGGCGCTCGTGAGCACGATCAGCGGGCTGGACCCGCTCTTCATCTACCACAAGATGCGCTTTCTCTGGTCCGTCTCGGCCACCCTGGTCCTCTATGCGCTTGCCCGCTTCGTCTTCGAAGACGACCGCATCGCCGCCCCCGTGCTCGGGGCCGCGCTCCTGCTCACGCTCAATGGGACCTTCGCGGACATTCCCATCGTAGCCTGGGCGCAATTGGCGACCTTCAGCCACCCATCGGACGTCGCGCTCGGCGTCCTGCTCCCCGGGCTTCTGGCGCTCACGGCGTGTTGCCTCCGGACGTTGCCGGGGCGCCCCGCCTCGTGGAGTTTGGCCGCCGCCCTCTCCATGGCGGCGACGCTGACCATGGTGCACATACGGGAGACGGTTCAGTTCCTTGTCTATCTGGCGAGCTTCGCCGTGGCGCTCGCGGTCTTCCGAAGGGACCGGCGTCTCCTGCGCCGGATATTCCTCCTCGCCGCGGTGACGGTGGTGATCACGGTGGTCTACGTGGCTCTCCACCGCGCGGCCGGAGTTGCCGGCATCAGCGAACTGGATCGGATCGCCAAGGCGGAGCTCGTCACGTGGTTTCGGAGGGCAAGGCTCCGTGATCTCATCGGGCGCCCGCTGCCGATATCGGTCGGCGTCGTGGACTCGCTGCTTCACGGCTGGATGCCGGGCGTCCTGTTGCTGAGCCCGTTGCTGTGGCTCGTGCACCGCCGCCGTGTGCTCGTGTGGCTCCCGGCCGCGTCTATCGTTGCCTATATGCTCCTCATCCGGTTCCCCATCTTGTCCTTTCCCTATGTGTACTTCACATACTGGGAGATCCTGCTCACGCCGGGACGGAACGTAGCCGTCTTTGTCCATCTGTTCGCGGGCCTGGCGATGCTTGCCCTCGCCACGCATCTCTCCGGCATCCGGGGCGCGGGGCCGGCCGCCGTCGTAACGCTTCTCGCCGGGAGTGGCGTCGCGGTGGTGATGCGCGGCCTCGGCCCGCGGCTGGTCCGGCACCAGGACCTGTTGTTCCTCGGCGTTCTCGCCGGGTACGTCGCCGTCCTGTTCCTGCTCTGGCGTCGCGAGGGGGAGCGGGTGGCCCGCGCCGTCCAGCCGGGAGCAGCGGACGAAGTACGACCGTGGGTGTATGCCCTTCTCGTGACGGTGGCCGCGGCAGTGTCCGTCATGCCTCACGCCTCTCCTCTGAACCTCAGCCCGGCCGACCGGCGGTACGAGACGCTGCCGCCCGTCGCCGTCCGGCTGACTCCGCGAGGGCTGATCGAGGGGCTCAGATGTACCCGGGCCGTCGCGTCGTCGCGAGAGGCCGGTTCGCCGGACAAAGGCATCGAGCGAATCTCCTGCCCGCCCAGTGTGCGGCTCGTCGAGTGGGCCGCGCAGTCCCTGCCCGCCACCGCCGTGTTGGCGGGAGACACCTTCAATGCCTACCCGCTGCCGGCCTTCATCCCCCAGCAGGTGGCGGCGTGGCCGTTGGCGGCCAGCGAGAACCTCGCTGACGCCTCCGGCCTGTATCCGGCGTACTACGAGCGCTTCGAGCGAACGATGAAGCGGTTTGGCGGCCAACCATTCTTCAATTCGGTCGAGAATTGGTCCGAGCGCGCCGAATTCCTGGGCGCCCTGCGTGTCACGCACATCGTGGTTGATCCGCCCTACCAGGGGCTCATGGCTCGCATCCTCGGGCAATGGCCCGAAGCATTCGCCACGGTGTACGACGACGGAGCGTGGACAGTGTATGAAGTGAAAATTTCCTCCAGAGGACAGGGCAAGCGATGATCTGGGCTTTGATCAACGATCTCGGGCAGAGAGCCGTGACCCTCAACAAGTGGGAGCAGCGGCGACGCCTGCGCGGTAGGCTGAAGGCACTGGCGCTCCCCCCCGGAAGCAAAGTGCTCGACTTCGGATGCGGCACCGGACTCTTTGCCAACACCTTTTCGGAATCCGGCCTCACGTACCGCGGCTACGATATCGACGACCGGCTCGTTTCGTTCGCGCGGCGGACGCACTCCGGGCACGTATTTGCTTCCACACGGGACGAGGTTGCTCGCCACGGCCCCTTTGATCTCATCGTGGCGAACTGCTGCTTCCATCACATTCCGGACGACGCGCTGGCGGAAGAGCTCGGATGGGTCAAGGCCATCCTGGCCGATCGAGGAACATTCCTGCTCATCGACATCGTCGCGCGCCCCGAAGATCGGTCGATCCTGCGCCGAGCCTTCCGCGCCATGGAGAGGGGCGCCTTCCTACGGCGGGAGGAAGAGTACGTCGCCATCGTCGGCGGGCACCTGGCGGTGAGGCGCGTGAGCGCGGAGCAGTCTAACGTATTGTCCATTCCAAATAATCCGGTGCATAACAACCTCGTGGTAATCGAATGTGGCAAGTAGCCGGTCTCAGGGATTGCCGATCACAATGCGCCCGTCGCCGATGCTGATCGGGCCGAGCTCGAGCGGCACAGGAAGACGTCGCAGCGACAGGGTCGGATCGAGGTGCCGGACGATCCAGTCGATGAGCGGGCGCGGCACGGGCACACCTCCCAGAGTGACACCGTCCACGGAGACCGTGAAGGGGCGATCGCCGTCGCCACGGCCGAAGCGCGCCGTTGCCTGAAGCGCGGGGCCGAGGAGCGTCACCCGCACCGCGGCGGCGCCGTCGCGAAGTCTGATGGTCATGCCCCGGCCGACGGGCTGCCCATCCAGGAAGTTCCGCAGGTCCTCCTCGGTGACGACCAGGCTCGCGATTCTAAGAGCGCCTACCTCCAGAATCTCGAGACGGCCTTCCCCCATGAGGCGCTGAGCGTTGAAGAGGAGGCCATCGACTTCGAGCCGAACATCGCGCACCCGGAGCGGCGCACGTGAACGGCGTCCGAGCTCGCCCACGGTGGCGGCAGTGGCGGTGACCGTGGCGCGCTCGATCCGGCCCCGCAGGATTTCCCCGGCCCGGTAGTCGAGGCTCACGCGCAGGTTCTCGGCATCACGCACGTAGTCCGCCAGCAGCGCTGCGGGATCGCGCTCGAGACGCGCCGCCACCTCGGCGGGGACGACGCCGACCAGCTCGGGAAGCCGCCGAGCGCGGAGCACACCGACACTGCCGTCGGGCAGAGGGTATTGGCTCACGACCGGAAAGGCGGATACCAAGTACGGATCACCGCCCGCGAAGGCGCGCGTCAGACGGATAGGACGGGCCGCCGAGTAAGCCGGTCCCTGCTCTCCGCTCTTGAGGATGACAAAGTCTACGCCAAGCGGAGCATCGCTCCACGCACGGGTCATCCGGTAGGGCAGACCGCGCCTGACGCTTTCGTAGCGGAAGTTCGACACGGAGAAGAAGTTGTCGTTGGGAATCACCGCGACCGTGACCGGCCTGCCGCCGCCTTCGCGCCCGAGGTCGGCGAGGATCCTGTCGTGCTGCCAGTCGGCACGGCTGGGCGCGCGACCAAGGGCCATCGGCAGGATCATGCCGGGCAGGGTCGGCGGCGCCGGCACGAGGAAGAGCGTCATGGAGACCTGGAGAATGCCGAGGGCGACCGCCACCCCGCCCGCGCCCACCCGCCACGGCGCGGGAAGAGAGCGAAGGCCGATTGCCGCGACGAGGGCGGCGGCGGGCAAAATAGGTAGGGTGTAGCGGAGGTTCTTGTTCTGGATCAGGGAGAAGACGACGAAGGGCCCGAGCGTGGCGAGCCAGAGGAGTGGGCGCGCGGCCCGGTTCTTCCTGACCGCCCAGAATCCCCACAGGAGCAGCAGGCCCGTCAGGAGCCCGAGCTGGGTCGGCAGGGTCCGCGGATAGTAGAGCAGCGCCGCTCCGGTCAGCGGCTCTGGGTTCCGCTGTTCCGCAGCCTGCTTGAAGGAGCGGTTGAGGATCTGCATCGGCAGGCCGAAGAGCCGTGGGCCATACCAGGGAAGGGCCAGCACGACTCCAACGGCGAGGGAGGCCGCCGACCACCCGAGCCGGCGGCGTCGCTCCGGCGATTTCAAGGCGCGCCACAGGCTCCAGGCGAGCGGCGGCGCCACGTAGACCGCGAAGGGCGGCTTGGTCAGCATACCGAGGGCCAGCACGGCTCCAAGGGCCAGCGACCAGCGCGGATCAGAGAAGTCCTCCGCCCTCACGAGGGCATAGAGCGCCAACGCGACGACGCTGGCCAGGGGCAAGTCGAGCTGGAAATTCGTGAGCGAGAAGACGACAAACGGCGCCGTCCCCAGAAGGAACGCCGCCCAGAGGCCCGTCTCCCGATCGGCGAGGCGGCACCCGAGGCCGTAGAGGCACACCATCGCCAGACCCAGAAAGCCCATCATCACCGCCTGCGCCGTGAGGGGGGCGATCGGGAAGACGAAGTAGAGGGCTCCGACGGCGCAGGTGACGAGCGGCGGGTAGAAGGACGAAGCCTCGAGGATCTCGCGTACGCCCGGGGCGGAGGCCATGCGCAGCCTGCGGTAACAATCCACCGCCCGCTCAAGGTGGTTGGCGTGGTCCCACTCCGGCGGCCTCCGGTCGATCAGGACCCACACGGTAGAGGCGGAGCACACGGCGGCGAAGACGAGGCCAAGGAGCAGCCGCGGACGCTGCATCGCCTGAGTGTACCCGACGCTCTTCACGCACGGTCGATTTTGAGGAGCCGAGCGGCGCTGGCCGTCGGCTAGAATGCTGGCCATGACTGCGCGCGGCTCGGAGAGAGTGGGCCCCCGGTGGCCTCTCCGCCCCGATTTTCAGTATCACCGTCGCGCACGGCGGAGTACCATGTCTCAGCCGCTCCGTCGAGAGGCGGCCCGCGATGCTCCAACAAATTTCTCCGGTCGGTACCGGCAGCAAAGGCCAATCGACAGATTCGATGGAGCGGCATTCGAAGCGCGTGCCGACATATCTGAAATCGCGCGCGGGCGTCAATCTGGTGAAGCACCTGGGGCTGACGGATGTCTCGATGCCGCTCCTCGCCTTCGGCACCACGTTCTCGATCTGTGTCACGGTCGACGGGGAGCGCTAGAAGATGCTCGCCTGGATTCAGTGAGCCGAAAACCTGACGCGCCACCTCGGAAGGACCCTGGGCTGACCCGTCGCCCGGTGGTTCCCCCCACTCGCCAGAGGAGCTCCCACACATGAAGGAATCCTTTCTCGACGTGCTAGTATGCCCGGACTGTCACGCCAGCTTCAGGCTCAAGTCCCATCAGGCGGTCGCTCATCTCGGCAGCATCGTGGCCGGCGATCTGGAGTGTCAGGTGTGCGGGATCGTCTATCCGATCATAGATGGCATTCCGCGGATTTTGCCCGCGGCCGAGCGGACCGACAACTACAGCCGGAACTTCCAGTTTTACTGGCTGAACATGGATTGGCGGCGCCATGCCCTCACCAAGCGACGGTTCTTCGAGATGAACGAATGGGAGCCGGCCTTCCTCGAAGGCAAGTACGTGCTCGATGCGGGCTGTGGCGGAGGCCGGTGGGTCGAGCAGTTCGCGGAGGAGGGCGCCCGCGAGGTCGTCGCCCTCGACTATACGCAGGCGATCGATCGCGCCCGCATGCTGTGCTCACGATTCGACAATATTCACTACGTGCAGGCTGATCTCTTCCGGATGCCGTTCCGGGAGAATCTCTTCGACATCGTGCATTGCCACGGGGTGCTGATGGCCACGCCCGACCCTCGGCGCGGGATTCAAAGCCTGGGCAGAGAGGTGAAGCCGGGCGGCGAGATCGCCATCCTTCTCTACCGGAATCTCACGCGGGTCCAGGAGGCGATCGATCGGGCCGTCTGTGGGCTCAGCAAGCGGCTGCCCACGCGTCTCGCGTATCGACTGGCCGTCCTCCCGACACTCGTCGAGTACATTCCCGGGGCGGTGCCGCTGTTCGAAAACGTGATCCATCTATCCGGACAGCCGGATTTCACCCTCAAGCATCTCCATAACTTCGACTGGTACACGTGCGTGTACCGGCACCGGAACTCGCCCGACGAGGTCTCGGGCTGGCTCGAAGAGTTCGGGTTCACGAATGTGCGGGTGCTCAACACCAACGAGTTCCGGGTCGCGTCGCGGTCGCCCCGCCTGCGTGCGTTCAAGGAGCGACTCTTGGACAAGGGCGTGTTCCTGAAGGCGACCCTTGGGCTACGGGCCACCAAGCGAATCTGAGTCGCGGGAGCGCGACTCCGCGTTTTCACTGGCCGGCTTGCGTGGGAGGTCGGCTAGAATGATGCGTCATGGACGCAGCCCTTGGTCGGCCTGGGGAGAAGGTCTTCAGCTTGTCCATGCTCGGCTGGGCCCTCAACGAGGAAGAAAGCATCGCCGAATACATCGAGCGTGCGGAGAAATTCCTCGCTTCCCTCACCGCCGATTTCGAGCTCATCCTGATCGATGACGGCAGCACCGATCGTACCCCAGCCATCATCGAGGAGCACCAGCGCAGCCGTCCCTGGCTTCGGCTCCACCGGAACCCGCGAAACCGGGGGTCGGGGTACAACCACAAGATCGCCATCTCCCTCGCCCGAAAGGATTTCCTCTTCTGGCAGATGGTGGATTGGTCGTACGATCTCACCCGGCTAGGTGAATACCTGCCCCATCTGGGAAAGGACTGCGACGTGCTGCAAGGCGTACGCGAGGGCACCCTCTCCCTCGCCGGCCTCTTCGGGAAGCGATCGGACACGGTCTACAAGGGGGTGGTGTCCATAGCGAACTATCTCCTCGTCCGCGTGCTGTTCCGGCTGCCTCTGCATGACTACCAGAACGTGACCGTCTATCCCACGCGGTTGATCCAGTCAGTCACGCTTGAGTCGGAAAGCGCCTTCACGAACCCTGAGAGCCTCCTCAAGGTGTGGTGGAAGGGGGCGACGATCGGGGAGTTTCCGGTGTCCTTCCTCAAACGGCGGCAGGGTAGGGCGAAGGGCACCCGACCTCGGGTTGTCCTTCGATCCATCGCCGACATTCTTCGCTGGTGGCTCCGCTGGGTGGTCCTCGGCCGGCGGCCGGACAAAGGCAGAGGCCGCGTTATATCTTTCCATGAGCCTTAAGCGGCTGGCCTTCGGTGTCCAGCTCGTCGTCACGGCGGCACTTCTGGCGCTCCTGTTCCGCAATTTCGATTGGGCATTGTTCCAGTCGGCATTCTCAAGCACGCCGCTGTGGCTCTACCTCGCCTCCTTCGGCGCGCTCGTCGCTGGCCAGGCGCTGTACGTCTTCAAGTGGGGCCTGGTGCTGGGGGCGATGGGCTTGCGGGTACCGTTCCTGAGGCTCGCCGAACAGTACCTGCTCGGGATCTTCTTCAACAACTTTCTACCCACCATGATCGGTGGGGACGCGGCGCGCGTCTATTATCTGGGACGCGAGGAGGGATACGCGACCGTTGCCACCTCGATCCTCGTGGACCGGGGTCTCGGCTTCCTCTCGGCGGCCGCGTGGGGGACTGCGCTCGTCTGGTGGCTCGATATCACGACCCCAGCCTTCATCGTGGCCCGCCAGGTGCTGACCGTCCTGTGCGCGGTGCTGGTCGCAGGCCTCGCCGCCGCCCTGGTCTTCCGGCTCGCCCCCCTCGTGGCGCTTCTCCGCCGGGCGCCCCTGCTGAGCCGCGTGGCCGACACGATCGAGCTCATCAGGAAACGCGGCCGCGCGCTCCGGCGCCGGCCTGACATCATCGTCGCCGTTCTCCTCGCCACCTCCCTGTACTTTCTGCCGTTCGGCTGGGTGTATCAAACGTACTTCCGGCTAGCGGGCGGGATCGCCGTTCCCTACGCGGCGATCCTTCTCGTGCTGCTGACAATCTCGATACTTTCCAACATCCCGATCTCCGTCAACGGCATCGGCCTCCGCGAGCAGCTCCACTATCTTCTCTTTGGCAGCCTCGGTGTCTCCAAGGAGCTCGCCGTGGGCATCTCGGTGATCATCTTCTCCCAGCTTCTCATCCTGAGCGTCCTCGGCGGGCTCGTGTGGCTTCGCCTCCGTGCCCGCGCATCCTTGACCGGCGCCGCGGGGGCGCGGCTCGCATCGAGCGGGAGGCGTCGCGGGTGATCGAGATGATGTCCGACGGCCAGTGTGGATTCTGCGTCCGCACCCTCGCCGGCCTCCGCCGGATGACCCACCGAAGCGTCTTCCGGCTCCACGATGGCTGCGCCATCCTCGCCCGCTTCGCGATGGCGGCCGGAGTGGACACCGGAGGCCGGGCTCCCGAGCGCTGAGTGGACGCTTTCCTCCACCCGACGCTCTCGCCGGCCACGCAGTCCTTCTTCCGTTGCGGCTACGGCGTCCTTCTGCTGCTGACCCTCGCCCAGGCCGTGCCCCAGGCGCGTCGCTTCTTCGTGAGTGAACGGTGGGGCGGATATGCGCGGGCGGACCGGCGCGTGGATCTGGTCCAGAACCCCTGTCTTCTGCCGGTGGCCATGGGGCTCTGGTTCGCATGCGCCGCGCTCCTGGTTGCCGGGCGCTGGACCGTGGCGGCCAGCCTCGTCAACCTGCTGCTTTGCCGCTACTTCTTCATCGCCATGCGCTGGAAGGGCGTGCTGCGCGGCATGGGTGCGCCCGGCTTCATGACGTACTGGATGGCGGCCTGCGTTTTCTTCCTCGAGTACGGCGCGACGTACGATCCCACGGGATTCGTCCGCACGGCGGCCGTCTTCACGTTCAGGCTCGACTTCGCGGTCATCATGCTCTGCGCCGGCACCTACAAGGCGCTCGCCGGCTACGCCCAGAACGACGGAATGGAACTGGGCATGATCAACCCCTGGTGGGGGTACTGGGGCCCCCTGTACGGGCGCCTGCGCCCGTCGCACTGGATTTTCCGCACCCTCAACCACCTCGCGTACCTCACGGAGATCGTGGCGGGGCTCCTCATGCTGGTGCCGCCGACCCAGCCCCTGGGTGCCTTCTTGATCTTCGGGAGCTTCGCCTTCATCGCGCTCCACATCCGGTTGGGTTTCCTGTGCGAGATGGTCATGCTTTGCTGCGTCCTCTTCGTCCCGGAAGGGGGCCTGGCCGGCCGCCTGATGGCCGCCATCGCTCCGGCGGCACCGGCCGTCACCGCGCCGGCCGCGCCCGGCTGGCTCAACGCGGTGCTGACGGGCGCGCTCTACGCATACGCTTTGCTGCTTCCGCTGGCCAAGGTCGGCCAGTACTACAATTTTCTTGCCCGCCGCTCGCTGCCGGGCCCGCTCCAGGCGGTGCTCGACCGCTATACCAACGCCTTCGGGATCATCATCTGGCGTGTCTTCAGCGTAGACCACACCAACTTCTGGGCCCGCATCTGGTTCCAAGACCGCGCCACCGGCGCCCGCGACGAGGCGGCGCGCTTTGGCGCGCTCGAGCCCCTCCGCCGCTTCCGCTACGCCCACGTCGGCGAGTTCATCTGCCTTGTCAGTCTGTTCACCACCCTCAAGTACTACCCGAGCAACTCGGCCCTCTTTGTCGAGCGCATGCTGCGGTACTGCCGGACGCTGGGCTGCCCGCGCGGCTCGGATGTGGTCTTCGAATACATGAGCGTGCGCAAGGACCGGGGGCGCTTCGAGTTCGCCCCGATAGCCGAATACACGGTGGATCTCGACGCCGGCACCGTGGCGGAACGGGTGCTCGATCCTTCCCTCTCCGCCCGGGCGGCGAGCCCCGTTTCGCCCGTCCACGCGGGCGCCGAGCCGGGCAGTTATGCGCCGGCCCCCCCCACGCATTGAATCAAAGTCCAGAAATACCCGAGCCACGCCGCTAAACTCGCGCTACTATTACGCGACCGGGCCCGGTCGCTCCATCGGATCCCGGACCGCACCAGAGGGGGCTTGGCCCATGACAACAGCGACGGCAAGGGATTACGGCCTCAGACCAGGCGCGGAGGAGTTTCCGCTCATGGTCGTGATCGCCGTCATCTATCCCTGCAATTTCGGCTGCCCCATGTGCCCGTACACGGACGGCAACTCTGAGATCCGGCAGTTTTACAAGAAAAACGACGGCGATCTGATCCCCGTCAAGCTCTGGGAAAAGATGGCCGACGAGTGTGGGCCCTATGGCGCCTGGATGCGGATCACGGGCGGCGGCGAGCCCATGCTCCACCCCTCCATGGTGGACATGATCGAGTACGCCAAGGCACGTGGTGCGCGGATCTGGCTCAACACCAATGGCAGCATGTTCGGCCCTCTGCCCAAGCTTCGGCAGAAGCTCCAGCGGGTGATTGCGGCGGGGGCAGACCTCATCGAATTTTCGATGGACGCGGGCGACGCCGAGACCTACGCGCGCCTTCGCCCGCCGCACCGCGGCGCTCCGCGTGATCCGCAGGCCTGGTGGAGCGGCAACGTCGGAAACGTCAAGGCGGCCCTCGAGCTCCGCAAGGAGTACAAGGTCTTCACGCGCGTCGTGGTCTCGATCATCCGGCAGGAGGCTACCGAGGGGAAGCTCCAGTCCGCCATCGATTTCTGGTTGAAGGAGATCGGCGTGGACGAGGTGATCACCCGAAAGTTCCTCACCTGGGACGACAACACCACGATCCAGCTCGGCAAGGCGCTGGACAAGCACCTCTACAAGGACCTCCCCACGGAACGCAAGGAGCCTTGCGTCTGGCCTTTCGAGCGGCTCAACGTGGACACGCTCGGCCGGATCGCCCTCTGTGGCCAGGACATCTCCTTCCGCACATCGAAGTTCTTCCCCAACGCCTGGGACTCGAGCATCCGCGACATCTGGCGCGGCGAGGCCTTCAACGAGTACCGGCGTCTCCATCTCGAAGGCCGCGGCGCGGAGGCGTGGCCCTGCCGCGGCTGCTCGGCGTGGCTGGCCGGGGTGCGCGACTGGGAGCACGGCTGGCTCAAGGTGCTCAAAACTTCCGGCGACCACCTCCGGGAAGTCATGAAGCGCGACCTGGGCGTCGAGGTGGAGATCTACCAGCCCAAGGCATGAAGCCGGTCCTCTCGGATCGGGATGCCGGCCTGCAGCAGGGCGAGCTCGTCAGGCTTCGGGCCTTCGAGCTCGATGACGCCGAGCGCTATCGCGCGTGGGTCAACGATCGTGAGGTGGCCCGGCTCATCGATCGCGACGGGCAGGTCACCAAGGTCGAGCACGAGGCCTGGTACCGGGCGCTCGTCGCCTCGCCCTCTGCCGCCGTCTTCGCCATCGACCGCCTCGCGGACGGCACGTTCATCGGGCTCGTGTGGCTCTACGACATCCACGCGCGCCACCGCCGGGCGGAGGTGCGTATCGTGATCGGCGACCGCAGCGCCTGGGGCGGAGGATACGGGACGGATGCCCTCCGCGTCCTCCTCCGCATCGCCTTCGGGCCTCTCCAGCTCGAGAAGCTCTGGGCCGATGTGCTGACGACGAATCCTCGCGCCGCGGCGGCCTTCGAGAGCGCCGGGTTCACCCGCGAGGGGCTGCTCGCCGGGGACCGAGTCCAGGACGGTGGTCGCGTGGACGTGATCCGCCTCGGGATCCTCCGCGATCCCCTCAAGGCCTAGTCATGTGCGGCATCGCCGGCATCTTCGGCAAGTCCGACCCGGCCACCGTCGAGATCATGCTCCGCCGCATCGCCTATCGGGGGCCCGACGACGAGTTTCTGGTCTCGGGTCCTCGCTTCACCCTCGGCGCCCGCCGCCTGAGCATCCAGGACGTCGAAGGCGGGCGCCAGCCCCTGTCGAACGAGACGGGCACGGTGTGGGCGACCCAGAACGGCGAGCTCTACAATTTTCCCGAGCTCCGTCCCGCCCTCGAGGCCAAGGGGCACCGCTTTCGCACGCGGACCGACACCGAGATCATTCCGCATCTCTACGAGGACTGGGGCGCCGAGTTCCCGTCGCGGCTCCTCGGCATGTTCGCCATCGCGGTGTGGGATGACGCGAGGGAATGCGGCCTGCTTGCCCGCGACCCCACGGGCAAGAAACCCGTGTACTTCCTCGAGCGGCCGGGCGCTCTCTATTTCGCCTCCGAGATCAAGTGCCTGCTCGCCGTCCGCGACTACGAACGGCGGCTGAATCCTGCCGCCATCCATCACTTTCTTTCGTACAAGCACGTACCCGACCCCGACACGGCCTTCGTGGGCATCAGGAGCGTGGGGCCGGCCCAGACGCTCGTGTGGTCGGCGCGGGAAGGAGCGAGGGCCTCGAGCTACTGGTCCCTCAACTGGGCACCCGACCCGGCCTGGGAGCGGATGGACGAGCACGAGATATCGCTTCGCGTGGCGGCTTCGCTCCGCGAGGGCGTGCGCCGCCGGCTCCTGAGCGACGTGCCGATCGGATTTTACCTCTCGGGCGGCGTGGACTCGAGCTTCTCGACGGCGCTCGCGGCGACGCTGTCGCCGGGGCGCATCAAGACCTTCACCCTGACCTACGACTCGGACAGCACGACGCCGGGCAAGGACGAGGACCAGCGCTGGGCGCGGGCGGTGGCCGAGCAGTACGGCACCGAGCATCACGAGGAGCGGCTTTCGGCCGGCAGTTTCGCCGAGGAGTTCCCCGCCATCCTTCGCCACTTCGACCAGCCGTTCTCAGGCGTGGTCTCGCCCTACTTCCTCTCGCGGCTGATCGGCCGTCACGTCCGCGTCGCGCTGTCGGGTGACGGGGCCGACGAGCTGTTCGGCAGCTATCTGTCACACCGGCTGGCGCCGGTGATCGCCGAGTACGTCGAGCGGGGCCCCGGAGTTCTCGACCAGCCATGGTTCCGCGATAGCCGGCCACTTGTTGAGGCGATCGCGGACCGGGACCCGGCCAAGTGGCGGGCCCGGCTGGCCGTCTTCTCCGAGGCGGAGAAGCGGAGCCTCTACACTCCTGCGTTCGCGGCGGCGGTCGGCGGAGCTTCGACGGACGCGCACCTGGCCGGTTACTTCACCGGGGGCACCGCCGCCGATCCGCTCAACCGGATCCTCGAGGCCGAGTTCCGCGGTATCTTTCCCGACCAGGTGCTGGCTTTCGTGGACCGCCTGTCCATGGCGCATTCCCTCGAAACGCGGACGGCCTTTCTCGACCGCGAGTTCGTCGAGCTCGCGGCTTCGCTGCCGGGCCGCCTCAAGATCCGCGACGGCGAGAACAAGTACATCCTGAAGCGCGCCGCCATGCCGTACCTGCCGGCTCCGCTCATCCGCCGGCCGAAAGAAGGTTTCGTGATGCCGATCAACCGGTGGCTCATGAGCGACCTGGACGGCTTCACCGGGCGTGTGCTGCACCCGGAACGCGTGCGCGCGGCGGGCATGGTGCAGCCGGAGGCGGCCTCCATGCTCGTGGCGCGCTTCCAGGGCGGCGACACGTCGCTCGCCAACCGGGTGCTGTCGCTCATCGCGCTGCACGTCTGGTGGGAGGACTACTTCGGCGAGAGCAGGGTGTATTGATGGCGTCCGACACCCTCGTCGTGCTCCAGCCGGGATACCTTCCGTGGCTGGGATTCTTCGACCAGATGCGCCGTTCGGACGTGTTCATCTACTATGATGACGTCCAGTTCGACAAGCACGGCTGGCGCAACCGCAACCGGATTAAGGCGCCCGGCGGAAACCCCCACTGGCTTACCGTCCCGGTGCTCCACTCCGGGCGGAACTGGCCGGCCATTCTGGATGTCGAGATCGACAACCGGACCCCATGGGCCCGGAAGCACGTGGGGACGCTCCAGCAGTTCTACGGCAAGGCGCCGCACCTGCGTCGCTACCTGCCCGCGCTCCAAGAGATGCTCGAGCGGCCCTGGAGGCTTTTGGTGGACCTCGACCTGGCCGTGACAGACCTGATCTGCGGCTGGCTGCGCCTCGAGCGCCGGATGTTCCGCTCGTCCGAGCTCGGCATCTCTGGCAAGCAGAGCGAGCGCCTCCTCGCCCTCTGCCAGCACGTGCGAGCTCGGCGCTACCTCTCGGGCAATTCGGCGAAGGACTACCTCGACACGGCGCTGTTCGCGCGCCACGGGATCGAGATCGAATGGCAGGACTACGTTCACCCGGTGTACCCACAGCAACACGGCGACTTCGTGCCCTACCTGTCCATCGTGGATCTCTTGTTCAACTGCGGCGAGGAGAGCGCGGCCATCCTCGAGCGCGCGGGAGCCAGTGAACGCCTATGAGCGCCAAGACCATCCTCGTCACCGGGGGCGCGGGCTTTATCGGAAGCAACTTTGCCCGCTACCTCTACAAGAAATACCCCGAGTACCGGATTCTCGTGGTGGACGCGCTCACCTACGCGGGCAGCGTCTCGAACCTGCCCGAGGGAGCGCAGCAATCCGGGCGCTACGAGTTCTGGTACGGAGACGTGCGGAACGGTGAGCTCATGGACACCCTCATCTCGCGGGTCGACGTGGTCGTCCACATGGCCGCGGAGTCCCACGTGACGCGTTCGATCTACGACAACCGGCTCTTCTTCGAGACGGATGTCCTGGGCACGCAGACCGTGGCAAACGCGGTGACGAAGTTCCGCGACCGGCTCGAGCGCTTCATCCACGTCTCGACCTCGGAGGTCTACGGCTCGGCGCTCGCTGAGAAAATGGACGAGGATCATCCCCTGAATCCACAGAGCCCTTACGCATCGGCCAAGTGCGGTGCCGACCGCCTCGTGTACTCCTACTGGGCGACGTACGGTATTCCCGCGATCATCGTCCGCCCCTTCAACAACTACGGACCGTATCAGCATCTCGAGAAGGTCGTGCCGCGCTTCATTACGTCCTGCATCCTGGGAGAGCCGATGCGCGTGCACGGCGACGGCTCGGCGGCGCGTGACTTCATCTACGTCGACGATCATTGCGAGGCGCTCGACCGGCTGCTCCACGTTCCGCGCGAGCAGGTCACGGGCGAGGTGCTGAATCTCGGGACCGGACGCCACATCACCGTGCTGGAGATCGCGAAGACGGTCAAGGCGCTCATGAAGACCGATGTGCCGATCGAGTTCATCGGCGACCGGCCGGGCCAGGTCTTCCGTCATACCTGCGACCGATCCAAAGCCGAGAAGCTTCTCGACTGGCGCCCCCGCACATCCTTCGAGGAGGGCCTGGAGCGGACGGTGGAGTGGTACCGGGAGAACGAAGCATGGTGGCGCCCACAGATGTGGATGCGCCACATCCCCATCATCTCGCTGAGCGGAAAGCGGGAGCTCCATTGACCGGACCGATCCCCTTCTTTCAGCACGACCTGGGCCAGCCCGAGCTCGATGCGGTGCGCGAGGTGCTGAGCGGGCCGATTCTGACGACGGGCGCGACGGTCGAGCGCTTCGAAAAGAGGTTGGCCGAGTATCTGCACGCCAAACATCTGCTCACGGTGACGAGCTGCACGGGAGCCATGCACCTCTCGCTGCTGGCGCTGGGCGTGGGCCCGGGCGACGAGGTCATCACCACGCCTATGACCTTCATCGCGACTTCGACCGCCATCATGGAGGCGGGCGCCACCCCCGTCTTTGTGGACGTGGAGGAGAAGACGGGCAACCTGGATGTCAGCAAGGTCGAGGCCGCCATCACGGCGCGGACGCGGGCTATCCTGCCCGTGCACCTCTACGGGCAGATGTGCGACATGCGGGCGCTGCGCGCTATCGCCGACGCGCACCGGCTCCACATCATCGAGGACTCGGCCCACTGCATCGAGGGGGAGCGCGACGGCGTCCGGCCGGGGCAGCTGTCGGACACGGCGTGCCTGTCGTTTTACGCCACGAAGAACCTGAGCTGCGGCGAGGGGGGCGCCATCGTCTGCAATGACGCGGGGCTGGCCGAGCGCCTGCGTCTCTTGCGCCTGCACGGTATGACCAAGACGGCGTACGACCGGTCGCGTGAAGGCTACCAGCACTGGGACATGGTCGCCCTCGGGTGGAAATACAACATGGACAATATCCACGCGGCCCTGCTTCTGCCTCAGCTGGACCGCCTCGACGCGACATGGCGGAAGCGGGACGAGGTGGCCCGGCGCTACCACGGGCTGCTCGCCGAGGTGCCGGGGTTGACCTGGCCACGGACGCTCCCCGACGTGAAGCACGCCCACCATCTCTTTCCTGTGTGGATCGTCAACGGACGCCGCGACCAGATCGTGGCTGGCCTCAATGAGCGTGGCATCCCTACCGTCGTCAACTACCGCGCCATCCACCTCCTGACCTACTTCCGTGAACGATTCGGTTTCAAGCCCGGTGACTTCCCCATGGCCGAGCGCATCGGCGACGCGGCCCTCTCGCTGCCGTTCTATCCCGGGATCCCGGTCGAGCACGTGGAGGCCGTGGCCGACGGCCTCAAAGCCCTCCTGTCGGGCACTTGTTGAGCCGCCTCCTCTCGCAGCGGCGCTGGTCATGGTGACGGGCCGCTTCGACCGCTCCGTCTCGATGGTGGCCTGGGCCTACAATGAGGAAGCCCTCATCAGCGGCTTCTTGGAGAGAGCGCTGGCCGCCCTCGACGACGCCGTCGGCGACTACGAGCTGATCTTAGTGGACGATGGCAGCACTGACAGGACCAACGAGATCGCTCAGACCCTTGCCCGAAGAAATCCGAGGCTGCGCGTCGTCACGAACGAGCGCAACATGAACATCGGGCCATCCTTCAAGCGCGCCGTGGCCGCCGCCCGGAAGGAGTTCGTGTTCTGGCAGACGGTGGATTGGTCGTACGATCTGAGCCATCTCCGCCTTTTTCTGGAGCTTCTGAAACATTTCGACGTGGTGGTTGGGGTGCGCCCGGTTCCCATTCGGCTCCTGAGCTACATTCCGGTGATCCGCTCGATCTATCGCGTGCGAACGCGCTCCGACAATCTCCGGAAAGCCATCGTCTCATTGGGCAACTACTACCTGATTCGCATCCTCTACAAGATGGACTTCCACGACTTCCAGAATATCCAGTTCTATCCCACCGCGCTGGCCCAGTCCTTCAGTCTCGAAGGGGAGAGCTCGTTCCTTGCGCCAGAAATGCTGGCCAGAGCCATGGCGCGGGGATGTCGCTTCCTCGAAGTTCCGATCCACTTCATTCCCAGGAGTGGGGGCGAGGCAAAGGGCACGAAGCTTCGATCGATAGTGCGCTCCGTCCGAGACATCTGGCGGAACTGGGTCCGCTGGGGCTGGCGCTTCCGGCTGAGCCGTCGAGGGCGCGCGCCGGGGCAGATCTGCCGCGTGAGCGAGCCGTTCTTTCTCGAGGAGGATGTCCTCCGGCTCGTGATCCCGCTGTTCAAGAGCTTCCGCTCACGGGCCGCCCCCACCGCAACTCCGTCGCCCACTCTCTGATCCTCTGCAAAGGAGGCAGCCGGGTGGAGGGCTCGATGGAAGGGCCGGCGATGCGCCTCGTTCAGAGCGTCGATTGGACCATGCTCGAGGCGGTGAAGTTGACGCGGGGGTATCCGCTCCCGTCTAATAGCGCCATGTGCGGCATCGTCGGCCACGCGCTCGCCCACTCTGAGGCCCTTCCCGATCGGCGGGTGGCCCAGGCGGCGATCACCCTCATCAAGCATCGCGGGCCCGATGACGAAGGTCTCTTCGAGAGGCCGGGCGTCTTTCTCGGCCATACGCGCCTCGCGATCACCGGCATCCTCCGCGGACACCAGCCCGTCGCCAACGAGACCGGCAGTGTCCAGGTCGTCTTCAACGGCGAGATCTACAATCACCACGAGCTGCGACGGGAGCTCGGTGCGCGCGGCCACCGGATCGGGGGCGAATCAGATTCGGCCGTGCTGCCCGCGGCCTACGAGGAGTGGGGGCTCGCCTTCGTCGAGCGGCTCGACGGCATCTTCGCCATCGCCGTGTGGGACCAGCGGCAGCGGCGCCTCATTCTCTGCCGCGATCGCTTCGGCGTAAAGCCGCTCTACTACTCCCACGACGCCGACGGCCTCGTCTTCGGCTCGGAGCTGAAGGCGGTGGCAGTGGCGAGGACTGCCGAGCCCCAGATCGATCCCGCCGCCCTCGGCGACTATCTCGCCTTCGGGTACGTGCCGGGTCCGCGAACCATGCTCCGGGGCATCGTGGCGCTGCCACCGGCTACCGTTTTGACCTGGCAGGACAATGGCGTCTCGAGCCGGCTCTACTGGGATCCCGATTTCTCGACTTCGGCGACGGGGAACGAAAAGGAAGCCATGCGCCGCCTCGAGGCGGCGCTGAGTACCGCGGTGGGCCGCGAGTGCGTCACGGAGACGCCGGTGGGAGCGTTTCTCTCGGGCGGGCTCGACTCGAGCGCCATCGTGGCGCTGATGTCCGAAGCGCTGCGGCGCCCCTTCGACACCTTCAACGTGGGCTTCGACGAGCCCAGCTTCGGCGAGCAGAACTGGGCGCGTGAGGTGAGTCGCCATTTCGGCACCCGCCACCATGAAGTGCGCTGCACCGCGGCGGATGTCGCCCGTCTCTTACCTGAGGTGGTCTGGCATCTCGACAACCCGGCCGCCGATGTGTCGGCGCTGGCCGAGTTCATGGTCGCCGATCTCGCGAAGCGCGACGTCAAGGTGGTGCTCTCGGGAGACGGCGGCGATGAGGTTCTGGCCGGGTACCCGACATACAAGGCCGATCGCGTGGCCGACCTCGTCGTGGGCGCGGGGCTCAGGCGTCCGGCGGCATGGAGTCTGGGTCTCCTCGAGCCATTGATGCCGGGGCGCTCCCGGAAGCTCGGCGCTGCCGAGAA
Source organism: Thermoanaerobaculaceae bacterium (assembly GCA_035542075.1). Taxonomy (GTDB): domain Bacteria; phylum Acidobacteriota; class Thermoanaerobaculia; order Thermoanaerobaculales; family Thermoanaerobaculaceae; genus RBG-13-68-16. The sequence continues at coordinate 21,533 of DATKMD010000031.1, forward strand.
GATCCATCGCCTGCGCCTGGGGCTCGCCGCGCCCGATGGCCATCCGCACGTGCGCTGGCGGACGGTATTCGGAGAGCGGGAGCGGCAGCGTCTCGTCACGCCCGGCGTCCGGCCCTGTCTCGAAGACACCTGGGCGCGCGCGCTCGGCTGGCTCGAGGGCACCGAGCGCTGGCCGCGACTCACGCGCTTTCAGTGGCTCGACATGCGCGTCTGGCTCGAGGGCTGCGTTCTGCGCAAGGTCGACGCCCTCGCCATGGCCCACGCCATCGAAGTGCGCGTGCCCTTCCTCGACCATCGCGTGGTGGAGGCCGCACTCGGGTCCCCGCCGTCGGCGCGGCTCCGAGGCTGGACGGAGAAGTACGCCCTTCGCCGGATGATGGAAGGGCGTCTGCCCGAGCGCATCCGGCGGCGGCCCAAGGCGCCGTTTCAGATGCCGCTGCACGACTGGTTCAAGGGGCCTCTGGACTCGCTCGCGCGAGAGCACTTCGCCTCGGGCGGCCTTGCGTCCCTCGACATGGTCTCCTCCGCGGAGGCGCTGGACGTTCTCGATCGGCACGTGGCGGGACGAGAGCGGGCCGGGGTGAAGCTCTGGGCGCTCCTCGTGCTCAGCGCGTGGATGACGCACTGCTTCGCCCGGATTCGCGATCTGCGCGCGCGGCCGGCAGACACGCCAGCATTGGCCAGGGCCGCCGGATGAGCGGGAGCGGCGTGTCCTTCGTGATCCCGGCTTTCAACGAAGAGGCTGCCATCCCGGTAGTGCTGGAATCAATACAGCGTGTGACCAAGGAGCAGGGCCTGCAGGCCGAATGCATCGTGGTGGACGACGGCAGCACGGACCAGACCGCGGCGGTGGCCGCCTCCCATGGGGCGCGCGTCATCTCGATCCCGATGAACGTGGGCTACGGGACGGCGCTCAAGCGGGGGATCGAGGCCGCCGCCAACTCGCGCATCGTCATCACCGATGCCGACGGTTCCTATCCGATGGACTACACGGTGGAGCTCCTGAAGCGGCTCGAGCGCTTCGACCTCGTGATCGGCCGGCGGACCGGCACCACCTATTACCGATCGCTCGTGACGTATCCCTTCCGGCTGGCGTATCTGCTGCTTGTCTGGTTCGTGGTCGGACGGCGGGTGCCGGATCCCAACTCCGGCTTCCGCGCCTTTCGCCGGGAAGGCGTTCAGGAATTTCTGCCGGTGATGTGCGCTGGATTCTCCTTCAGCACCAGTATGACCACGCTGTTTCTTCTCTCTGGGCGCACGGTGGACTACGTGCCCATTCCCTATCACCGGCGCATCGGCAAGTCCAAGATCCGCTTCGTGCGCGACATGCTCCGCACCGGACAGATCCTCTGCTCGGTGATTCTGCTCTATAACCCGATCAAGCTCTTCGTCCTGCTGTCGGGCGCCACCGTCCTGATCGGAGTGGGGCTGGTCACGGCCGGGCTCCTGAGCGGCGGCAGCTGGGGTCTCTGGCTCCCCGGCGTCCTCTTCATACTCTTCAGCGGGGTGTTCTTCTGCTTCGGCCTTCTCGCCGATCTCATGGCCAATTCCCGCAGGCGCCAGTGAGCGATCCTGCTCCCATTCCGATCTCGGCTCCGCGGACGGGCACCGACACCATGTCCTCCGCCATGCTCGAGATCCCCCAATACTACCGCTGGATGTTCTCGCAGTTCGATCGGTGGCTGGGCAACACGGTGCTGGACGTGGGTACGGGCCCTGGTATCCACCTCCCGGGACTCGAAGGTCGCCGGGTGCTGGTGGCCGACCTCTCCCAGGAGTGTCTCGACGATGTCCGCCGGCGCTTTCCCGGGGTTGAGACGGTCCGGGCCGACATCGCCGATCCCGCTTTCGCCCTATGCATGGCGGGGCGGGGCATCGACACCATCACCTGCCTCAATGTCCTCGAGCACATTCCCGACGACAGCCTTGCGCTCGCCGGCTTTTGTCGCATCCTCGGCGAAGGGCGCGGTCGCCTCATCCTCGTGGTCCCCGCGCATCAGGCACTCTACGGCGATATGGACAGGCTGGCCGATCACCGCCGTCGGTACTCGCTCGCCCGACTCAGGGGACTGCTGGAGGCCTCGGGATTCGAAATTCTCCACGCGCGCCACTTCAATCCGGCGGGCGGTCTCGCCTGGTATCTCAATGCGAAGCTCTTGCCGGTCCGCGATCTCTCGGCTCCCGTGGTGAACGGCCAGATCCGTGTTTTTGCCCTGGTCCTTCCCGCCGCACGCGCGGTGGACTGGCTTGCGTGCCGCGTGCTCCGCATCCCCTTCGGACAGTCTCTCATCGCCGTCGCGCGGCCGCGCGCGTAGAGTCGGTGAAGCCCACGCTACGGATACTGGCGGCCTGTCTGCTCGTCACCGCCTTGATCACGGCGCTGTCCCCCGTGTACCGGGACCTCGTCACCGACGCGCGCGGGCGCAACCGCGGCACGAGTCCTGCCGACTTCATGGGTCCCATGGAGTATGACCGCCGCGTGCTGCGCGATTTCTCCTGGGGAGCCTGGTTCTGGAATCCCGACAAAGCGTTCGGTATCCCGCGCGTGCAGGACCTCGGCAACCGTCCTATGTACCCGATCAACTGGGCTCTCGTCGCGTCGATGCCGACCGCGCAGGCCTGGCGCTGGTACTTCCTGCTGCATGTGGCGCTCAAGATTGTGGGACTGGTCCTGCTGTGCTCCGCCCTCGGCTGGCCGTTCTGGATCATCGTTGTCACCGGGAGCGCGAGCATGCTCGCGGAAGGCTCCCTGATTCAATTCGGCGATATCACCTATCTCAGCACGGGAGCGTGGGTGCCGGCGCTCCTTTGGCTCACAGTCAAAGCAGCCGGGCGGGAGCGCTTCAGCGGATGGGATGCCGCCTGGTCGGTCGCCGCGGCGCTCTGGGTGCTGTGCTTCCATCCACAGTACGGTGTCTACTATGCGGTCCTCCTCCTCGTGTTCACCATCTGGGTCGAGCGGGGCGCCCTCCGGCGGAGGCTGCCGGCGCTGGCGCTTCGCCACGTCGCGGCCGGGCTATTCGTCGCGCCGTATTTGCTCCCCGCCGCCGCCCACTACGCCGAGTCGGGGCGCCGCCGCATCATGGAGTTCGAGGACTGGCATCTGGTGCGCGCGTACACCTGGTGGAAGTACCGGATGAGCTGGTCGACATTCTGGCGGTCCACGTTCTTTCCCTGGGGCGCATGGGTCGCGATCGGTTTGGGAGCGCTCGTGGGCCGGATCAGGGGCACCCTGTGGTGGCCGGTGTTCGCGGTCTACTTCCTGTTCGGCCTCCTCCACGCCGTGCCGTGGCTGGCCGTGCCGATGTGGGCGACGGGCGTTGCCCTCCTTCCCTTCCGTCTCCCTGAGCGGGTGTTTGAGCCCTTCATGTGGCTTGGGGTCCTGCTCCTCGCCGAGCTCGCGGCGCGCGAGACGAGAATCTGGCGGCGGCAGCTCCTGGCAGGGCTTCTCGTCGCCGCGCTCGCCTCCTGCGCATGGCAGACGAGGTACGACCCCCGATGGGCCTATATCAATCCGCGGTGGGAGCGGACGCTGCCAACGGGACTCGCGGCCCGGATCCAGGCCTCGTCGAGAGCAGCCGCCGTATTCGTCACCGGCTCGGATCGTCAGTCGGACGACCAGCGAGCGCCGCTTCTCAGCTCTCAGCACAACCTGCTTCTCGGGATACCGGCGGCACACTTTTTCGGCGAGGTGCCGAATCACTACTTCGCCCGCGCGACCTACCGGTTGCCGGGCCTCCTGTTCATGCAGCGGTCGGCGACGCCACTCGCCGATTGGGACGATGTGGTGGACGTCTATGCGGAACTGGGTATCGGCTGGATCCTCTGGGATGGAGTGGGAGAGCCGATTCACCCTCGCCTCAGCTTCGTGGGAGAGGAGAACGGCTTCAGGTTGTACCGCATCGAAAGTGCGCGTCCGCTCGTCTACGCAGTCGACCGCATGCGGCGGGTGACGGAGCCGAGGAGCCCGGCCGGGGTCACGCCCCTCATCTTCTCCCTGCCGGCTCTTGGGCCCTTCTGCTATGGGTGTCCGCAGGAAGCCCTCAGCCCCCTGGACCAGGTCACGCTCAGGACACAATGGCGTCCGGGTGATGTCACCGTGGATGTCGCATCTCCTCAGGGGACCTTCGTCGTCTTGGGCGAAACCCGTTCGCGCGGCTGGCGCGCCAGCATCGACGGGACGCTGACGACCATCTATCCAGTCGACGAGCTCTTCCAGGGTGTGACGGTGCCAGCGGGGCCGCACGTCGTCCGCTGGCGCTTCGTCTCACCTGGATTTTTCCCCGGGCTCGGGCTGGCCGCGGCGGGTGTGCTCCTTCTTGCCGGAGCGCTCGTCGGAGCCGGACGGAGGCGCAGCCATGACGTGGCGTAGCGCAGTCTCGACCGTCGGAGCGCTCCTCGCCACGGCGCTCCTGGTTGGCGCAGCGCAGCCGCAGCGAACGCTCTCTGTGCGCGAGTTCGAGCGGCCCGTACTGGCTTTTCCGACAGGGATCGCGGCTGCGCCCGATGGTTCCATCTGGATCGCCTCGACCTTTGCCGACAAGCTGGTTCGCTTCCATCCGAAAACGGGAGAGTCGAAGGAATTTCCGCTGCCCATGAATGCCCGCCCTGTGGGACTGCTGGCAGATTCTGGCGGCGGCGTCTGGTTCGCGGCCAGCGGCCTCGCATTCGTCGGCCGGCAGGATCCGGCCGGCGGTAAGCCGAAGGAATTCGCCATTCCCGCCATTCTGACCGCCTATGCAGCGTTCCCGGCGCCCTGGGCCCTGGCGCGGGACCCGAGAGGCGGCGACCTGTGGTTCACCGTTCACTCCGACGGGATTGTCGGGCGTCTCCCACACGGCGCCGAACCCGTGCACCGAGGGTTCGCCGTTCGCGAAATCAAGCTAGGCGCCGCCAAGCTGCGCCCCGACGGGATCGCGGTCGACGGGCGCGGCGGGATCTGGGTCGCCGAGCCGGGCGGCGACCAGTTGGCGCGTATCAGCCAAGCCGACGGGGCCGTCACCCCGCTGCCGCTACCTCCCGGCAGCAGGCCGCGCGGTGTTGCCGCGGGCCCCGACGGTGCGATCTGGGTCACCTTGTTCGGCTCCCATCGACTCCTCTGTCTTGACCCGATGACGCTCCGCACGCGCTCTTGGCCCATGCCTTCCGGGCAGGGGTCGAGTCCCTACGCCGTCGCGGTCGCCGCCTCCGGAGCAGTGTGGGTGGCCGAGTTCATGGCCGATACGATCGTCCGCTTCGATCCCGGCACGGAGCAGATGACGGCCATCGCGCTGCTCACGCCGCACTCCCGGGTACGGGCCCTGACGATCGACGGAGAGGGGCGTGTCTGGTACGTCGGCAGCGCGAGCGGGCGCCTCGGCGTGATCGAATGAGCGCTCAGGGCGATCTGGGCAGGAAGTCCGTCGTTCTCTTCACCGGCACATGGGTGGCGAACGGTTTTGGCCTCCTGTCGACAGTTCTCATCGCTCGGGTTCTCGGGCCCGAGGCGGTTGGCATTCTCGGCTTCAGCGCTGGTTTCGTCGGATTCCTGAGCGCCTTCCTGCTCCCCGGCTTTGCTCAGGCGCACCAGAAGCGGGTGGCAGAGGGCACGGACCTGGGCCGCTGCGTTGGCACCATGGCGTCACTCCAACTCGCGATCCAGGGAACCGCTCTCATCGTGATTCTCCTGACGTCACGCTGGGGGTCACTGGTGATTCCGTCAGGCGTGCCGGTATCCGTGGTGCTCTTTGTGTTGGCGGCCCAGCTCTTGACCAATCTCTCGGCCAGTCTGAGCACCGCTTTCGTCGGGCGTGAGTGGGCCGTTGCCCATGCCTCGACGCAGATGGCCGCTAAAGGGCTGCGCTTCGCGGCTACGGTGGCGGTGCTCGTCTGGGCGCCGGACATCCGCTGGGTGGCGGCTGCTCTGCTCGTCGAAGGGGCGACGGCAATCGCGGTGGGCACATATATTTTGATCGTTCGCCGGAGCATCACGGTTAGGGGACCCGACCGTGCGACCCTCGCCTCCTACTGGAGCTACGCGCGCCCGTTTCTGATCACGAGTCCCATCGGGATGCTTCAGGACTCCCTCGACCGCATCCTCGTCGCGCGATGGGCTGGCTTGACAGCGGCCGGCTATTACCAGGTTGCACGGGTACTCTGGGAAATCCTCGGGACCCTGAACGCCTATCCGTTCCAGCTCCTGCTCTCCAGGCTCTCGCGCCTCTTCGCGGCTCCCGGGGGAGAGGCCGCGGCCGAGACCCGGCGGGTCTTCGCCTCCGCGGTCGACAGGCTGCTCTTCATCGCGGTGCCGGCGGCGTTCGGGCTCTGGGCTCTACGTCAGCCCATCGTCGCGCTGATCTACGGGGAGCGATTCCTTCCCGCCGTCGACCCGCTGATGGTTTTCGTCGTGGCGGCCCTGGCCCAGGCGGCGTTCAACCCATACCAGTTCGTCCTCTACGCCATGGATCAGCACGCGCGGTTCGTGCCGGTCGTGCTGTTGAGGCTGGTCGTCTACCTGCTGGCGATGGTGGCGCTGGTCCCGATCTGGGGCGGCACGGGAGCGGCCACCGTTCGTCTCCTCCTGGTGGTCTTTCCCTGCTGGGTCTTCATTCGGTGGACGCGCGACCTGGCGGGCATCGGTTTTCAATGGCTGACGGCAGCTTATATGGCTGGTTTCGCTGTCCTGGTGGTCGTCAACGAGGGGACTAGGAGGGTACTCTCCTTGGCCGGAGTGGCGCCGCCCGCTGCCATAGCCTCGGGCATGGCCGTAGCTCTCGCGGCCTATGCCGGCTTCTTGTGGCTGACCCATACCGGAACCCGAGCCAATCTCCGGTACGCCCGCGAGCTGGCGGACCCTCGCCGCTTCGTCACCTTCATTAGAGGAAGCTCCTAGGAACTTGCTTGACGTGCTCCCCGTGTGTTCATATATTGAACGCCATGGCCATGGAGGAGCGGCACGTCGAGCGGGAGCTGGAGATCCTCACGGCCATCGAGGAAGGGGTGCCGCTGACCCAGCGCGCCCTCGCCCAGCGCCTGGGCGTGGCTCTGGGGCTCACCAATCTCTATCTCAAGCGTCTGGCCGGCAAGGGCTTCATCAAGATCCGGGAATTCCCCACCAAGCCCTATGCGCGCAAGCGGCTGCGCTACGTGCTCACTCCCAAGGGGGTGGGTGAAAAGGCCCGCCTGACCTACGAGTACATGGGCCATTCGCTGAACCTGTTCCGGCGCACGCGCGACAACCTGCGAGAAGCCATGGGCCACCTGAACCAGAACGGGATGAAGCGCATCGCGCTCTGCGGAGCAGGCGAGGCGGCCGAGCTCGCCTACCTCACCCTCAAGGAATTCGGACTCGAGCCGGTGGGAATCTTCGCGGGAGACGGCGGGGGCCAGTTCCTCGGCCTGCCGGTGCAGCCGGTCTGCGAATTGCCCCGCGCCGCCGTGGACGGGATCGTCATCGCGACCTTCGACAAGCCGGATGCGCAGCTGGCCCAGCTCGGGAGGATGGGGATTCCA
>DATKMD010000032.1:0-15713 GCA_035542075.1 Thermoanaerobaculaceae bacterium
TCCGTGGTACGGCTACATCTGCTCCACCTACTACCCGACCAAGACCGTGGACAGCTTCTCCTATCAGGCGATGTTGGGTGTGCGCTACGCGTTCAACCCGAGTACGTTCCTCCGGCTGAGCTACGCCAGCCAATGGATGGATCAGCCGAAGGGCACGCCCCGTTTCGACGTGTTCGGGCTTGAGATCGGCTGGATGTTCTAGGTCCCGAAAGCCAGGGTCACATACGCGGCGCCCGGAGGCGAGCCCTCCGGGCGCCGTTGTTTCCCTCAGGCACCACGTTCAGCAATTCCCGGCCGGCGCGGATCGGCGTGTGGCGTCCGAGATCAGCGGGCGGTCTTGATCGCGTCCCAGGCACGGGTGTAGAGGACGTTGGCAGGTCCGAGATCCACGATGATCTCGCACCGCGCTCTGACTTCCGGCGACGGGAAAAGCGCGGGGTTGGCGCGCGTGGCTTCGCTCAGCAGCGCGTAGCTGGCCGAGTTTGGGCACAGGTAGCTCAGGAACTCGGTGTTCTCCGCGGCCACGGCGGGATCGTGGAGAAAATTGATAAACCGGTAGGCCAGCGCCACGTTGGCGGCGCTCTTCTGGATCACCAGATCGTCGCACGCGAACGATGCGCCCTCCTGCGGTACGGCGAACACGATATCCCGGTTCTCCCTCTGCACCTGGAGGATGTCGCCAGAGTACCCGTGCACGAGCAGAAACTCCCCCGAGGCGAGGCCGCTCTTGTACTGCTCGTTCTCGAGCTTGGCGAGGTTCCTCTCCCACCGGATCACAACGTCACGCGCCCTCCCGATCTCGACCTCATCGGTCGAGTTAAGGCTGTAGCCGAGGAACTTCAGGGCGGCACCGATCGTCTCGCGCATGTCGTTGAGCATCGTCATTCGGCCCGCCAGGTCGCGCCGATCCAGCATCGCCCAGGTCGGCCTGAAGTCCGCCACGCGCCCGCCGAGATACGCCAGCCCAGTGATCGTCAGCATGTACGGCACGCTGTGGTGCATCTCTCGGTCGATCATCGCCGCGAGGATCGTCCGGTCGACGTTGACCAGGTTCGCCAGTTCCCCGTGGTCCAGCGCCAGGAGCATCCCCTGCCGCTCCATCACCTGGACCATGTAACTCGAAGGCGTGATGACGTCGTAGCCGCTCGCGCCCGCCTTCAACTTGGCGTACATCGCCTCATTCGAGTCGAACGTGTCGACGACCACCCTGCAGTCTTCCTGTCGCTCAAACCGCGCGACTACAGCGGGCTTGAAGTAGTCCGCCCACGTGTAGACGCGCAGCTCGCTCCGCCTGGTACGGCAGGCCGTCCAGGCGAGCACAACCGCGAACGAAGCCACAAGCACCAACCGGGTGCTCGTGCTCACGCCCGCCTCTCGATGAGCCTCTGACTCAGCCAGACGGCCACGAGCGTTACGACAAGCAGGAGCGTCGAGAGCGCGCTGATCAGCGGCGGCGAGCCGTGTTTGATCATGCTGTAGATGCGGATCGGCAGCGTGGTTGCGCCCGGCCCGGCCACGAAGAACGTGATCACGAAATCGTCAATGGAGAGCGTGAACGCGAGCAGCGCGCCCGCGGCGATCCCCGGCGCCAGTAGTGGCAACAGCACGCGCCAAGTCGCGGTCCACCACGTCGCTCCCAGGTCGCGCGCCGCCTCGAGTAGCGACTCGTCAAACCCCTCGAGCCGCCCCAGCACGACGATCGCCACGAAGCTCAGACAGAACGTCACATGAGCAAGGAAGATCGAGAAGATCCCCAGCCCCAGGCCGATGATCGCGAAGAGGAGCAAAAGGCTTATCCCAATGAGGATCTCGGGCATTACCAGTGGAACCGCAATGAGCAGGGAGTGGAAGCGCTGGAGTCGGGTGCGGTGGCGGTGCATCGCGAGCGCCGCTGTGGTGCCGAGCACGGCCGAAACTGCTGTCGCGCTCACCGCCACGATCAGCGTGACGCGCAGCGCCGCCCAGATTTCCCGCTCCGTGACCAAGCCCGCGTACCAACGCAGCGAGAATCCCTGCCAGCTCGAGCCGAAGCGCGACGCGTTAAAAGAGTTGACGACAAGCACCAGGATCGGGAGGTAGAAGAACACGATCACGGCAACCGTGACCAGCAGCGGGAAACGGCTGCGCCTCACCCTGGGCCTGCCCTTCGCGCCGGGATTTCCTCCTGGGGGCTGCGCAACACGAGGGCCGCCAGCATCGGCGCCAGCACGAGCAAGGTCAGCACCGCAGAGAGCGCGCCCGCGTGCGGGAGGTTGCGGTCGGAGAAGACCCGCTGCGCGATGACGTTCCCGATCATCTCGCTGCGGGGACCGCCGACGATGTCGGGGACTATGTACGAGCCAAGCGAGGGGATGAACACGAGCAGCGCGGCGCTCGCCAACCCCCTGCGGATTCCAGGCATGAAAACCGATCGGAACGCCGTCAGCGACCCGGCCCCGAGGTCCCGTGCGGCTTCGAGGAGCGAGAAGTCAAATCTCTCTGCGGCCGCATAGATCGGCAGGATCGCGAAGGGGAGGCTTATGTACACCATCACGAGCAGAACGGCGCCCGGGTTGTAGAGCAGCGTCGCCTCCGGCGAGACGAGGTGCAGCGCAGCGAGGGCGCGCTTGAGCAGACCCTCGGGGTGGAGCACCACCTTCCACGCGAAGATCCGCACCAGAAAGCTGGTCCAGAAGGGAACCACCACCAGGAGCAGGAGCACGTGGCGCCACCGCTCTGAAACCCTGGCCATGAAGTAGGCCATCGGCGTCGCGAAGAGCAAGCAGAGGGTTGTCGTCAGCAGGCTCAAGTACACCGTCCGCCAGCCGATGAGCAGGTACGACTCCCGGGCAAGGTCGCGGAGGGTGTCGAGTGTCCACCTGGCGCCCACACCCCCGTACGGGTCGGCCGACCGGAAGGCAACCACGAATACGATGAGCGCGGGAACCAGCACCAGCACCGCGAGCCAGACCATTGAGGGCAGGGTCAGCGGCCATTCGCCGGTTTTTCGTGGAGTCGCCGTGCTCACCCGCCCTCCACTCACTCCTTCGAGTCGCCGGCAGCGGCCTCGCTGATCGCCGACGGCTCCTCGCCTATCTTCTGTGGGGGTCGCTCGACAAGTCCGCCGTCAGCCTCGCTGAAGCGCTCGATCATGAAGCCGTCGTCGGCGTGCCAGGAGATCCACACGTCGTCGCCCCAGCGCACCGGCCGCTCGTCTAGGAGGAAGCGGCCCTGCTGCTGGAAGACCGCGACCCGGTGCGCTCCTGCGCGCACCCAGAACCGGGTGTGCGTCCCGAGGTACACGACGTCCTCGACCCGGGCGGCGAGGACGTTGTGACGCCCGTCAGGCACCGGCGCCTCACGCAGGATGCGCAGCTTCTCAGGCCGGACCGAGAGATACACCGGCATTCCCGGCTGCTTCGCCGTGTCGTTGAATGAGAGCAGCGGCGGCAAGCCATCGATGGCGATCCGGCTGTACTCCGCGTTCACAAGCTCGACGACATGGCCCTCGAAGAAGTTGGTGTCGCCGATAAAGGCCGCAACGAAGCTCGAGCGCGGCGCCTCGTACACCTGCGCCGGAGTCCCGACCTGCTCGACCCTTCCCCGGTTCATGACCGCAATGCGGTCCGAAAGGCTCATCGCCTCGCCCTGGTCGTGTGTGACGTACAGGAAGGTGATGCCCACCTCGTCGTGGATGAGGTCGAGCTCGAGCAGCATGCGCTGGCGCAGCTTGAGGTCGAGCGACGCCAGCGGTTCGTCCAGGAGGAGCACCTGAGGGCGGTTGATGAGGGCGCGAGCCACGGCGACGCGCTGCTTCTGACCACCTGACAGCAGCGCCGGGCGCTTGTCGGCCTGGTCCTGCATCTGAACCAGGGCGAGCATCCGCTCCACCTCGCGCTCGATTTCGGAGGCTGGCCGCTTTGCCACCTTGAGACCGAACGCGACGTTCTCGCGGACGGTCATGTGGGGAAACAGCGCGTAGCTCTGGAAGATCGTGTTGACCTTGCGCTTGTTCGCCGGCAGCGCTGTGATGTCCTGGTCGTCGAGCAGCACGCGACCGGCATCCGGACGCTCCAAGCCGGCGATCACGCGCAGCAGCGTCGTCTTCCCGCACCCGCTCGGTCCAAGCAGCGAGAAGAATTCACCGCGCTCGATGGCGAGCGAGACGCTCTCGACGGCGCGCACGCTGCCGAAGCTCTTTGACACCCCCTCGAGGACGAGGAACCCCGCCATTGGACCCGACCCTGCCGGCATTGTAGCGAAACCACCTGCTTCACGGAGATGCCCCGGTGACTTCCGGGCTTATTGAGACCTCAACTTGCTCAGTGTCTGGCCGAGAAGGTGTCGCAGGCGTCCATGCGACCCGTCGAGAGGCCGCGCCGGAACCACGCCACCCGCTGCTCGGAGGAGCCGTGCGTCCACCTCTCCGGGTTCACCCGCCCACCCGCCTGGCGCTGAATTCGGTCGTCACCTACCGCCGCCGCGGCGGCGAGCCCGGACTCCACGTCGCCCTGCTCAAGGATGTCCCGCTGCTCCGTCGAGTAGCCCCATACACCGGCCAGACAGTCGCCCTGCAGCTCGAGGCGGACCGAAAGCTCGTTGGCCCGGGAGGGGTCGCGCGCCTGCATCTGTCTCACCTTGGCGTCGATGCCGAGCAGGTTCTGCACGTGGTGGCCGACCTCGTGGGCGATCACGTAGGCCTGCGCGAACTCACCCGGGGCGCCGAAGCGCGCCTTGAGCTCATCGAAGAACGAGAGGTCGATGTAGACCTTCTGGTCCTCGGGGCAGTAGAAGGGGCCCGAGGCGCCCTCCGCGAACCCGCACCCGGAGCGCGTCACGTCGCTGAAGAGGACGAGCTTGGCGTGCGGGTACTCCTGGTTCGCCTGTGCGAAGGCCTGCGACCACGTCTTCTGCACGTCGTCGAGCACGAACGAGATGAACTGCACCTCCTTCTCGTCCTCGGGTCCGCGCTGCACCGGCTGCGACGTGGTCGTCCCGACTGAAGGGGAGCTCATGCCCGTGACGCCGAGCAACGAGAAGAAGTCACGCTTCAACAGCAGGGACAGCACGAGCAGCAACAGGAAACCGCCGATCCCGAGGTGCGGTCCCCGGATCCGGAAACCTGCGCCTCCGCCCTCGTCACGGACGTCCTCGAGATCCTCGCTTCGCCCGCCGGGTTTCCATCGCATCGTCGCCTCCGTGTGATAGGTGAGAATAGCTCCGCCGACAGCCGAAGACCATCACTGCACTTGCCGACAAGATGTAGCTTGGCCGGCCGGGTCTGGTGCCATCTTGACGGCCGAAAGTCCGTGGCACGTCGTGGTCTCCGGCGACACTCTGAGCGGGCTGGCCAAAAAGTACTACGGCAAAGCCAGCCTCTACATGAAGATCTTCGAGGCGAACAAGGACCAGCTCACCAACCCCGACCTCATCAAGGTCGGCCAGAAGTTGCGCATACCCGGCTAGCCGAGGAGCCCCGGCCGCACTCACCCGGGAGCCAAACGCCCGCGCTCTGGCCGCGGCCGGGCGAGTTCCTCGACGCGGCCGGCAGCCAGGAAGTGCTCAGGACGCCTTGCTCATCGCCTGGCGGATGAGCCCGACGATCGCCATCAACACGCCCCCGCCAACACCGCCGCCGGCGATGCTGGAGATGATCGAGCCGATGTCGAGCGACCCGGCCGCCGCCCCGGCGCCGCCCGCGCCCAGCATCCCGAGCAACTGCCCGCCGAGCCCGCCACCGAGGATGCCCACGATGGAGTTCCCGAGCGTGCCGAGGTTGAGCTTCTTGAGCAAAGCACCGGCGATGTTGCCGCCGACCGCACCGCTGAGCAACTGGATGATCAACGCCACGATGTTCATGTCTCCTCCTCCCCGAGACGGTCGCTTGGGTGCCTCCAGGTGTCGGCTCCAGCGAGGGCGCAGTTGGCGGTGCTGCAGCCGACGAGGAGCAGCCCCGCGGCCAAAAGACAGCACGCAATCCCGCCGTCCCGTTTCATCCTTGCCCCTCCCCGTGATCTGGAGCGGATCGTAGCATCGCAGCAGCGGCCGCCCTCTTGTGCGATTAATGAGGCACGTGTCCATCTCGCGAGAAGGGATTATGCGAACCTATTGTGTAGTAAAGGCTTTGACTGCCGCGTGCAGCCGTACCGTCAACGTGCTCTTCCCTGGGAAAAGCCAGCGGTAGGAGCCGAACGTTTGCCCGGGCGCCGATGGCCGAACGCGAAATCCCAACGTTCCAGTCGCCCGGAATGCAAACCATCCGCTGCGAGAACGCGTAGGATTGTCCGGCACCCACCGCCGCGGTTGCGTGAGCCCCCGACGGCGGTGAGGAGGTTTTTGGGCAGGCACGCGAGCGCCGCGGGGGGACGTCCGCTCGCAGGGAGGCCCCGATGGCGCCAAACGTCACGCGTTTGGGTGCGGAAGAGGTATCGCAGCGGCCACGGCCGGGCAAGGGCCGGAGAGCGCTTCGCCTTTCCCGACGTCCCGCACCCCTCCCGCAATGGCCTGTTCGCTCACCCCAGGTAGCGTGCTCACGAGGGACGACCGAAATTTGTCCCATGCGAGTGCAGGGTCCTGGGCACGCTTTCCCCCACGGCGATCTCCGCAGAGCACTGCCGGTCGTGCCTTGGTTCGGCACGCTCCTTCTCGTAGGACTCGTTTTGGCCGGGTGTCAGGCAGGTCAAGGACGTTACGGCGCCAGGCCGGCGAACCTCAAGCCTGCGCGAGAGATCGTCCCGGTGCGGTACGACCAGCCGGATGAGGCCGAGGCGTACTACCGGGCCAAGCGCCAGCCGCTCGATCCGTCGATCAACCCCATGCACGCCTACCAGAAGGCGGAGGAGCAACGGCTCCGCATGCCCCGCCACTCCCTGGCCCTCGCCTCCGCGCCCGAGCGCCTGGCCCAGACTCAGTCCATTTCCGGGGAGGCCACGGCGAAGCTGCCGGCCTGGGAGTACCTGGGACCCGGTAACATCGGCGGCCGGATGCGCGGGTTCGTCATCAACCCCACCGACCCGAACATCATGTACGTCGCGGGGGTTTCCGGCGGAGTCTGGAAGACCACCGACGGCGGGATCACGTGGGCGACCGCGACCGACCAGCTCGCCAACATCGCCTTCAACTCGCTGGCGATGAATCCTGCAAACCCGGATGTGATCTACGGCGGGACGGGCGAGGGCTACTTCCGTGAGGACGTGCGCGGCACTGGGCTCCCCCTCCGGGGCGCCGGGATCTTCGTGACTTCTGATGCAGGCGCCACCTGGTCGCGCCTGCCGAGCACCGACTCCGAGGATTTCTACTGGGTCAACGATCTCGTCGTCTCGCGGCTCGATCCCCGCCGCATCTATGCCGCCACCCGCACGGGCGTGTGGCGATCGGCCGACGAGGGGCTGACCTGGGAACGAGTGCTCGCCACGACCGTCAGGGGCGGTTGCCTCGACCTGGCGATGCGAACCGACACTTCGAGCGACTACATCTTCGCCTCGTGCGGCACCCTCGAGCAGGCCACCGTCTACCGGTGCCGCACGGCCGAGGGGACTGGGACGTGGGAGTCGGTGCTGTCGGAGGCCGGGATGGGCCGGACCACTTTGGCGATCGCCCCCTCGGACCAGCGCGTGATCTATGCGCTCTCCGCCAGCAACATCGCCCTGGGCGCGAATCCCTACGACCAGGGGCTCTTCGGC
Organism: Thermoanaerobaculaceae bacterium; assembly: GCA_035542075.1. Classification (GTDB taxonomy): domain Bacteria; phylum Acidobacteriota; class Thermoanaerobaculia; order Thermoanaerobaculales; family Thermoanaerobaculaceae; genus RBG-13-68-16. The sequence continues at coordinate 7,662 of DATKMD010000032.1, forward strand.
GTGTTTCGCTCGTCCACCGAAGGGGCGCGGGGGTCGTGGACGGCCCAGGTGCGCGGAACCAACTCCAACCCTCTCGACAACCTCCTCCTCACCAACCCCGTGGCGGCCAACTACGTCCGGTGCGACTGGGACGAGCAGGACGTGTACGTCAACATGGGGTGGTACTGCAACACGATCGCCGTGGACCCCGCAGACGCAAACATCGTGTGGGCCGCCGGCGTCGACCTCTTCCGCTCCAACGACGGCGGCAGAACCTGGGGGATCGCGTCGTACTGGTGGGCCAACCCGACGCAAACCTCCTACGTCCACGCAGACCAGCACAACATCGTGTTCCACCCCGGATACGACGGTCGCTTGAATCAGACCATGTTCACCGCGTGCGACGGCGGGGTGTATCGCACCGACCTCGCCCGTTTGACAGTGGGTCTGAACGCCGACGCCCTCTGCCGGCCCCAGGCGTCAACGGTCCGCTTCTACGATCTCAACCACGCCCTCGGCGTGACGCAGTTCTACCACGGGGCGGTGTTCCCGGGCGCGAGGAGGTACCTGGGCGGGACCCAGGACAACGGCACGGTTCTGGGCAACGATGATTCGGGGCCGGAGCGCTGGAGATGGATCTACGGCGGTGACGGCGGCTACGCTGCGATAGACCCGACGAACCCGTCGGTGATCTACGTCCAGTCGCAGTACTTCGACCTGGAGAAATCAACCGACGGCGGCAACACGTTCAGGTCGAGCCGCCTGGGCATCTCCAGCCGAGAAGCGTTCCTGTTCATTACGCCCTTCACAATGGATCCCAACGATCCGCGAAAGCTCTGGACCGGCGGGCTTCAGCTGTGGCGGTCTACTGACGGCGCCACCTCTTGGGTCGCGGCCAGCACGGGCTTCGACTGGTCGAGCAAGGCCAGCGCCATCGCCGTTGCACCCGGACGAAGCGAGCGGGTCGTCGTCGGAACCAACTCCGGCACGATCCTCTACTCCGATTCGGCCCTATCGAGCACCGACTCGACCATTTGGAGTGGGAGCCAGCCCCGCGCGGGTTTTGTCACCTGGGTCGCCTTCGATCCCGCCAACACCGACGTCGTCTACGCCACCTACGGCGGCTTTGGCGGCTCGCACCTCTACCGCAGTCGGGACGGCGGTCGTAGTTTCGACAGCATGGGCACGGAAGGCTCCTCGCCGATTCCGGATGTTCCCGTGCACTGTGTGCTGGTCGATCCCGCCAAGAGCGCGCGACTGTTCCTGGGGACGGATATCGGCGTCTTCGTCTCCGAGGACGGCGGCGAGAGTTGGGCGGTGGAGAACACCGGCTTCGCGACGGTCGTCACCGAGTTCCTGACCCTGGGCACAGGTGACGACGGGTCGCGCTACCTGTTTGCCTTCACCCATGGGCGGGGAGCGTGGCGCGTGAAGCTGCCCGCCGATGCGCCGACCCCACCCCCACGCCGTCCCCGCCGCCATCTCACCCGGCAGTAGACCGCGATCGGGCCGGATGTTCCCCCCGGGGACCTCGCGAGGGGAGCGCCACCCGTTCGGGTCGGCCCCGTCTACTGGCGTGAGCGCGGGGGCTCGCAACCTCGAAATATACGACCACGCCACCTTCGCCATCACACTTTCGCGTCAGTCGTGGCCCCCTGAGGGTTGCGCCCCATGGGGGGCCATCAGGGCCTGCGGACACTAGACGGAGCGACACCGCCGGCAGAGCCTCGATCAGCACGTCGCCCCCGCCTAGCTGGCCAGCCGCAAGAGCTCCTCCAGCTTGGCCTCGGCCTCGGCCCGGCCGGCCTCGATCGCCTCCTTGGCCCGGAAGAACTCCAGCGTGCCGATATCGCGCACGTCGGGTACGAGCATCAGGTCCGGCGGCTGTACGACGGCCCGTAGGCGGACGAGTTGCATGCCGCCGATGTGCAGGGTGCGCTCCAGCACCAGGCGCTGGCGCCAGACGTAGGCCTCCGCCTCGGATGCGCCCAGCACCTCCGCCTGTGCCTCCAGCCCCTCCCGCATGTCGGGCGCGCCCCGCATCCACGCCTCGGCCAGTAGCTGGCGCACCCGTTCGTTCCACTCCCGCCGCCGGCGGCGCGGCTGGCGCGGCTCCCAGGCCTGGGCGCCGGCGTGCACCGCCACCGCGACCACCGGACCGCCGAAGCGCTGGCGGGCCACGTCGAAGGGGAGCGGGTTCACGACGCCGCCGTCGACCAGCACCCGCTCGCCGAGGCGGTGCGGGGCCAGCGTGCCGGGCAGCGAGATGCTGGCTCGCACTGCGTCGATGATCGGGCCGTGGTCGATCACCACTTCCTCACCGGTCTCGAGGTCGGTGGCGACGGCCACATAGGGCAGGGGCAGTCTCTCGATGACCGTGCCCTCGCCCAGCTTGTCCTTCAGCCACTGCAGGATCCGCTTGCCGGAGATGAACCCCCCTGTGGGCAGATCGGGCAGGAACAGCTGCATGGTCAGCTTCCAGTCGAAGGTTGTGGCCACCTCCACGATCTCGGCGACCGGCAGGCCGCTCGCCACGAAGGCGCCGATCTCCGCGCCGATGCTCGTCCCGGCCACGGCCCGCACCGAGATGCCGTTGTCGGCCAGTACCTGGAGCACCCCGATATGGGCCAGGCCGCGCGCGCCGCCTCCGCCCAAAGCCAGGACGATTCCCGCCAACTCCAGCCCCCTCCCTCCTGTTCCAAGCCTACACCTAGCACGGGCGTCCCCATGGCTGGTGGCGCTCGCGGACCCGCAGCCTCGAAAGACAATCGGGCTTCCACGGCCTCAGGAACGACAGGACGCTCGTCGCCGCGGGCGGCGTGAAACATCCCATGGTGGGCCTTCCTGGGTTCCGAGCCCCGAACGTACGGAGACTTACGGTAAGCACTCCCTGTGGGCGCGTCTGAGGATCCCTGACGCTGAGAGAGGGCCCACCGCTCGTGCTCTAGGCAACCGGCAACTTCCCGGTCTCCAGGGCCGGCGCAGGCGGGAGCCCCGTGGCGTCAAGGATCGCCTTCTCGTCAAGGGTCTCCCGCGCCACGAGGGCTTCGGCGAGCGCGTCGAGTTGCTTGCGGTGCGCACTCAAGAGTCGCTTCGCCTCCTCGTGACTCTCGGCGATGATCTTGAGGACCTCGGCATCGATCGTCTTCGCAGTCTCCTCGCTGAACGGTCGCTCGCCTACGTAGCCACCCAAGCCGCCAAGGAAGGGGTTCTCCCTGGGCGCGAGCTGCACCAATCCAAGCCTCTCGCTCATCCCCCAGCGTGTGACCATCTGTCGGGCCAGGCCGGTCGCTTGCTCGAGATCGCTTTCTGCCCCGGTGGTCTTGGTGCCGTACACGACCTCCTCGGCCGCGCGGCCCCCCAGCATTCCGACGATCCGAGCGCGGAGATAAGACTCCGGATAGTTGTAGCGCTCGCTGTCGGGCCGCTGGTAGGTCACACCGAGGGCCATCCCGCGGGGCACGATCGTCACCCGGTTCACCGGGTCGGCCCCGGGGACCACCAGGCCCAGGATGGCGTGTCCGCCCTCGTGGTAGGCGATCCGCTCCTTGTCCGCGTGGCTCAAGAGGAGCGGCCGCTCGGGCCCCAGCACGATCTTCTCCAGAGCGTCGAGAAAGTCCTTTTGGCGAAGCTCGTTCTGCTCGCGTCGGGCCGCCAGCAGGGCCGCCTCGTTCACCAGGTTCCTGAGGTCGGCCCCCGAGAACCCCGGCGTTGCGGCGGCAAGCTCCACGAGGCTCGCGTCGTTCGCGAGTGGCACCCCGCGGGTGTGGACCTTGAGGATCGCTTCGCGCCCGACCTTGTCCGGGAGGTTGACCACGACCCGCCGGTCGAAGCGTCCGGGGCGGAGAAGCGCTTTGTCGAGCACTTCCGGCTGGTTGGTCGCCGCCAACACGATGATGCCCTCCCGGCCGGAGAAGCCATCCATTTCGGTCAGGATCTGGTTCAAGGCCTGCTCCTGCTCGCTCGAACCCCCGATCGCCACCTGACCCCGCGCGCGACCGATGGCGTCCAGTTCGTCGATGAAGATGATCGCCGGCGCCTGCTCGCGCGCCTGTCCGAAGAGGTCGCGGACCCTCGCCGCGCCCACCCCCACGATCATCTCCACGAACTCCGCGGCACTCATCGAGAAGAAGGGAACCCCGGCCTCCCCTGCGACCGCTTTCGCCAGCAGCGTCTTTCCTGTGCCCGGCGCGCCCACCAGCAGCACGCCTTTCGGGGCGGTCCCGCCCAAGCGGGTGTACTTCGATGGATCTTTGAGAAAATCCACAACCTCGATCAGCTCGTTCTCGGCTTCGTCAATGCCGGCAACGTCGTTGAAGGTGACCTTCGCGTCCGTCTCCTGATCGTAGCGACGCGCCTTGCTCTTGCCGATGCCCATGAGCCCGGCCCCCAAGCCACCGCCCTGCTTGGACGCTCGCCGGAAGAGCCAGATATAGAAGCCGACTAGGAGCAGGCCTGGGCCAAAGTTATAGAGAAGCGTCGCCCAGGGGCTGCGGGCCTCATTGACCGGTTTGGCACTGATCTCGACCCCGTGATCGATCAGAAATGCTTCCAGACCGGGGCCCACAAACGAAGGCAACGTCGTCGTAAACGAACTCACCGGCTTGGAGGCCTCCTGGGGGGCCGCACTCTTTTCGGACGCCGGCGAGTAGGTGACCGGATCCTTGAAACGACCCCCAATGGTCTCGCCCCGGCTGTAGATTGCCTGGACGTTGCGCTTCCCGACTTCCGCCTTGAACAGGGTATAGGGCACTGTAACCGGTGCTTCCGGCCCGGGCGTCAACAACCTCCCCAGAAACAAGTTCGCGAGCAGAATGAGTGCGAACCATAGCCAGGTCCTACCCGGCGGCATCTTCGCCTGGGCGGCATCTTTCGGAGCGCCGGGCGTTGCGTGGGTCGGCCGAACCCGCCGGGCCGCTGCGGGCTTGTCATTGCGTTGTGCTTGCTGTCCCGTCAGGTTCATGGTTGCCTCGTTGCGCGCAGCTCACCATACTTGCTGGCGAGCAACGCGTCGCAATGTCGGTATATTACTACCTTGCTCCCTTGTCGATGCTCGCCACTCGCAGGAGATGGCGACGACCGCTTGCAGCAGTCGTTGTCGAGGCTTCGAGACTTAGGATGCCGCATCTTGTTCCGTTATGACCCAGCCCTGGAGAACCCCCACGGCGTCTTCGAGACCGATATCGATCTCGCCCGTGAGTTCCTTGCAGGCATGGTCAAGCAGATCCTCGTGCAGCCCACGGTGGCTTCGCAACCGTGACGTCAGGTTGTCCGCTGCCCACTCCGCGGCCTGCCGACCACGAAGCTCGCACCACGGCACGCCGCAAGTCACCGGGTCTCGGTGCAGGAAATGAGGACGGCCCACCCGGAACTCGGTGTGAGTCACGCGGTCGACGTTCGGATCGTGCTGAACATGAAAGACCTCCTCGCAAAGGAGGAGGTCGGATATTCATTGGTTGCGGGGGCTCGCAACTTCCGAATATGCGACCTTGGGCCATCCACAATCGCGTTCCTGGTCAAGTAGTTACGCTAGCTGCCGCGCGTCGGATCAGGGCGACAGTACTCGCTGCGCTTTGGAAGAGGATTCGGACTGGCGAACTCCCTCCGGCGCAACGTTCTCCAGAGCCGGATTGCCTGTGTTGGCTCCACCCATCGCTCGAGCGCTCTGCTCGTGCGCCCTTCGTCGCCACGGCTTCCAGTTCACGGATCTTCGCGAGAGTGGTCTCCGTCCGGTGCGACCGCCCCGCGATACTCCACGCCGCCAAACCCCGTGACGCGGCCGTTCTCGACCCTCACGTAGGCGTCCTCGATACCCTGGCCGAGTGCCCTGCAGCGCTCGAGCTCGGCTGCAACCGCAGCATAGCCTGGCAGGGTTGCCGGCCACGGATCCTCAAGCCGGAACAGCTGTGTCTCGCCATCCCACCGAGAGCGCAGGGCGCGGACAGCGTCCCCGAAGGTCGCACCGATCGCGAGCTCGAGTGTGTCCCGGGCTTGTGTCGGGAGGGCGGTCTGGTCTCCCTCGAGGTTTTCGGCCAAGCCCCGCACCGTGGCCTTGGCCTCGAAGTAGCTCTTCGTCGGGATAGACCACATCGTGTCAGGATCGGCCCCAGCGACGATCGCATGGCTGAGCGCCGCTCGCCACATGTTTAGTGTCGGCACCGTCTCATCTCTGTTTCTCCGGCGGCTCCAGGTTAGCGCTACAGCGCCGCTTGACCGTGTTCTTGCCTCCTGGTGTGCTCATGCCCTCTCTGTGGACCGGCGGAGATTTCCGCCACGCACCAAGACTTGAAGGAGAAGCGGCAACGCGATAGCCCCTCGACTTTCCCGCCTCAGACCCGACTGAAATGTAGAGCCCAAAATGCAAGCACGCAGGCCTGAGTCGCTACGTTCGGCTTTACAGCGCGCCGAAACCCCCGAGGTCGTTGGCGCACACCCAGGTACTCGCCCGCAGCTGCAACTCCTACACGGGCCCCGCCGAAGACCAGCAGCCACCCGAACACCAACACCGAGGTGAGCGTTGTCAGCCAGGGAACGATCAGCGCAACCGCGCCGAGGAGGAGCAACGCGATCCCCAGGGCCAGGAACCAGCCCCACTTCGGCCGCAGCTCCCCCACCTTCTCGAACGATGTTTGAGTGCTCATGACGCTCATTCCTCCAGGGCCTGCTTGGCAAGCTCCCACGCCTGGTGCAGCTTCTCGCTGCGCCGCTTCTGCTTGACCTGCTCTTCCGAAATTCGGGCCTCGAGTTTAGCCTTCGCGTCTCCGTGCGCCGATGCCAGCTTCGCCTGCAGGGCTTTGATCTTCGCCTCGCCTTCTTCTGTCACTGCCGCAAGCGTTGCCCTGGCGCGGTCCTGCGTCGCGCGGAGCTTGCCCTTGACGACGTCGATCTTCGCCTCGAGCTTCGCCTTGTGCTCCTTTGTCGCCTGGGCATGCTCAGCCTTCAAGGCGGCGATCTCGACCTTGAGCGCCGCTGCCTCTCTTTCAAGCTGGGCGTCCACAACCTCCTCGCGCGCCCGACGCAGGACGGTGCCGCCCGCGGCCTCGATGCGCGTATCGACCGGCATCACCCACTCCTCCCAGACTTCGGCGACGACGGCGGCCTTGCCCGGTTGCAGCTGTTGCTCAACCTCGGCGAGGAAATCGTCGTTGACGCCGACTCGCGCCAGGTCGTACACGGCACCTCCGAGGGTCCCGACGCCAGCTCCGATCGTGAGCCCCACCGGACCACCGAGGAGTCCCAGAAGGCTGCCAGCAAACAGGCCCGCCGCGGTCCCGAGCGGACCCTGGTCGGTCGCCTGCTTGACGGCCACCTTTCCGCCGTCGTCCTTCGCGACCACCGCGGTCGCGTAGAGACTGATGCTGCCCTCTGCATCGAGCTCTTTCAGAATCCTGGAACCCTCATACGCCTTCCTCTCGTTGTCGAACACGGTTACGAGCATCTTGTCCATCGCTCCCCTCCTTTCGGAAACGCGGTAAGCTTGGGAGCAGCAACCAAGGCCGTCAATTGCGGCGGGCGACAAATGCATCGGCCGGAGGCGCCAACGTGAAACCCAGCGAGACCGTGTCGGTCCTACCCGCACGGGCGGCAGTCGACGCGCTCGGCAAGCGTGGCATCGACGCCGAGCCGGTGCTGACGGCAGCGCAGCTGTCGCGCGAGGCGCTGGCACAGGTCGACAACCGGTTGCCGCACGAGAGCGTCCGGCGACTGTGGGAGGCGGCGGCCGAAGCCGACGACGACCCCTCCTTCGGCGTGCACGTCGCGGAAGCGCTGCCGACGGGGGCGTACGACGTGTTCGACTACGTGATCTCCACGGCAGCGACGGTTGGTGAAGGCCTCACGCTCCTCACGAGGTACGTCCGCCTGATCAACGACCGCTCCAACCTGCACCTGGTCGTGGAGCCGCACCTCGCCCGTCTCTCCAGCTGCGTGTCAGTGCCGGCGCCGCAGTACGACGAGTTCTCCCTGACGCTCCTGCTCGTGCGCAGCCGACAGGCGAGCGGTACCGACTGGACGCCCGAGCTGATGACCTTTCAACACGAGCGTCACGACAGCGATCGCGAGCTGGCGCGCGTC
>DATKMD010000033.1:0-2459 GCA_035542075.1 Thermoanaerobaculaceae bacterium
GAGCAGCGAGGCGAGGCTCGCGAGCCCGAGCAGGTCTGCCGCGGGCTCGGGGACGGCTCGGATCGCGAGGACGTGCGATCCCCCTCCCGCGATGGCCGTTGCGGTGCCGCCCGTCCCGTTCAACGTGGTCGGCGGCGTCGATCGGCCCACGGGATGGGCCTATTACCGTCAGCGTCACGGACGTCGATTACCTCACAATCTTCCTCGGGGTTTCGTTTGACGGCGGGTTCGCGACCTGGTTCCCCCGGGATCACCTCAACGCTCCCGTCCCCGAGCCCTCCACCCTCGCGCTCCTCGCTCTCGGGACGCTCGGGCTGCGAGCCGTGGGCCGGAAGCGGGCGTGATCGTCGACTTCTCCGCATCCTCCTCGTCGACCAGACGAACGTCTGGGACCGGGATACCGACTGGAGTCGCCGACTCGACAACGGTGAGCGATGCCGCGCTCAGCGACAGCGGCACCGTCGGCCTTCAGCGCGCCCCAACGGCGCCTGCGCGCGAGGCCGCTCGGGTGAGGCCGCTGGTGGAATCACGCGGCGAGCGGACGCACTCCCCGGCGCCTGCGCGTAGCCGGAGCAGCCAGACCCGCGAGCGCCACGCCGAGCAGAGCCAGAGAGGATGGCTCGGGGGTAGGGAACGCCTCGTTGGGGCCTGCGTACCCCTGGGCGCTCGCAGCGGTGAACGTCAGGTCGGCGGACGGCGAGATCAGGACGAAGCCCGTTCCACTGATCTCGGATTGCTTGGAGAGCGGGCTGGAGAAGCCACTGGTCCACCCGTCCTGCATCGTGACCTGCTCGACGAGATAGGCCTCGATAGTGCCCGAGACCGCGACCCGGACATCGCCCGCGAGCGACGATCCGCACAGCATCGGCTGGCCCGTGGGTCCGATCACGTTGCCGCCGCAGGCCAGCAGCGGAGTCGACAAGATGCTCAGACTTCCCGAGCCGGCGAACGGGATGAGCGAGAAGTTGATCGAGATGTTCGGGTTCCCAGAGATGTGATCCACGGTGGGGAAGACGTCGAACTGTGTACCCCCTGCCGGCCCCGTGAGCGTGACGGTGTCGGAGAACCCCGCTTCGACTCCGGAGAGCGCCTGGAAGTTGAAGCGGGGCTGGCTCCCCAACGACGAGTCCAGGTTGAACGAAGTCATCAAGTGCAGACCGTTCGGGATCGCCGTGGCGCTCGAGGCGATGGTCGAGCCCGCGGTCACCGGGTACGCGCCCGTCGTGTCCGTTCCCAGACCCGTCGCCGTCGAGATCGATCCGCCGTACTGGACCGAGCCGATGGCGTTGTACACGGGATAGGGGTAGAAGGTGGAGGAGCAGCTCACGCACGCCGAGAACGTGTAAGAGGTCAGGGTCGGCTCGTAGACGCTCGGGTTCCCCGGGCCGAGGTTGCCGCTCGCGACCGCCTCGGTGTCGAACCCTCCTGGAATCAGCTGGAGTGCTCGGGACTCGGAGGTCCTGAGGAGAGAGAGCAGAGCGAACAAGACGGCCCACCGTCGGCGCCGAGATTCAGAGCGGCTCGACCCTACACCAAATGGCACCGCTCCCGGGCCGCGACGCCGGCGAACACGCCAACCGGATTGGTGAGCGTGTTCTCGGAATCCGCTTCGAGCGGGCCGGCTGTGCCGGCTGCCCGCGGACGCGAAGACCACGGCTACGGTCAGCGCGGCAAGGGATGCGATCCGACAGGCCGGGGCGACACACAACATCGACCGCCCTCCGTGACCCCCCGAAAGGTAGGTAGACACTGGAAGGTGGTGGTGGCAGAGGGACTGCTCGGAGTCCGCTGGGCGCGGCGATGCCGCGGAGACGTTCCCCCCGACGCGCCGGTGCCCGAGCCGGGGATCCTCGCGCTCCTCGCTCTCGGGACGCTCGGGCTGCGAGCCGTGGGCCGAAGCGGGCGTGACCGTCCTCCTGCAAGCGGCAAGAACGAGTACGAATCGGACAACCTCGACTTCATCAAGCGCAGTCTCGTGAGGCGAGTCGACGGGGCGATGGAGGATCTGGGGATTCACCCAGACGGGGCGACACTGGACTCACCCCCGGACGAGGTACTGGGTCGAGTTTCCGCGCGGACCCGTCCGGCGCTGGTCCATCGGCGAGCGACGTCTGCAAGGCTTCGACGAGCTCGCGAGCGAGCTCAGATCCCACCGAAGAGGCGAGTCGGGCGGAAGGGAGTAAATCCCCTTCACGGGGTGGCGTCCCCAACGGGAATCGAACCCGTGTTACCGCCTTGAAAGGGCGGAGTCCTAGGCCTCTAGACGATGGGGACGAGCGGCACCGTTCGCGCGCCACAACGCTAACAGGCGACCGCCGCGGACGCGAGAGGATCAGGCGCGCCGGGCGGGCTGCCCGAGACCGAGCTTCGCGCCGTAGCGAGCGGTGTAGTCCTCGAGCTGCTTCTTCATCGCGGGCTCGTAGCGGTCCTTTAGCCGGGCGATGCGGTCGCCCTCGAAG
>DATKMD010000034.1:0-5137 GCA_035542075.1 Thermoanaerobaculaceae bacterium
AGGCGCCTCTCCTGGCTCCGCGGCAGGACGACCGAGCCGCAGCTCCAGTCGCGCCTCGTCCTGCCGAGTATGAGATCTCTTGCCATCTGTTTAACTCATGGGGCATAGGGGTTCAGCCGAGAGGAGGCTGACCTACAGATAGGCGCCATGCATTGAAGGCTCTCTGTTCGGCTTGAGTTAAGCGACTAAAGGGCATGTTTTCGATGAGGAGCTTGTGGGCCGCTCTCTTGTAGCTCGGGTCGGATGTCGCTTCTTTTGTCGCCTGAGTGACTGTCGTTTTTCGCCCAGCAGGACGGACCGCGTATCGAGATCGTCCGACAGTCGAGCCTGTGTTCTCGAGTAGACGGAAATGACACTCTTTCTCGACACCTTCGAGAGAAGCTACTTCTTCGCGTGACAACATGTTGTTCTCCTTCTCATGGACTGTTTAGTCAACTCCACGCTTTAGGCTACGAACAGTAGGTAGGCTATCTCTCCGAAAAAATGTATTTTGACTGCTGCTTCTCCAGTGGTACAATTTTATCACAATCGAAGGAGGACAGCGGCCGTGAAAAAGATGCTCTTCTTGACAGGTAGCAGGGGACGCGTGAAGCTCGAGCTCGGTCTCTTCGTCGTCGCTCTCTTCTTGGCTCTCGTCGGGTTCATGGTCTCGGGGTGCGACGGCGGAAAAGCGGCGGGGCCGGGCGACTCGGGGGACGCCGTGGTCGCTGATGTCGTCAGGCCCGTGTCGTGCTCGGTGCCGTCGCCTACTGGGGACCAGCCGTCCGGGTACGGCACGGCGCGCGACCTGCCGGCCTCGAACCACGTGCTCGTCTCGAACGACGTGCGGTCCTCGTGCGAGGCGTGGAAGGCGGCGTACCCCGCGTCGTACGCTTCGAGACCTGCGGGCCCCGACCCGAAGATCGTGGCGGGAGTGGATTGCTCGGACGTCTCGCACGACTTCCAGGGCAGCTCGGGGGTGCCCTGGAGCGTGGTGGCCGCCGACCCGAGCGGGGCGCCGTGCAGTGCTACGGCCGACTCAGGCAGCTGCGCGGCCGCGGGCATGGCGGAGATGCCCAGGTACCAGTCGAGCGACCCGCAGGAGAGGCTGTACGTGCGCTCGTGGGCGCTGTGCACGCCGTCTCGGGTGTTCGCTGGCTGGATGTACACGGCTAGTTGATCCTCCTCAGATCCCGACCTCGCAGACGAGTGCCAGGTACGTCACGGTGTCGGTAGGTGCCACTGACGACAGTGCTACGATGCTCTCGTGACCGACCAGCTCGATGGTGGGAGCTGAGCTGCCAGCCGCGATGGTCACGTTGTCCACGATGTTGCACCCGTCGCACAGTTCCATGAAGAGAGACGATGTGAGCGGTAGTCTCAGTACCTTCACGTTTTTTGCGAAGGCCGGGAGGCAGAAGAATGATCTCGAGACTAGTATGGCTGTCGGTGCCATCTGGCTGACGTAGAGGTGGAGCGTCTTGTAAGCTTTGGCGCGAGCCCTCGTGAAGTATGCTGCCATGGCCTTGACCAGCACGGGTTCGGCTTGTGCCGGGCCTATGGGTCCGCCGGGACCACTGAAAGGTACTCCAGCTAATTGGGCCAATGACACAGGAGGGTTATTACCTAGTCGCGGGGTGACAAATAGGTTGTCGTAGCGGGCGTAGGCTCGGACCACTCCGGTGGGCACCGTGATGATGGTGCCGCCGTCTTGGGGCTGCTGGGCTGAAGTGGCGCTGGCGAAGGTTCCGGTGTAGGGACCGATCGGGACGTCGAATTCTACGGAAGTGGATCTGCCGCCGTTCCCGAACTCGACGATGCCCGTGATCGGTCCTGGCAGTCCCGGGTTCGGGTTGTCGGCCGTCCCACCTATGATGCGCGAGGCTGTCATGACGACGGAGACGGTCTGCCCGCGGGCCGAGCCGCCCTCGAGAATGATGATGCGCGGGGGGTTCGTCTGTGCTTGCGTCGTGCCGACGTTGGGCGGGGGATTAGCGGACTGCTGCGGGACGACCGTCTGTGAGTTGCCGATGTTCTGGTCGGCGTCGTCGAGTAGCAGGCCCTTGCTGGCTGTCACGTCTCGTCCCATGGTCAGTCTCCGTTCTCGTTAGGTCTCTCGTCTACCACGAGGCTCACTCCTACCCTGGCGGGCACGTCGCTCGACACTACGACCCTCACGGGCTCTGTCCGCGTGACGGTGAGGTGGAGCCGCATGCCGTGCCTGAATCGGTCGGCGGTGTCGTGGCTCGACAGCACGGCGACCTGGCCGTGGTAGACGGTCTCGACCTCGACCCTGATCGCCGCGTCTCTTGGGTCGGTGGACAAGTAGAGGGTGGGGTCTCGCATGGGAGATGCCGGCTCGACCACGATCTCGGCCCGCTCGCCCGGCTCCACGTCCGCGTCCTGGTACTCCGCCCGGGTGCCGTCCTTGGTCACCACCTCGGGGGTGTCGTCGTCTCTCCTCATCGTCACCTCCGCCTCGCGGGCGCCTCCCTCAGGGTCTTGACCTCCGCGGACAGCGAGCTCACTGCCGCCTCCAGCCTCTTGAGGGAGGAGCTCACCTCCGCCATCGAGCTCGTCATGGAGTTTAGTCTGTTGATGCTCTCGATCTTGTCCTGCGTGTACGCGTCCTTCTCGACGTAGAAGGCCTTGCCGAGGCCTCCGACGATGGCCGACACCCCGAGGCAGATCCCCACCAAGATCGAGAGCAGCGTGAGGTAGTGGAGCCTCGGGGCCGCGGGCTCCCTCGGCGGGGCGGGAGCATCTGCTGCCACGAACCTCGCCGTCTGGGGTATGGGGGTCTCGATGAGGAAGGCGCGCGACCCCGTCAGGGGCTGCTCGGTGAGCGGCACGGGCGTGCCGTACGGGAGGTCCACGATCGGGATGTTCTGCACCGTCGGTTTCTTTGGCGTCATGGGGAGCATCTTACTAGACCGAGCGTCTCTTGAGGGTTGCCTCAGCCCGGCGGAACAGCCTCTCCAGCCCCCTGTCGTTGAGCCTGCGGGCCAGCACCGACCCGTCGGCCGCCTGGTCGCGCAGTATGTCACCAGCCTCGAGGCGGGCGACGAGGTACCTGAAATACCTCGCCTCCCGGCGCGCGCGCCTCGCGGGGGTGCCCGCGGCCGCCCACACGAGGCCGCTGGCAGCTGCTATTCCCGCGAGGACGGCCAGCACGGCGTCCTCCTAGGACTCGACCTCGACGCCCCGCTTGGACAAGAACTCGATCACCTTCTTGCCCACGGCCTGCCTGGTCTGCGGGGTGGCGCCTGGCCCGGCCTGCAGGTCGACGGCGCGGCCGAAGTCGCGCTTCGACATCTTCTTCTGTCCGAGGGCCTCGGAGACGTAGTCCTTGAACGTCTTGTCGGCGCCGACCGCGCTCGAGGGGTCAGACAGCTTGACCTCGTGCTCGGCCAAGAACTTGAGGAGCTTCGCCCCGAGCGCCGTCTTCTCGTCCCTCGTAGCGGCAGCTCCTGCCCGCTCCGCGACGACCTTGTTGAAGTCGGCGCGGCTCATCCTCTTCGACCGGACGGCCGACTTGAGGAGGTCGGTCGAGACGTCGCCCGACCCTGACGTCTCGGACTGCTCGGCGGCTGCAGCCCTCGCCGTTTTCGCGGCAGGCTCAGCGGCGGGAGCTTCGGTCGCTGCCTTCGCGGGGGCGGGAGGCGCGGCGGGGGCTGCAGGGGCGGCCGCCTTCGGCTGCTTGGTGGCTGCGAAGGTTGACAAGAACGACGTGGCCGAGGCTGCGAGGGCCGTGGCAGGGGCCACGAGAGGGTGCCTCCTGAACCAGTCGAACGGGGACCACCCGAGGGTGTCCGCGCCTGGCTTTACTCGCGATCGCGAGCTGACGCCCTCGCGGTAGTTGGCGAGCGGGTCGCGCGTCGAGAGCGTGAGCGCGCGGAGCGACTCCCTGACGAGCGAGACCGCTCCCGTGATCGGGGGCTGGGCCAGGTCGGGCAGCGACGACAGGGGGGTGTCGCGGTCGACGGGCGGTGCCTTGGAGGCGATGTCGGCCGCCACCTTCGGCTTGCCGAGCCTCTCGGCTAGCTTGACGGCCCTCTGGCCCTCGTCGGCCGTGATGGTGCCGTCGTCGGCCTTCTTCTCGAGGAGGGCGAGCTCTGACTCGGCGGCTGGGCGGTCGGCAGCGGGCACCTCGTTCACCTTCTGCAGGAGCTCCTCGCGCGCCCTGGGCTTGGCAGCCAGGGCCTTCGCGGTGACGGCCGCGGCGGCGAGGGTGACGGCTGCGGCGGTGGCCTCGGGCGAGTGGTCGGGAGAGGTGGCGGCCGTGGTGATGCGGTCGATCTCAGCGCGGGCCGTGGGGTCGCCCTCGGCGGCCCTGGCCTGCAGGTTTATGGCGTCGCGCATGGCGGGCGAGACCGGCCGGCCGTGCTGGATGTCGTCGATGGTGTTCGCGGCGACGACGTTGCCGGTTCTCGTGATGGCCGCGGGATCGCCCGTCTTCGCTGACTCGAGGTCGGCGGTCAGCACCTCCTTGGCCCTCGCGTTGCCAGACTGCCTGGCGGACACGACGGCAGCGGCAGATCTTATCTGCTCGGTGGCCGCGGGTGCGCTCGCGGCTGCCATGGCCATCTCGCCGGCGGTGCGCTCGTCGCCTACCGCCTTGGCGGCTCGGGCACCGGCAGCGAGCTCCTCGCGGGACGCCGTGCCTGCCCGCATCTTCGACTTCACTCGCGCGACGGTGCGCCTGTCCTCCTTCTTCTGCTTCCTGCTCTTGGCGACGGCGACGGTCGCGACTATCGCCCCGGTGGCGACGGCGGCCTCGACGGCCTTGGCGATCTTGAGCCTCCTCACGGCCCGCTTGGCGTTGGGGTCGCCGTGCTTTGCCGCCACCTCGAAGACTCTGATCTGGCGGCGGGCCCTGGGGTCACCCTTTTGAGCGCGGGAGTAGAGCCGTCCGGCCTGGGCGAGGTTCCGGCGCTCGCGCTTCGACGGGGCCGCGAGCCGCACCTGGCGGGCCAAGGTCATCTTCTCCACTCTGGACTTCGCGCGCTTGTCGCCTCGCTTGGCGAGCGCGACCTGGGAGGCGACGAAGGCCTTCGATCGCCGGTCGCCCGACGCGGCCCTGCGCTCGACCTTTGCGAGCTTGCGCAGCTCGTGCTTGCGCTCCATGCGCGCGAGCTTGTTCGCCGCGCGGGCCTCG
>DATKMD010000035.1:0-10403 GCA_035542075.1 Thermoanaerobaculaceae bacterium
CTGGGTGAGCAGCTGACGGGCCTTCTCGGCGAACAGCGGCCAGTTGGAGGCCGGGTCCACCACCACCGGCACGATCTTCTTTCCCAGCACCCCGCCCTTGGCGTTGATCTCGTCGATGGTCATCAACGCCACGTCCTTGAGTGACGTCTCGCTGATCGCCATCGTCCCGGAGAGGGAGTGGAGGATTCCGACCTTGATGGTCTCCTCCGCGCGCGCGCTCGACGCCGCGAAGGTGAGAGCACACACCACCAATACGAGCCCCAGGCCCCTGTTGGACATTCCGATCTCCTTCGGCCGCATGGGCCGACACCGGAGGCTGCAAGCGCCGGACCACGCACACCGCACCGCGTCGTCCTGCGGAGAGCCTCCCGCTGACATCCCTCCAATCAGGCGAAAGTGTCGGGTTGACCCGGAAAGGCGACGAAAGTGTCGTGACCCTTCCGACCGGTCGGCATTCAGGATCCCGACCCCCGCTGGCGGGATCAGGGTCGTGACGCGCCTCGCCAGACAGAAATGTCGGATCGTGTCGGTGGGTGACGAATTTGTCACCGAGTCAAGGCGACCATCGACCCGCGGGCGGTCCGGCCTGCTGGGGATGTTTCCCCGCGCTCGGGCGCTGCAACCTGCAACCTCCGGACGGCTCCCGCCGTGCGAGCTGCACCCCGGGATTCGGAGGCCGCTCCGGCAGAGCGAGTACGCCGCGCTCGCAGTGCAGACCGGACGGCGGGCGCAGTCCTGCTCACCCGCTGCCCCCGGGGCCGCATCCGGCTCACCTCCGGAGCCCTGCTCGGCCGGGAGGCCGCCCGTGGGCTGGGCCCAGCCGTCGCAGCGCCAGACCTGGCCCGGATCGCGCAGATCACCGGAATCCCCCTGGCATCGGCCGATCACGGTCATCCAAGGAAGGACCCGGGCACTGAACCGGTGCGGACGTCCTTGCGGCTGAAGCTCCTGGGCACCTTGCTCAGCACCACCATCAGGCGGGAGAGCTCGCCGCGCGGCTCCTGGCGCTCGACCGGGCGCTGGCCCGCGAGGAGGCCAGGCCGCGTGCGGGGGACGGCGTTCCGGTGTCTCGCTAGAAGCTAATGCAGGGAGCGCCGTCGGAGAGGAATTTCACGAGCTCCGAACCGCCGGCGATGGTGGCCCCCTTCACCAAATTGTTTGCGTCCAGCTTGCGTTTCGCGAAGCAGTGGTCGCAGACGAGGATTCTCCCGCCGGCCGTCGCGAACTTGATCATGAGCTCGGTCAGCGGAGGGAAGGCCGCCTCCCGAATGTCATCGGCATAGCCCTTCTGGGAGAGACGCACGGCTTCGACGCTGAGAAAGACCATGGTCTCGTTGTCGGCAGCCGCTGCAACGTTGGCCATGGCGAAGGCAACTGTCGCCTTATCAGGGTCATTCTTCGCACAAGTCAAATTGACGCAGAAACGTTTCATGGGTCTGCTCCTCAAAGCCGGGATCTCCCACGGATGACGTCGGAGACCCGGTTGGCGGCACGCAGTTGCGGCCCGGGGCGCGTCCCTTCTCGCGGGTTAGGCGCGGGACGCGAGCTTCGGAATGGTCGAGCTGCAAACGTCGTAGCTCTGAACCTCGGGAGTCCCTTGGATGACGTTGCCCAAAGCCTTCAACACGTCCGGATATCCCGTGCGGCCATACTGCTCGGCCTTCTCCTTCGACTCCCAGAAGCTCATCGCGTAGGCATCGTTCCCGACGATGAAAGCAATTTCCTCCTTGAACCCCGGCTGCTTGCGCAGAAGGGGAATCACATCCTTCTCCAGCGTCTGGGTGAACTGCGTGGCGGTGTTGGGCTTCAGCTGCAAATGCACGTTGCGAGTAAACATTGTGAGACCTCGGATTCGTCGTGACTATGACAGATAACGATTGATTGCAGATGACTCGGGCGCCGAGCACTACGCTCCAGCGCACTTCGAGGGTAACCATCTTCCACCGGTGTGCCAGCAAGCGCTGGACATCTCTGCCGTTCCTCGCCCGAGGAAACGCCGGCATCGGTTCCGTGCAATGGCGGGAGCTTCGAGAGGCCCGCAAAATCTGCGGCTCAGCTCGGAGGTCCTTCGTCCTCGGGATTGCACTCACCAATCGGACGAAGGACGTCTCGGCGCCGAGCGCTTCTGCGTGACCTCCCGCGGTCAACCATTCGAGGTGGCGTCGAGGTCGCTGCGACGTCACAGCCGTGCAGGCCCGGGGGGTGATAGGGAAGACGGCCAAGGGGTCATCCCGAGAAGGAGCGCACCATGTTGCTGAAGGACAGAGTGGCCATCGTCACCGGGGCCGGGAGCGGGATCGGCCGCGCCATCGCCAACAAGTTCGCCGAGGCTGGCGCTCGGGTCGTCGTCTCGGACATCAACGAGGACGGCGGTTCCCGGACCGTCCGGGAGATCACTGCCGCCGGCGGACAGGCCTCCTTTTTCAGGGCAGACACCTCGAGACCGGAGGACAACGAGGCGCTGGTCGCCGAGGCGTTGAGGCGGTTCGGTGCGCTGCACATCGCGGTCAACAACGCCGGGATCGGGGGGCCCATCGCGGCGGTCGGCGAGTATCCGATCGATGGCTGGGACAAGGTGATCGCCATCAACCTCTCGGGAGTCTTCTACGGCATGCGGCATCAGATCCCGGCCATGAAAGCGGCGGGAGGCGGTGGATCGATCATCAACATGGGGTCGATCCTGAGCCAGGTGGGGTTCAGGGGCTCGGTCGCATACGTGGCAGCGAAGCATGGGCTGGTGGGGCTCACCCAGAACGCCGCGCTCGAGTACGCGGCCGACAAGATCCGGGTGAACGTCGTGGGTCCAGCCTTCATCAGGACTCCGCTGGTGGAGAATGGCCTGGATCCCGTCGCGCAGAAGGAGCTCGTGGTGCTGCATCCGCTGGGGCGACTCGGCGAGCCGAGCGAGGTGGCCGAGCTGGTGCTATGGCTCAGCTCGGAAAAGGCCTCGTTCGTCACCGGCTCGTACTACGCCATCGACGGCGGTTACCTCGCACAGTGAGGCGTGCATCGACCGCTCGACCATTCAGGGGATCGACGGACTCCCCGCAGAGATCTTTGAGGCGCGCGCTCAACACGTACGCCATCACCCTCCAAGCGCTGCCTTTCTTTGCGCAGGGTCTGCCTCGCGTGTTGCACGAGATCTTCGCTGCCTATGGAATCGTCTTCGCCGACGTCTGATCGCAGATTCTGCGGCGGCGCGATTACATGGAAGCCGAACGATGGGCCGTGCGAACGAGGCTGCGCTTCGAGAGATTGCCCCGGACGTGCACTGCCTCGGGCCGCGTGGCTTCACGCAGACCAACGTCTTCTTCGTGCGCTCGGGCAGGTCATGGGTCCTGGTCGATGCGGGTTGGGAGAAGGATGCTGCTGCGATCGAGCATGCGGCCACGACGCTGTTCGGCGCCGAGACCTCGCCGGCGGCCATCCTGCTCACGCACTGCCACCCGGATCACTCCGGTTCTGCATTGCCGCTCGCTCGCGCATGGAAGGCGCCGGTGTTCATGCGAGCGCCCGAGGTGCCGCTCGCGACCGGCGACTTCGAAGCGCTCAGGTCGGGTAGCGGCCCGCTCGACGTGTGGATCATCCTTCCGCTGCTGAACCTGATGGGGCGGAAGCGACGGGACGCGGTGCTGGCGCGCTCGAGCCTCGCCGGAGTCGCGCGCGTGCTCGACGCCGACGGAAGCGTTCCGGCCTTGCCCGGCTGGCGCTGGCTCGCGACTCCCGGGCATACGCCAGGGCACGCCTCCTTCTTCCGCGAGGCCGACCGGGTGCTGATCAGCGGGGACGCTCTCCTGACGTTGAAGGTGAACTCCCCGCTGGGCCTGCTGCTGCACCGGACCGGGCTCTCGGGACCACCCTGGTACACGACGTGGAGCGCGCGTGCCGCCGCCGAGTCCATCTCCGCCCTCGCCGCCTTGCGGCCCAACGTGCTCGCGCCGGGGCACGGCGTGGTCCTGGCCGGGCCAGGGACCGCCGACGCCTGCGCTGCGTTCGCGAGGACGAGCTGAGCTCCAGTGCCCACGATTTCTTTGAGTGCTCGTCCCGGCCCTTTTCTTGCTGTCCCGACCCGTTCCGCGGCCGCCGGCGAACCTTGAGCCGGCCGACGGCCTCCAGCCAGCGAGCGTCGCGGCGCGAGAGCAGGCCCGGCGCCGAGAGTCGCTCCGAGGTCAGGTCTCCTGTCGACCCTCGCGCTCACCGGGGCCCCGAGCTTCGCCTGCCGCTCTAGCTTCCCGCTGCCGCCTGCACCAGCGGACGCGAGGCATGGGCTTGCGGCCGGTGACGCCGGAGCGTGTTGAACTCCACGCCGAGGCCGAAGAGGACGACGGCGAGGCCGACCAGTCCGCCCAGCAGCGGGATCAGCAGCACCAGCACGAGGAGCATGAGCCCCACTGCAAACCGCCAGGCGGGGGCGGCGCTCGCCTTGCCCAGCCGCCTGAGGATCCAGCCCCCCAGCAGGTCGCCCACCAGGGGGAAGGCCAGCGCGCACCCGAGCGCCAGGGCCGAGAGCACGAAGCCGCTGATCCACCAGCCGCCGACGAGCATCCCGATCGCGAAGACCAGCGCGGCTCCGAGCAGCCCCCCGAAGAGCACGGCGAGGCCGGTCGCGAGGCTGCTCCACGGATCTCGCACCAGGGCCTCCTCGGTCCGCTCCAGCGTCCCTGGGGCGAGCGCCCGCCAGAGGAGCCCCAGCGCCAGGAAGCCCAAGACGGCACGGGCCCAGCGCAGCGCGAGCGGCAGCGGGCGGGTGCTCGCGGTGATCCTGGGCTCGTGGTGCTCGATGGGCC
The DNA here is from genome assembly GCA_035542075.1 of Thermoanaerobaculaceae bacterium. Taxonomy (GTDB): domain Bacteria; phylum Acidobacteriota; class Thermoanaerobaculia; order Thermoanaerobaculales; family Thermoanaerobaculaceae; genus RBG-13-68-16. The sequence continues at coordinate 4,788 of DATKMD010000035.1, forward strand.
CCGCCACGCTCGCCCCCTCGTCCCTGACCAGAGCCTTGTCGCTCCCGTAGGCTAGGCGCCCCCCGAGGCGAGCACCCGAGGCGAGGCGGAGCGTCCCGGCCTCGATCATCACGTCGCCGGAGACCGGGCCCCCGAGCACGACGTCCTGACCCGCGAGGCGGGCCTCCCTGCCGACCGGCGCCGCGACGTCGACCGCGCCTCCGGCCGCGAGCAGGTCACGACCGACCGCTGCGCCGCGGGCGATCGACAGCTTGCCACCCGCCAGGACCGCGTCGCGGGGGACGGCTGCCCTCAGCACCACCTCGCCGCCCACGGCACGCACGCTCCCCCCCACCGGACCAATGAGCTCGACGCGTCCGCCGGCGGCCAGGATGCTCCCCGTCACCGGCCCCTCGACCCGGACGTTGCCTCCGGCGACGACGAGGTCTCCATTCACCGTCCCGAGCACCGTGACGTCGCTTCCCACGACATAGAGGTCCTCGGGCACGCTCTCCTCGGTGCCGACGACCACGGTCTGGCCGGCGCGAGCTGCCGCCCAGACCGCGGATGCGGCGAGCAGCGCGAGCAACGTCATCATCCTGTTCATGACCCACCCCCGGGTGTGGCCCGGGGGGCTGGCGGCTCCGGGGGCCGGCTACAGCCTAACCGCCGGGGAGCCCCTGGCAATCGAGGGGAGGGGCCCTCAGTGCTCCATCACGTACTGGCCCGGTGCGTCCCCGAGCACCGGGTAGCCTGCGCCGGGGGCACCTAGCTGCGGAGGCTCGGTTGGCGCACCGCTGTGCTCGCCGAGCCACCGCCGCCATTCCGGCCACCAGGAGCCCTCATGATGTTCTGCGAGAACGGCCCACTCGACCGGCCCCACATATCGCCCCTCCGCGGGGCGGTGGCCCATGCGAAACGAGCGATGGGGGTGGCCCGGCTCACTGACGATTCCTGCGTTGTGTCCACCCGAGGCCAGGACAAAGGTGATGTCGCCGTCGTTCAGCAGGTGAATCTTGTGCACGGAACGCCACGGTGCGATGTGGTCCGTCTCCGTGCCAACGGCAAAGATCGGCAGCCGGACATCGGAGATCGACACCGGCCTCCCCGTCACCTCGAACCGCCCTTCCGCCAGGTCGTCGTCGAGGAACAGCTGGCGCAAATACTCGGAATGCATGCGCGCCGGCAGTCGCGTCCCGTCGGCGTTCCAGGTCATCAGGTCGGTCGCCATTTCCGGGCGGCCCAGCATGTAGCTCTTGACCAGACGGGACCAGATCAGATCGTTGGAGCGCAGTATCTGGAAGGCGCCCGCCATCTGCCGGCTGTCGAGGTAGCCCTGTACCGACATGAGGTCTTCGAGAAAGGCCAGCTGGTCCTCGCTGATGAAGAGCTGCAGCTCTCCAGCGTCGGTGAAGTCGGTCTGCGCCGCGAGCAGGGTCAGGCTGGCCAGCCGCTCGTCGCCGTCCCGCGCCATCGCCGCTCCCGCGATGGCGAGCAGAGTGCCACCCAGGCAATAGCCGCAACCATGGATCTTGACCTCTCCGCACATCGCTCGAATTGCATCGAGCGCGGCAACGATCCCCTTGGTCCGGTAGTCATCGAGCGATGTCGCGCGCTGTTCCCATCCTGGGTTGCGCCAGGAGATCGCGAAGACGGTGTGGCCCTGCTCGACGAGGTAATGGATCAGCGAATTGCGCGGTGAGAGATCCAGGATGTAGTACTTCATGATCCACGCGGGCACGACCAGCACCGGCTCCGGTCGCACCTTCGAAGTCGCTGGCGCGTACTGAAGGAGCTCCATGACCTCGTTGCGGAAGACCACCTTGCCCGGGGTGATGGCCAGGTCGCGGCCGACGGTGAGGCCGTTCCTGCCGGATGGAGCACCGCTCAACGTCTCCTGCACGTCGTGCAGCCAGTTCTTGAATCCTGCGGCGAAGTTGCGGCCGCCACTCTCATACGTGGCCTGGATTACCTCAGGATTGAGCCATGGGGAGTTCGAGGGGGAGAAGACGTCGATCAACTGGCGTATCGTGAAGGCAATGATCTGAGCATTGTGGCGATTGACTCCCCGACCGGCATCGCTGGCCTGCGCCCACCACTCCTCTGCGAGAAGGAAGGCCTGGTGGATCACGCTGAACGGGAACTCGCGCCAGGCTGGGCTCTCGAAGCGATGATCATTCGCTGCCGGGCGAATGACCTGGAGTCCGCGCGCGGCATCGAGCAGCCTAAACCACTGGCGTCCTGCTGCCTGTGCCAGATCCAATCGCCTGAAGGGTGCATTTGCCAGGTGGATTGACCAATCTGCAAACGCAAGCCACAAGGACGTCAAGGACAGTCCCGAGGTCGCGCGTCCTTCCAGCGCGTGCAGCAGCCGATCGAGATCCGCGGAGGGCGTTGTAGTCGAAGGCGAGGTCAACTCGCCCTCGGACGGAAGGGGTGACGCCGCGTGAGATTCAAGCAGCGTTGGTTCCCGCCTCACGTTGTTCATGCGCGAGATCCTCGAAAGGCTGGCGCTGACGAGCGCACCAGCCCTTCCTACATGGGTAGTTGCATATTCGAGGCCACGACCGAAATCGAATGGGGTGGGCGTGTGACCGGAGTGGGAATGGCTTCGAGCTGGAACCTCACATCGAGCGACGGACGAGCCTGCTCTGGCGCGGACTCGCAATGCTTGCGCCCACGCGGGATCGGCACGCATCGGGTGCGTTCAGCTGACCAGCAGTGTTGCAGTCCTCCCATTGGTCGAGGGGTGGATGACGTCCAGCGGGACGGCGAACGGATCCTCCGGTGACGAGCGGCTGGCGCCCATGGCTCAGTCGGGGCGACGCGCTCTGGCCTCGCTGGCTCTGGCTGCGCGCGCTGGGACTGGTCTTCCTCTCCGCCTTCTACTCGCTCGCCTTCCAGATCACCGGCCTCATCGGTCCGCACGGCATCCTGCCCGCCCGCGAGTACCTGACGGAGGTGCGCCAGGCGTTTGGCCTGGCGAAGGGTCTCTGGTTCGCGCCCTCCCTGTTTCAGATCTCCGCCTCGGACGGGGCGCTGCTCGCGGTCACTCTCCTCGGGGCCGCCGCTTCGGTGCTCCTGGTGCTCAACCTCGCGCCCCGCGTCTCCATCGCCGTGGCGACGGTCTGCTTCCTCTCCTTCATCGGGGCCGCGCAGGACTTCGCCAGCTACCAGTCCGACGGGATGCTGCTCGAGGCGGCATTCATCTCGCTCTTTCTCGCTCCCCGGGGCCTGCGCCCCCGTCTCGGCGCCACCGACCCGCCGCCGCGACTGGCGATCTTCCTGCTGGTCTGGGAGTGGTTCCGTATCTACTTCGAGTCCGGAGTGGTGAAGCTCCTCTCCGGAGACCCGCAGTGGCGATCGCTCACCGCGATGGACCACTACTACGAGAACGGCCCGCTTCCGACGTGGATCGGCTGGTACGTCCAGCAGCTCTTCCCCCATGGCTTCCACGCCTTCAGCGTGGTCCTCATCTTCGCCTTCGAGCTGGTGATCGTCTGGTGCGCCTTCTTGCCGCGCCGGTTCCGGTTGACCTGCTTCTGCCTTTCCACGGCTTTCCAGGCGGGGATCATCCTCACCGCGAACTACGCCTTCCTGAACTACATCGTCCTCTCCCTGGGCGTGCTGCTGCTCGACGATCGCTTCCTCCGGTTGCCCACGCCGCCGGTGGAAGCGAAGCGGACCTCGTGGCCGGCGCGAATCGCGCTGGGATGGATCTTCTACGCGACCATCGTGCTCGCGCCAGGCATCTCACACCAGCTGCCGCGGCCCCTGCTCTGGCCGGCCATCGCCCTGGAGCCCTTCCGGATCGCGAACCGCTACGGCCTGTTCGCGGTGATGACTTCCGAGCGCTACGAGATCGAGTTCCAGGGCTCGCACGACGGGGTGCACTGGACGCCCTATCCATTCCGCTACAAGCCCCAGGACCCGATGCGGCCGCCCGGGATCTACGCGCCGTACCAGCCGCGATTCGAGTGGAACCTCTGGTTCGCCTCGCTCGGGGACTGGCGGAGTTACCGCTGGGTGCTCCACACCGAGCGACGCCTGCTGGAAGGTTCCCCGGCGGTGCTCCACCTGTTCGCTGCCAACCCGTTCCCCGACGGTCCGCCGGCCTGGGTGCGCGCGGTCAGGTGGCAGTACTGGTTCACGACGCCGGAAGAGAAGCGCGCGACGGGCGCCTACTGGAAGCGCGAGGAGCTGGGCCTCTACGCCCCGGAGCTGCACGAGGGGAGTGAGGGCATCGAGGCGGTGCGCCCGGTGCCCTGACGGCCTCGTTCCGCGACGACCCGCGCCAGGACCGTGCTTCCCACGGCCACCCGGGGCGGACACAATCGGACGCAGTTCCTTCCTGGGGAGACCATCATGAAGCCAGCGGACGAAGAAGCCGGAGCTCACGACGCCTCGAGGCGCAACCTGCTTGCCGGCGGCGCGGCGGCATGGGCGGGACTCTACCTCGCGACCAGCTCCGGAGAGGCGAACGCCGCGTCGACTCATCCGGCCCGGGGAGTTCCGGTGATGAACACCATCACCACGAAGGACGGGGTCCAGATCTTCTACAAGGACTGGGGCAAGGGACAGCCCATCGTCTTCAGCCACGGCTGGCCGCTCTCCGCCGACGACTGGGACGCGCAGCTGATGTTCTTCCTGAACCGGGGCTACCGCGTCATCGCCCACGACCGGCGCGGCCACGGCCGGTCGACCCAGGTCGCCGACGGTCACGACATGGACCACTACGCCGACGACCTCGCTGCGCTGACCTCCCATCTGGATCTGAAGAACGCGATCCACGTCGGCCACTCCACCGGGGGCGGCGAGGTGGTGCACTACATCGCGCGCCACGGAGAGAGCCGGGTGGCCAAGGCGGCCATCATCAGCGCGGTGCCGCCGATCATGGTCAAGACGCCGGACAACCCGGGTGGCCTCCCCAAGGAGGTCTTCGACGGCCTTCAGGCCCAGGTCGCGACGAATCGCGCCCAGTTCTACCGGGACCTGCCCGCGGGCCCTTTCTACGGGTTCAACCGTCCCGGCGCGAAGCCGCAAGAGGGCATCATCCAGAACTGGTGGCGCCAGGGAATGATGGGCGGCGCCAAGGCGCACCACGACGGGATCGTGGCCTTCTCACAGACCGACTTCACCGAGGACCTCAAGAAGATCACCGTCCCCGTCCTGGTCATGCACGGCGACGACGACCAGATCGTCCCTTACGCCGATTCCGGACCGCTCTCGGCCAAGCTGCTGAAGAAGGGGACGCTGAAGACCTACAAGGGCTTCCCGCACGGCATGCCAACGACGCAGGCCGAGACCATCAACGCCGACCTGCTCGCCTTCATCCGGGAAGCCTGACGAAGCTCGAAGCGCCCGACGGGAACATTCCGGAGGTCGAGGACGAGGTGATCGTCGCGGCTCGCCGCCCGCGAGCGGGGTGGAGTCCTGGGCGAGATTCGTCCGGGCCTCCAACCCCTTCCGAGAGCGCGCGATGAGGGAGTCGAACCCACGACCTTTGGCTCCGGAGGCCAACGCTCTATCCAGCTGAGCTAATCGCGCAGGACGACGAACCGGAGCCGCTCTCGTACTGGCAAATCCGCGCCCGCGCAAGCGGGGGGCGCCACCGGAGGGCTCGGAACGTGGTCGAGG